>NZ_JCAUBA010000016.1:0-170924 GCF_059692235.1 Paenibacillus sp. J2R1T-4 | reverse complement strand
CCTCGTTCCTCCTCGTTCCTCCTCGTTCCTCCTCGTTCCTCCTCGTTCCTCCTCGTTCCTCCTCGTTCCTCCTCGTTCCTCCTCGTTCCTCCTCGTTCCTCCTCGTTCCTCCTCGTTCCTCTCGTTCCTCTCGTTCCTCCTCGTTCCTCTCGTTCCTCTCGTTCCTCCTCGTTCCTCCTCGTTCCTCCTCGTTCCTCCTCGTTCCTCCGTTTACTTCGCACGCTAACCTACCTCCTTGCCCTCAACAATGACCACTTATGTCCACATTGGCTGGATTTGAGTGGTCATTCAGTATTTACGACTTGATTACTGCCAAATCCCAACAAAATGCACATTCTCCCTGTAACTCCTCCCGCTAATCCCCCACATCCATTTTGCACAATGAAAAGTCAAGATTGTTATGTAATTGGGCAATATACCGTTAAAGAATCTCGACCACTGTCCTCTATAATGAAGAAAGTTAATTCATTATCGTGAAAAAGAGGTGGTCACAATGGATAAGAACACGGCTATTCCGTCCGTTACCAAGCGCCGCAAGTTCAGCTCCATTCAATCCCGCGAAACCTTGGCCGGTTTTTTGTTCGTAAGCCCCATGCTGATCGGGGTAACTATACTTACGCTATTGCCTATTTTGGCTACGATTGCTCTTTCGTTCGGAGATTGGAACTTTGTTGCTGGCCTGAATGGTTTCAAATGGGTCGGAATGAAAAACTTCGCCAGACTTTTCGATGACGACACGTTCATCCGTTCCTTGCGCAATAACGCTATTTTCCTGCTCGTGGTACCGATCTACCTGGCAATCTCTATGTTTCTCGCCATTGTGATTGATAAATTCGTTTACTTCAAAAGCTTTTTCAAGGTAGCTTACTTCATGCCTTACATCTCCAGTGTTGTTGCGGTTGCAGTTGTGTGGCAGGTGTTGTTCCACCCTTCATTCGGTCCGATTAACCAATTCCTTATGGCCCTCGGCATCGAGAATCCACCCAAGTGGATTGCCGATCCATCCTTTGCCTTGGCATCGGTTATGACGATCTCCATCTGGGTGTCCATTGGCTTTAACATGATTGTCTATATTGCTGGCTTGCAAGCGATTCCTAAGGATTTGTACGAAGCAGCAGAAATTGATGGGGCGAACAAATGGGTCCAGTTCAAAAGCATTACGTTCCCGATGCTATCCTCTACTTCCTTCTTCTTATTAATTACAGGTATCATATCCAGCTTCAAAGTGTTCGACCTCATTGCTGTTTTGACACAGGGAGGGCCAGCAGGATCAACTTCGATGATTGTGTGGTACTTATATGAAACGGCATTCGTCAACTTGAAAATTGGGTATGCATCCTCCATGGCGATCGTGCTCTTCCTATGCGTTTTCATCATTACAATCCTGCAATGGATCGGGCAGAAGAAATGGGTTAATTATTAAGAAGGGAGTGAGCCATCATGCGACAGGGCATTGATATAAAGAAAACGGTTGTAACCATCCTGATGTTAGCCGGGAGTTTATTGTTCCTGCTTCCTTTCTTCTGGATGTTATCGGCATCCTTCAAGCTGGAAGGCGAAGTGTTCAGCTATCCGATTCAATGGATTCCTAGACACTGGAACGGTTACGAGAATTATAAGGAAGTATGGTTCGGGCAGTTTCCTTTTTACAAATATTATTGGAACTCGATCAAGGTCAGTGTAGGCACAACGGTGATCTCAGCACTAGTGAGCGCAATGGCAGCCTACGGATTTTCCAAAATCCAATTTAACGCCAGCAAATATTTATTCATCATCGTCCTTGCGACTTATATGATTCCATCTCAGGCCATCCTGATTCCTCAGTTCATCTTGTACCGTTACATTGGATTGTTTGACAATCATATAGGCCTTATCCTTCTAAGCAGCTTTAGTGTATTGGGCACTTTTATGCTTCGACAGTTCTTCATGGGGGTTCATAACGAATTCATTGAATCCGCCAAAATCGATGGAGCCGGTCACTGGAAGATATTCACCAGAATCTGTTTGCCGCTTGTTAAACCAGCCATCGCTACCTATGCAATCCTGAGATTCATCTGGACTTGGAACGACTACCAGAACCCGTTAATTTTCTTGCGGACCGATAAGCTGTATACGATTCAGCTAGCGATGCAGAAGTTCACATCTATTAACGGTTCGTTCTATTCCTTGATTATGACAGCTGCTGTCTCAGCTATTGTCCCGCTCCTGATCGTATTCATTATCGGACAAAAGAGCGTGATTGAAGGAATTGCAACGGGAGGTGTCAAGGGGTAACGCAATAAGAAGTAGTGTCAAAAAAGTGATATAACAAGTCAAGATTGATGCATCGCACGAACGTTTTGGGTTGATACAATGAAGATGTTCCTGATGAAAGCGTTTATTAAAATATCAGACGTATAAGCTTTAATCCTTTTCTGATATTTTCTGCGTCAAAACAAAACAGAACAGTAGCTTTACACTTAGGGAGGGGTTCCTGATATGAGCAAATGGAAATGGACTAAAGTTGCAAGCACGGCAGCAATCGTAAGTATGATAACCGCAGCATGCGGTACGGCATCGGATTCGAATAACGCAGCTGGTGACACGGGCTCCAAAGACCCGGTTACACTGAAGCTGTATACGTTCGGTAATGAAGTTGGTTATAACTGGACTGGTACAATCCCGGCATTCGAACAAGCGAATCCTGGCATCAAAGTAGATGTAGTGATCTTGAGTGAAAAAGGAGATACTCAGGAATCCTTGAAAAAGCTCGATCTTGCAGCTGCTTCCGGTGACGCAATGGACGTCTTGATGTTCAGTGACCCTGCCTCTTACGCTCAGCGTGTATCCCTTGGTATGGCAGAACCGCTTGACAGCTTCATCGCCAAAGAAGGCTATAAAGTAACCGACGAATATAAAGTAGATACGTCCTTGAATGGCAAAGTATATGCACTCCCAGGTAAATTCAACCCTTGGTATGTTTTGCTCAATAAGAATAAATTAGACGAAGCTGGCCTTACGGTTCCAAAAGATTGGACTTGGGACGAGTTCATGACCTACTCTAAGAAATTGACCAAAGGCGACGGTCCTACCAAGCAATACGGAGTATACTTCCATGGTCCTCAAAGCGGCGGTTGGATGGAATTCATGAAGCTGGCTATGGGCAATCAACCGGATAATACAGAATTCCTTAAAGCAGATGGAACTTCCAATTTGGATAACCCGCTGTTCAAGAAAACATTAGAAATGCGCGTGAAGATGGAAAAAGAAGACAAGTCCTCTACTCCGTACACGGATATTATTTCGCAAAAGCTTGCGTACCGGGCGCAATTCTTCAATCAGAATGCCGCCATGCTTTTAATCGGCAGCTGGATGAATACGGAGATCGGCGGAACAGAACAGTTCCCGTTGAACTTCAATGTAGCCGTCGCTCCATATCCGAAAAACGCACCTAGCGATCCAAGCGGTCTGACTCCAGTTACTACCGACTATGTTTCGGTTGCAGCAAGCTCGAAGAACAAGGAAGCTGCCTACAAGTTCGTTCGTTGGTATACGACAGAAGGTCAGCTAGTACAAGGCAAAAATATTCCTTCCTGGAGCAAAGTGAAGTCCGAAGATATGAGCAAAATTATCGATACGATTCTAGCTAAGACGAAGAATCCGGAGAAGGTTGACAAAGCTTCCTTGAACTCTGTGTTAGCGATGTCCAAGGCTTCGAAGATCATTCCTCCTGCTGCTTATCAATCCGAAGTTTTCAAAGTGGTTAACGAGGAATATGAGCTCCTGATCTTAGGTAAGCAAGATATCGATACTTCGATTAAAAAAATGAAAGAACGTACACAAAAAATAGTTGACAGCAACAAAAAGTAAGCCTGCTCAGAGTTAGATTGGAAAAAATGGTATACTAGAAGGGTGCCGGATGTTAATCCGCACCCTTCTTTTTGAAATCTCAGCAAGCCAAATCAGAATTTAGAGAAATAGCATTATTGGATATAAGTTGGACAGAAAAGGGCAGGAAGATGGAGTGGAAAAGCGTCAGCGGTCGCATTTGAACATCGTATTCTCACAACTGAAAATAAATTCAAAGAATACGATTTCAAGAGCGATTGGAGTCCATCTTTTTGCCCTCCCACGCGCCTAACTGAACTCAATCAACAAGGACATCTGGAGTAACCTGCTCCAGAGGTTTTTCTTACCATTCAAAGCGATGTCTCCATAATGGCTCCAGAAGGAGCTGTTTTTTTCAATAAGTTTATTTGCAGCACGACTGGAGTGATTTCGTATGAAACGTCTATTCTCGTTCTCCTCATTACGCTCCAAGATTATGCTTGCATCCGTTCTATGCATTCTGTTGCCTGTCTATATATCTTTGATTGTCTATAACTCCATGACCCGAGTGGCCGTGCAGGAGCAAGCCATGTCCAACGCTCAGGAGTCACTCCGGTTAGTAGAGGGATATGTCAGTAAGTCCCTCAAGTCGATGCTTGACGCTGCGAACTTCATTCAATTGGATTCGGAGATGAATGTGCTGCTTAAGGAAGCGGCATCGGAAGAGGGCATGGGCAGTAGAAGTGAATACGAGCAGTTCGATATATGGAATCGAATCTCGACCCGCATGGACAGCCTGTCTGTTGTAGGCGGGGACAAGCTGTTTATCTCCATCGTTCTTACGAATGGGGAAGCGTTCGCGAATTATCCAACTTACGAGTATGATCCCAAGAAGCTGTACGAGGAATCCTGGTCTCCCGAATGGAGTCAACTGATCGGATATCAATCATATTGGATCAGAGCTACCCCTACCGTCTTCTTCACAGAAAAAGCGCGCAATCCTTATCAAATCTCAGTTGCCAGAACGCTGAGGACCGGCTCGGGCGGGGTTTACGGGTATGCAATCGTGACCTTACTGGAGAATCAGATCAATCCGTTGTTCGAGAAGATGGCGGCTGGACAAGAAATAATGATTCTGGACAAGGATCGCAGAATAATTTCACATGCGAACAGCAATAAGATAGGCACTTTGTTTGAATATGCCCAACCCGCACAGGCCGAGCCATCCTCCAATATCGTGAATATGGAGGATCGGGATTATTTGGTCACCTCCATTCCTTTGCCTTTCGCAGGATGGGATCTGGTCTCGCTAAGGCCTTACGCGGAAGCGGCACACAAAATTAATTCGATTTTTAGCCAAGTATTTACGTTTCAACTATTGTTTATTGCCTTGTTCCTGATTCTACTCTTGTCTTTGCTTGGCAAATTCACCAGCCCGCTCGTTCGTTTGGGTCAAGTTGTGAAAAAGGTGGAGATGGGGAACCTGGAAATCCGTTCGAATATCCGAGGGGTCGACGAAGTAGGACGTCTGGGTCGTTCCTTCGATCAGATGCTGGAGAGAATAAAAGAAATGATCGCAGAAATATCGATTACCCAGAATCGCAAGCGGGAAGCGGAGATGGCCATGCTGCAGGCACAGATCAACCCGCATTTTCTGTTCAATGTGCTGAATTCGATTCGGATGAAAATATTGCGTAACGGAGACAAGCAGAGCGCAGCTATGCTCACCTCATTATCACGATTGCTCCGAATAACCATAGACCCTAAGAAAGAGAATATCTCGTTCTTTGATGAAGTAGAGATTGTAACGGATTACGTGCAATTAATGAACATGAGACAAAGAGAACGGGCCGAACTGGATTTTGAACTGGAAGGGCCGCCGTTCAAAGCGGTCGTTCCTCGATTCTTTCTGCAGCCTATCATTGAGAATGCAATGATTCATGGTCTCAATCAACGTTCTGGGTTGATCCGCATCAGAGCGGTGAGGAAAGGCAGCTTCTACGTTGTGAGTGTGTCAGACGATGGCGTAGGAATGGAGAAGGAACAGCTGCAGGAGCTTCGACAGAAGCTGATTAGCGGCGGAAACTCCTCTCACGGCAAGGCCAATGGATTTTCCAGCATAGGGTTGACTAACGTAAATGAGCGGATGAAGATGCAGTTCGGTCGAGATTTTGATATGCAAATCCAGAGCGAGCTTGGGGAAGGGACCGTGGTCACGATGTACATTCCTTACCGTGAGGAGGAACAACCCAATGTATGAGGTCATGATGGTGGACGATGATTATCCGGTGCTCGAGCTGCTGTCCGAGACGATCCCATGGGAACAGCTCGGTCTGCGATTGAACGGCTTGTACGACAATGGCGCTAACGCTTATGAGGGCGCGCTTCAAGCGATGCCAGATATTCTTATTACCGATATCGGCATGCCCAAGATGGATGGACTTGAGTTGATTAAGCGCTTGAAGGAGTTGAAGCCTGATCTTCGAGTTGTCATCTTATCGTGCCACAGCGAGTTTCATTTTGCGCAGCAAGCGATCAAGCTGAATGTGCAGGATTATGTAGTGAAAGAGACGCTCGATCCGCAAATGCTCACTTCGTTGCTCGGCCAATTCAGGGACAGCATGGAGCAAGAGCTGCGTGTGAGTCATAAGCAAAGTCAATTAGAGCTCAGAGTGAACCGCAGCCTCGAAGCGGTGAAGGAGAAGTTCATTCGCAGCACGATCCATCAGCCTATTCTGGACTCTGTTCAATGGCGCAGAGAAGCGGAGAACGTCGGTCTTCGACTGGATGAGAAGTCGTGTATGACGATGATGGCTTATATCGAAAGATACCGCCAAGTGAAAAAGCGCTTTGTATCCGATGAGACGCTGCGATTCGCTGTGTCCAATGTTATAGGAGAGGTAGCGGCTGCTCATTCGCCTGATGCGATCCACTTCACCTACAGCTCTAAGGAATCGTTTCTATTAATGCCGCACAAGTCAAGCTTGAAGCTTAATCCTTTTCAAGAAGCGACGGAGTTGGCACAAGCCATCCAGAATTCTGTCCGCAGAACGTTAAAGATCAGCATGTCCTTTGTATTGGGACGAATCGGACAAACTCCAGAGGAGATTAAGTCTGAATTGAATCGTCTTCTGGATTTCAAGAGACAACGGTTTTATTTGCCCTACGAGACGATCACGAAGCAGGAGCAGCTATCATTCAGCGCAGAGGATATTTTTTCCAAATACGAACAAATGAATGAGAGCTTCAGGACAATCCTCCTCGGGAAACAAATCGATCGTCTGGAGCCAGCTGTTCAAGAGCTCACGGGGTTCTTGAGAGACAAGAGGTTCCCGCCTGAACAAGTTCGAGACTGGATTCTGAAGCTGCTGCTCGATCTGAGAATTAAGCTGCAGTCCTTGCAATATTTTCGCCCTGCTTACACGGTTGATATTCTGCACGACGAGATTCTTGAGATGGATTCGCTGGATGAACTGCAGGAATGGTTGATCCATTATTTGCAGTCTGCCATGACGTCTACCGATGAATGGAGCGGGAATGTCCGCCGAAGTGAGGTGGTCGAGGCAATGGAATATGTTTCTCTTCATTTGGATAAGCGAATCGGGCTGGAGGAGATGGCCGAGCATCTGCATCTGAACAATAGCTATTTCAGCAGATTGTTCAAGAAAGAGACCGGACGCACCTTTATTGACTATGTGACGCATATGAAGCTGACGAGGGCAAAGGAGCTGTTGGATCAGACGAATCATTCCGTAGGCAAAATATCGGAAGCGCTCGGCTATGATAATCAGAGCTATTTTATCAAGCTGTTCAAAGCGAATACGGGAGTTACACCAGTCGAATATAGGGGACATAAAGGGTAATATCAACACCAACAAGAAAGAGGTGTTTAGACTTGGCGATGGTGATGAGCCGGGGCGAAATATTAGCTGCTCTGGCGAATGGCAGTCAGGGGGAGCAGACCCGGCAATATTTGTTCACGGGAAAGACTGCAGAAGAGAAGCGCAAGGAGATTAATGAACAGGACACTTACGCGACGCTTGTCCGAGAAATTCGTGAGAATGTGGGTGAGCTGCTGCGCAAGCCTATTCCGGACTTAACCTATTCATTATTTCGATTGTTCGAAGAGACCGGGACGAGATTAGAGTATGAGCAGCCCTCGATGAAGGCGGGCTTTGAGTTTACATTCGTGTAGGGAATCGGTAATAACAATAGAGGCTGACTCCTAAGGTCTGATTGGACCTGAGAGACAGCCTCGTTCGCTTCATCTTTACTCATCGCTTTGCAACATTTCCTCCGTCAGGATAACGTTGTTCGATATTTCCTTCATATTCTGCATTCTATAAGTTATCTTCTCAGAAATTTCCTTGACGAAATCATGATTGTTGTTGAAATCCATAAGCAGATGGATCCGATTGTGATTCAGCTGCAATTCGGTTCGAATAGCGATCGAGAGTATATTCTCGTCCTCAAGCTTAGACAAATCTATCTTTTTCGTATGGCTTGAAGGCAGCATTCCGACTCCCCGCTTTCCGATCCTATTCTCAACAGTCCTTAACCAAGAACATATCTTTAATCATCATAGTATGGATTAGCGCCGCTTGCAACATATTGCATGTATTTAATGCAAAAAAAAAGAAACCGGTATATAAGGAGTGACCAATCCCTAATATACAATCTCTTTTTTTGTTGATAAAATATTAGGCATACTAGTTCCAGGGAATTTCAGGTTCACCTGGATCATTCATGGATTTGCGGAGGAGTATGGATTGGACGGCTTGCTGCTCGATGGGGGACAATAAAGAAATATCGGTTTCGTTTAGGTTACCATTTTCAGACCCGCTTGGAAGGACTAAGCTTCGCACAATCTTTTGTAAGTGTGGGGACCATGTTACTGCAGCGACCATATAGTATCACCTCTTTTCTATTTGATTTAATTTTATAGCAATCTAGCAATGAAAGGAAGAGTTGAAAAGTGTGAATAGTAAAAATATTATGAAAATTGTAATCGCTGCCTTTGTTGTAATCCAAATTTGGTTTATACATATTTTGTTCAGCTACCCGTCCATGGGTATTCATGTCATGAACAATGGAGTGAAGGAATGGAGAATTACTCATTTTGAATCAAGGAACATTGCTGCGGAGATTGGGATTCAGATTGGAGACCGGGTACTGAAGGTCGATGGCAAAGCCCCAAGCGATTATTCTACTATTCGCAAATGGAGAATGATCGAACAGGCGGATACAATCTTGATATCACGCGATGGACAAGAGCAGCTATTATCCACGAGTGCTGTTAAGCATTATTCACTCTACGATATTGCGTCCTTGATCGGGGAGATTTTAAGTTTTGTACTGGCTTTTATTCTTTACCGAAAGATGAAGCGTTCCAAGTCTGCTGTTTACCTGGCGTTCTTTTTCTCCATAATCGGAGCCATCTTCATGTCTCTTGTCGCCTCACTCCGCGGGGATGAGCTGGGCAAATTTATGATCGGGACATTACTGGTTTTATTGCCTGTGATGTTCATGAGCTTCCTGGTCAATTTCTTGCAAGAGAAGAGCAAAATTCGTCTCTATACGAAATCGATCAAATATATGTACAGCTTCGTTGTGATGTGGATGTTGGCTAGTGCCACCTATTTCATCCCGTTTCCTTATATCTACGAGATCAATTACTACGGAACGCTGTTGATTGTGACGTTTTTTATCGTAGGGCTGCTGCTTAATTTCTTCCTGTTGCTTCGATTGTTCTTGAAATACCGCAAGGAGAAGTCATTTGCCTCAACCATAATCAAAACGATCTGGGCATCCATCTTTATTTCCTTTGCCCCTGTTGTATGTTTCTCCCTTCTTCCTCTTGTTTTATTCCAAACGATGTGGGCAGACCCCTTATATATGGGGGCTTTTATTCTGATTTTTCCACTAACCTTCGCTTATTTAATTATTTCTCGTAAGCTGTATGATATCGATTTGATCCTGCGAAGACTGGTGTTCACAATACTTATATCATTACTGCCCAGTGCGGGTATGGTGCTTCTGACCAAGATGCTTGCCCCGAATGATCTGACAGCCGGGAAGATGGTTGTAGAATTCATCCTGTTTGTTCTTATTCTCAGTCTTATCTTGTATTCACTTGAATATTTCACAACCATGCTAGAGTCTACGATATTCCCGCGCAAGCATCAGCTTCAAGTCGCCTTGAGAAAAATAGCCAAGAATCTAGGCAGTATATCCAGCTTCAGGCAGCTGAAAGAAATCTTTTTAATGGATATTGTCAATTCGCTTCAGGTTGTAGGCGGAGCAATCGTATTCAAGTACAAAGATACTACAGAGTTCATAAGTGAAGGACGCATAGATCAGCGGGAAGTGGAGCAAATCATTGATAGCGGCCAGTTGGAGCACAATGAATATACCTTGTTTGAGATCAATCGACATGAGGAGTTCACAAGTTATTTGATCATGACCCGTAAAAAGACGAATACTATGCTAGGCTTGGAAGAGACGCAATGGCTGCAGCTGATCATTACTTATTTGTCCGTGTGCTTGGAGAACATTCACCTGGTGCGTAAGTTGACTAAGAAATTGCAGCATTTGGCTGCCCAAATTCCGAACGAACAAGCGTCTAATGATTTCATGTGGTTCCGTAAGCTGACGTTTGAATTGCAGGAGAGGGAACGGGTTCGTATCGCTACTGATCTCCATGACACCACTATGCAGGATTTGTTCTTCCTTAAGGATCGGTTACATACGTTGCTCGAGAAATATGCGTTCAGGGAAGAAGATCAATTGCAAATGAAGAGTATGGTTGACTATATTGATGTTATCAATTCGAACTTAAGGCAAAGCTGCTTCGAGCTTCACCCTTATTTACTCAAAGAAATTGGGCTCATTCCTACAATGGAGAAGCTTGTACGTTTTGAGAAGGCGATCAGTGACTTTAACATTGAATTTTACTCCGTCCAGGCGCCGATTATTGAGAAAACGGATCTGGAAACAAAACGCCATCTTTTCCGCATAGCACAAGAGTTAATTAATAACGCCAAGAAGCATTCTCATGCCAAGACGGTCCGCCTTTACCTAAAAGCTAGTCATACTCATATTGTCTTCGACTACGAGGATGATGGAATTGGTTATGAGAAGAGGGAGGGAGCCGTGTCGGGTGAAATTGGCTCTCCTGGAATAGGGGTGGAGCAGATGAAGAGCCGTGTTTTATCCTTGAGCGGCCATTTCGAACTGGAAACCAGCCCCGGGAACGGATATAAATTCAGGGCGACATTTCCTTTGAAAGAAGGGCTGACAGCATGAGTAAGACGATAACTGTTATTGTCGTTGATGACCACCCGCTGATGGCAGAAGCTACGAAATCCGTGTTAGAGCAAATTGAGAATATACAAGTATTAGACATTGCGCCTAATGGCCAGAAATGCATGGAGCTGATGGAGTCTCACAAACCGGATATGGTATTCCTCGATTATCAATTGCCGGATCAGGTTGGTACGGATATTGCCAAGAAGATCAAGAGTACTTACCCGGACACCCATGTCGTCATATTCACGGGGGTGGATGTTACCGACATGATTAATAATTTCCTGGAGCTTCAAGTTAGCGCCATTATTTCAAAGGGAACGACACGCGGGGCCATTAAGAATATGATTGGCTGTGTACTGGAGAATCATATTGTTATCCCCCGCTCGGCATTGCATAAGTTAAGGCTGACAGCGATGAACGAAGACCCCATGTTAACGGAAGATGAAGTAACCATTTTGAGTATGATCATAAAAGGGGCAACCCTGGAGCAAATTAGTGAACGAATCCATATCAGCAAACGGTCGATCGATAATTATCAACGTAGAATCTATGACAAGCTCGGAGTAGAAACACGGTCGGAAGCGATTGAAAAGTTTATCAAAAGTCCGTACTACAAATAAAGCTGACACTGCAATTAGAAAGGAACTTATTCATATGGACACACAAGCCAAGCAATTTCTTCTTGAGCTGCTGAGCACCCCGTCACCATCGGGTCAGGAGTGGATGCTGCAACGAAAATGGATGGAATATGTCAAGCCGCACGCCGACGAAGTTCGAACGGATCTGGCAGGTAATGCGATCGGAATTATTAATCCCGATGCTCCTTTCAAGGTGCTGCTTGCTGGCCATTGCGATGAGATTGGACTCATTGTGAGCCGAATCGATGACAAAGGCTTCGTGTATGTGGAAGCGTTGGGCGGGATTAGTCAGAAGCTGGCAGTTGGGATGAAGGTAAATATACTCGGGTACGGCGGGGACATCACGGGAGTAATCGGTGCAAATGCTCAGCACCATGGAGGTCTGAAAGAGAACTTCGAGTTCTCAGACATCTTCATTGACTGCGGAGCCAAGAGCAAGGAAGAGCTCACTAGCCTCGTGCAAGTAGGCGACCTCGCTGTATACAAGCGAGAGCCTGAGCAGCTGCTTAATGATCGTATCAGCGGGCGTGGACTCGACAATCGGACAGGTGCATTCATTGCGGCGGAGACATTGCGGCGGGTGGCACAGAGAGGGGCCAATGTCGGACTATACGCGGTGAGCACGGTGAACGAAGAGACGAATATGGGTGGAGCCTATTTCGCCGCCGCCGGATTATCCCCTAATATGGCTATTGCCATTGATGTAACGTTCGCAACCGATTATCCGGGAGCTTCCACCAAGAACGAAATCGTCCGGTTAGACGGAGGGCCAGTTCTTGCGAAAGGGGCTCCGATCAACAGGAAAATTAATCAATTACTTGAGATTAGTGCGAAACGGGTCAACATTCCTCTTCAGTATGAGCTCACCCCGCGCCATACGGGAACCGATGCGGATAAGATGCGCACAACAGGTCAAGGTGTGCCCATATCGCTCGTGTCGCTGCCGCTTCGTTATATGCACGCGCCGGTGGAAACAGCCAGCTTGCGCGATATAGAGCTGGAGATTGAGCTGCTGACTGACATGATCGTTCACCTGTCCGGGAATGAGAATTTGAACCCGATCGATGATGAGTTATAGTCATAGTTAACATATAGGCATTGCTTTGACAGAAAGAATAACCTCTCGAGAAATTCTCGAGAGGTTATATTCTGTTTTACAACACTCTTCTGGCTTTGAGATAATGGTCTTTCCAGTAGCCTGTTTCCAGTGAATTGATCGCTACACCATTACTGGATGGCTTGTTATGTATAAATTGCCCATTCCCGATATAGATACCTACATGATTGACAGTGCCGCTGCTCGTTGTGGTGAAGAAGACAAGATCTCCTTTGCGAAGGTTGCTCTTACTCACCGCGACGCCTTCATGCTGCTGCTGGCTTGTCCCCCATTTCAAGCTGACTCCCTGTTGTTCAAACACATACTCTGTGAAAGAGGAGCAGTCGAAAATTAATCGGGATGGATTTCGCGTTCCGAAATCGTAGGTTACTTTACCCATAAGGCTCTTGGCGTGGTTAATAATGCGATCTGCAACTGGGTTTGAGGGGCCTGAGCCGCTGTCCGCTCCGCCGCTAGAGCCGCCTGAGCTTCCTTTAAAGTCCGTATATTTGGAATCGGCTGAAATGAAACCTTCCGTACCGTCCTGAACCTTGATTTTTAACCAGTAGCTGTTGACCTTCTCAATGACATGGATGTCTTCGCCTTTTGGAATCATTCTGAATATGTATGCGTTGGTGCTCGGAGCGGATCGGAAGTTCACACCTCTCTCAATCTCCGTCTCATAAGTGGCGGCTTGTACGGCTGTTGGCGCAAATAAGGATATCGCCAGTCCCAATAGTAATGCTTTCTTCAAAAGTTAATTCCTCCTTTGATGTAAGTATAAATATGAAGACTATCTATATAGTAACCAATGGAGTAAGGGGTCGTCATTGACAAAAAGTTACCATTTTTCGGCCGCTGATGATATATATACCAAGAATGGCCCAAGTTATCATGGAGCGGATAAATATGCTAGATTAGGAGTGACAAAGTATGGCGTTACAATCTACCATTACAGGTATGGATCCCTCAATGATAGGAGAAAAAATATGAACTCAAATGGTATAACACATGGCCTGGAAAATGCAGAGCAAATGGGACTAAATCCGCACAAACTGTTGAAGGCTTTCCAAATCATTGACAGAGAGGTGGACGCACAGGTCATTCCAGGAGGGGTAGCTGTCATCGGTCGCCAGGGACAAGAGATTATATATGCTGTAGGCAATGCAGCGGCATCAGATGCCCCTCACCGCTCCGTGCAATCAGACACCGTCTACGATTGTGCATCTCTTACCAAAGTGGTTGTTACTTTGCCGCTTGTGTTGAAGCTGCTCGAGGACGGACGAGTGAGGTTGGATGATCCAATCGCGCTGTACATACCCGAGTTTGAATCAGAGACCAAGTCCTCCATAACGATCCGTCAACTGCTTACGCACACAGCCGGGCTTAAGCCTTTTGCGAAGCTGCATTCGCAAGGCTGGACGCGCGAAGAGATCGTCGCGCACGTATTCGCTCTGCCGCTCCAGCACGAGCCAGGGACCCAAGTCGTCTATAGCGACTTGGGCTTCATCGTGCTGGGCGAGCTTGCAGCGAGGCTGCTCGCCGAGCCGCTCGAGCAGGCTGCCCGCACGCATGTGCTGCAGCCGCTCGGCATGCTCGGCAGCGGCTATCGCCCGCTGCCGCAGGCTGCCGCTGCCCCCGAGTCGCCGGGCAGCGCAGCAATCGCGCCCACCGAGTGGGACGAGGCAGGGCAAGCCTATCGCATCGGCACCGTGCACGATGAGAATGCATCCGCCATGGGCGGCGTGAGCGGCCATGCCGGCTTGTTCTCGACGGCGCGGGACTTGTCCCGCTATGCGTCGATGTGGTTGAACGAGGGCGTCACCGCTGAAGGGACACGATTCCTGTCCATTCCAACGGTGCGCGCCGCCCTCCGCAGTCATACAGGAGCCTTGTCCACGGGTCATCGCGGTCTTGGTTGGGTGTTGAAGGGGGATTCTTTCGACGCATCGGGTGATTTGTTGTCGGAGCGGAGTTACGGCCATACCGGATTTACGGGAACCAGTCTATATGTGGATCCTGAGTACGGGCTAACCATTACATTACTTACGAACCGAGTCCATTACGGACGTTCCAAGTCCGTTGCAAGCTTACGTGCACGCTTTCACAATGCAATTGCGGCCAGTTTATGCGGCAAGCATTTAAAGACTTTTTATAGACTTTTATCCCTATATATTTGGACCATTTAAAGACTTGTCTCTAAATTAAGCTATCGTTTAAGATAGGATTAGGAATAAGAAAATCTCACGTTTTGAAAGGAGCATTTATGAAAACGATTAGCGAACTGGAAGCCAAACTGGCGGAGCCCTCAGAGGCGCTCGTACGTGACATTGCTGCAATTGACGGCGACATTATGTTGCTCGGAATTGGCGGTAAGATGGGGCCGAGCTTGGCGCGTCTTGCACAAAATGCATTAAAGCAAGCGGGGGTAAGCAAAAAGATTTACGGTGCATCCCGCTTTTCTGATAAAGAATTGAAGGCAGAATTGGAAGCCGACGGAATTGAGACGATCTCGGTTGATTTGCTTAATGACAACCAGCTTCAACAGCTTCCGGATGTTAAGAATGTAATCTACATGGCCGGTAACAAATTCGGAACTACTGGTAACGAGCACTTCACTTGGGCTATGAATTCCTACTTGCCAGGCCGTGTTGCTGAGAAATATCGGAATTCCCGCATCGTCGTATTCTCTACTGGTAATGTTTACCCTTTAACTCCGGTTTATTCAGGCGGTGCAACAGAAAAAACGCCTCCAGGTGCAAATGGAGAATACGGGATGTCGTGTCTCGGCCGTGAACGCGTATTCGAAAGCTTTTCTCATAAATACGATATTCCAATGGCGATTTACCGCTTGAACTATGCGATCGACTTGCGTTATGGCGTCCTTCTGGAGATGGCCAAATCGGTTAAGGCCGGTGAGCCGATTGATGTAACGATGGGCCATGCGAATGTAGTATGGCAAGGTGATGCTAACGAGTGGGCGATTCGTTGCTTGAACGTGTGCAGCACACCTCCAGCGGTATTCAATATGTCAGGTCCAGAGACCGTATCCTTGCGTTGGGTAGCTCAAGAGTTCGCCAAGCGTCTGGGTGTACAGCCTAACATCGTTGGACAAGAAGCAGATACAGCTCTTCTGAGCAACAGCTCAAAAGCACATGCGACCTTCGGTTATCCGCGTGTTAGTTTATTGCAAATGATCGACTGGATTGCGGAATGGGTATTGGCAGACGGTAAAACTTGGAACAAGCCAACTCACTTCCAAGAAAGAGAGGGGAAATACTAAGCCATGGCACGTAAACCGTTAAGTACCGAGCAAGTCAAGGCGCTGCACGACGGTCTCGTCATTCCGGCTCAACCGTTAGCGATAACGGAAGACCGCAAGCTGGACGAAAAGCACCAACGTGCGCTTACACGTTATTATATAGCTGCTGGAGCAGGCGGAGTTGCTGTAGGCGTTCACTCCACACAGTTCGAAATCCGCGAGCCTCAATGGAACTTGTACGAGCCTGTATTGAAGCTTGCTGCTGAAGAAGTGGACAATGCTAACTTGGATCGTCCTTTTATCAAGGTTGCAGGCGTCTGCGGTCCAACCGCGCAAGCTCTTAATGAAGCTTCTATTGCGGTGAGACTCGGCTATGATGCTGCGCTTGTAAGCATGGGCGGTCTTAAAGACTGGAGCGAGGAAGAGCATCTGGAGCGTCTTCGCGCCGTAGCTGAGATCATTCCTGTTATCGGGTTCTACTTGCAGCCTTCTGTTGGCGGCCGTATATTCAGCTTCAACTTCTGGCGGCAGCTAGCCGACATTGAAGGGGTAGTAGCGATCAAGATGGCTCCTTTTAACCGTTATCAGACTATCGACGTTGTGCGCGCGGTTTGTTATTCCAATCGCCGTGATGAAATTGCCCTTTACACAGGAAATGACGACAACATCGTTACGGATTTGCTAACTACTTATCGTTTCAATGTGGATGGACAAACAGTTGAGAAGAAGATCGTCGGAGGTCTGCTTGGACACTGGTGCGTCTGGACTAAAAAAGCGGTAGAGTTGTTAGAAGAAGTGAAACAAGTTCGCAACGATGCAACCTTGTCTGCGGATTGGCTGACTCGTAATATCGATGTAACGGAAACGAATGCAGCGTTCTTCGATCCTGCTAACAATTTTGCAGGCTGCATTCCGGGGATTCATGAGGTGCTTCGCCGTCAAGGATTGTTGCAAGGAGTTTGGTGCTTGAACCCGCATGAAGTATTGTCCCCTGGGCAATCGGAAGAGATCGATCGGATGTATCGCGATTACCCGCATCTGAACGATGATGATTTTGTAAAAGCAAATTTAAGCGACTGGCTGAAGTAGTCGGACATTGGACGGACAGTCATAGTACTGTCCGTTTTTATCCATTCATGCACAATCCGCATAGAATAGGATAAGAATAAGCTTAATGTGTGAAATAGAGATGAGGGGATTGCGGATGCGATTTAAAGATGTGTTTTCGATTATAGGCCCAGCCATGGTGGGTCCATCCAGTTCTCATACAGCAGGCGCTGTGCGCATCGGGCGAGTAGCGCGCCATGTATTGGGAGAGCTTCCTGAGCAAGCTGAAATTATTTTTTACGGTTCTTTTGCCGATACGTATCAAGGACATGGGACAGATCTGGCTATTGTTGGCGGTTTATTAGATTTTGACACAGATGATTATCGCATCCCAACTTCAATTTCTATTGCAGAGCAATTAGGCGTCACGATACAATTTCGTCCCGGCAATGGGCACTTTCCCCATCCGAATACAGCTAAGCTGGTTGTTCGCGCAGGAGAGCGGGAAGTTACGGTTGTAGGTGCATCCATTGGCGGCGGTAATATTGAAATGCTTAGCATTAACGATTTTGATGTCAAATTTACCGCTATGTATCCAACTCTTGTAGTCTTTCATGAAGATCGGCCTGGGATGATTGCTGAGGTGACTCGTCTGCTGAGCCGCGACAACGTGAACATCGGCCATATGTCCGTGGATCGAAGAGGCAGAAGCGGGGAAGCTATAACAGTAATCGATGTCGATGGTGCTATATCAGACGAATTAATAAGAGAGATTGAGCAGCTTTCTACCGTACGGGAAGTGAAAAAAGTTGATCTCACGGAAAGGAGCCAACCATGAGATTCCGCACCTTGAAGCAACTGGTACAGCTATGTGAGCAAGAAGGCAAATCTATTGGACAATTAATGCTCGAAGAGCAAGCTTTGGAATCGGGCCGATCGGCAGAGCATGAATATAGCAAGATGGCCGCTTATTATCAGATTATGAAAGAAGCGGTTCGCAAAGGCTTAACAGAGGACACAACCTCACGCAGCGGATTGACGGGTCGTGATGCACAACGTGTCATGCAGTACATGGATGCAGGGGATGCCTGTGTCGGAGATATTGCTTGTGAAGCTATGGCTAACGCGCTTGCGGTCTCGGAAGTGAATGCATCCATGGGCCGCATCATCGCAACGCCAACAGCCGGCTCATGCGGTATCATTCCAGGTGTATTTGTCAGCAGCCAGAAACGATTCGGATGGGATGACGATCGACTTGTGATGGGATTGTTCGCTGCCGGTGCTATCGGCTACGTAATCGCTAACAATTCCTTTGTATCGGGTGCCGAAGGCGGCTGTCAAGCTGAAGTCGGTTCTGCTATCGGGATGGCGGCCGGTGCAATGGTTGAATTGCGTGAGGGTACACCAGGACAAGCCGCTCATGCTGTCGGTCTCGCGCTTAAGAACACATTAGGGCTCATCTGCGATCCGGTTGGCGGACTTGTAGAAATTCCGTGTATCGTGCGCAACGGATTTGGCGCCGTTAATGCGCTTGCTGCTGCCGATATGGCATTAGCAGGTGTGCGAAGTGTAATTCCTTCGGATGAAGTGATTCAAGTTATGCTTGAGGTAGGGAGCGCCATGCCGGAAGCCCATCGTGAAACCGCTAAGGGCGGACTGGCGCAGACCCCTACCGGCAAAGAAATCATGAATCAGCTGTATCGCAAAGGAAAAACAAAAACAAAAGAGGGGCAGGAACAGGAGCCCTCCAGTTAGAATTTATTAGTGAAGAAGAACGAGATAGGTAGGTGAATCACAGTGTCAGCAGCAAGTTCATCAGACGTGCTAGAGCAATTGCTTGGAGCTGGTAAGCAGCTAGAGGAAGGGCTTGTGGAGTTTCGCCGCGATCTGCATCGCAATCCGGAGCTTAGCTTGCAAGAATCGGATACTGCCGCGAAAGTAGCAGCAGAGCTTAGAATGTTGGGCTACGAGATTCGGACAGGCGTTGGTGCACATGGAATTATCGCCGATCTGCAGGGAGCCTACCCAGGTCCTACCGTAGCGCTTCGCGCTGATATGGATGCGCTGCCGATTCAAGAGGAGACAGATCTGCCGTTCGCTTCGGAGCGCAGTGGAGTCATGCATGCCTGCGGCCACGATGCGCATACGACGATGCTGTTAGGAGCAGCGCGTCTGTTAATGCAGCAGCGGGACAAGCTGCATGGGCGTGTCCGTTTCCTTTTCCAATCGGCCGAAGAGATTAATCAGGGTGCAAGACTGATGGTGGAGCAAGGTGCATTAGAAGGAGTAGACGAAATCTACGGCTTGCACAACCTTCCTACACTTGCTGCTGGGAAAGTAGCTACACGGTACGGATCATTAATGGGATCTGTAGATCGCCTCGAGATTTCCTTGCAAGGTAAGGGCGGCCATGGCGCTATCCCTGATCAGAGCATCGATCCGGTTGTAGCGGGTTCAGCAATCGTGATGGGTCTTCAGACTGCAGTGAGTCGTGAGATATCCCCGTTTGCTCCGGTTGTGGTGACGGTAGGGAAGCTTCATGCAGGGGATTCCTACAATGTTATTCCCCATCGAGCAGAGATGACCGGGACGATTCGAACGTTCTCGGCAGAGGTTCAGAGCACAATGAAGGAAAGAATTGAACGGATCACGGGATCCATAGCGGAAGCCTATCGCTGTAAAGCAACCGTTAATTATGTGGATTTGACTCCTGTTCTAGTCAGTACCGATTCTTGTGTAGCGCATGTGGAGCAAGTGACGGACGCCTTAATCGGCAGAGAGAACCGAGTTGAAGCAGCACCAACGCTTGCGGGTGAGGACTTCTCGATCTATTTGCAGCATGTGCCAGGCTGCTTTTTCTGGCTAGGGTCCGGACCGCAAGAAGGTGCTGAGCAAGCGTATGGTCTGCACCATCCGAAGTTTACTTTACATGAGGAATGTTTGCCGCTTGGCGCGTCTCTGCTCGCAGCGGTGGCGTTAAATCGGTTAAGCGCAACATAAGAAGAAAGGCGTCACACTATTTACTGGAGGCTTACCATGCCGGAATCAAGCAACGAAGAAACGAAAGGGATTGCGATAGGAATCATAGGTCCCGAGGTTTTAGTGGAAAAAATGAATCATTGCCTCAAGGGATTCCCATCTTTTGATGCGGTTTCGAGAGTATATCGACACGAAGAAGAAGCTCCTGAGCTTGCCAGGGAGCTAGTTGAACAGGGGCAAGTAGAAGTGCTCCTCTTCTCAGGTCCGCTACCTTACCGACTCGCGATCGAGAATGTGAATTTCAAGATTCCGGTTCATTATGTACCACTTACCGGTTCAGGGTTGTTCCGGGCGCTTTTCCGTATGGAGAAGAGGTATGGTCTTCAAAATATTTCGGTTGACACCTTAAGCAGACAAGTCGTGGAACGAGCTTATAAAGAGTTAGGCGAAACTCCGGGAATATTGGAATATTCCAACGGAGCAGAGTTTGTCAGCAAGGAAGCGGTTGTCTCCTTCCATGTAGAGCAATTCCGAAGCGGACGAGCCCAAGCGGTGTTAACCGGTATAGGCTCCGTAGCAGATGAATTGACGGAGCTAGGGATACCGAATGAGTGGATGCAGCCAACCGAGCAGGACATCATCGTCAACTTGGAGCGTTCCTTATTATCGACCGAAACACGCCGGAGCAAAGAATCACAGATTGTAGTAGGCTTTATCCATGTGGATGATTTTGAGCGGATCGCCAATAAACGGTCATCTGAGCACGAAGTGCAGCGCTTGAAGCTGGATATTCACAGGATGCTGCTTGGTTATGTAGAGTCACTAGACGGTCATTTGACACATATGGGCGGCAATGAATATTTGTTTATTACGACCCGTGGTATTTTTGAACGTGAAACCTATGGGTACAAATCGATTCCACTCGCTCGTATTGCCGAGAAGTATTATGGCTTGAGCCTGAGCATCGGGATCGGATTCGGCCGCTCCGCCAACGAAGCAGGCACGCATGCCCGGCTAGCGCTGC
Organism: Paenibacillus sp. J2R1T-4; assembly: GCF_059692235.1. Taxonomy (NCBI): domain Bacteria; kingdom Bacillati; phylum Bacillota; class Bacilli; order Caryophanales; family Paenibacillaceae; genus Paenibacillus; species Paenibacillus sp. J2R1T-4. The sequence continues at coordinate 149,763 of NZ_JCAUBA010000016.1, read as the reverse complement.
GCAATTCGAAGGAAACTGGCGGAGATATTTGCTTCATCGTTCGCGAAGACAAGAGTGTGATCGGGCCTCTTGAGATGACCCATCCGCATGAGTATGATTTGTCTCTGATTGATGCTAATCTGCTGAAACGAGCGGAGGAGGCAGGACTTACATCGGGTTATATGAGTAAACTTGTTGCCCATGTGACGCGATTCGGCAAAACAGACTATACAGCGCAGGATTTAGCCTCAGTGCTTGGGGTTACAGTACGCAGTACGCACCGATTTCTATTGGCGTGGCTGGATTGCGGACTCATTGAGATTATTGGCGAAGAAAAAGGGAAGTCCAAGGGCAGACCTAAGCAGATTTACAGATTGTCTTTCTTGAATGAATTGGTTCGATAATCAGAGGAGGAATGTAAAATGTCAGCACCCTTAAAAATCGGAATTATTGGATTGGATACATCCCACGTTACTGCCTTTACTCAACTGTTGAATGATTCTAGTCATGCTTATCATGTGCCGGGAGGTAAAGTAGTCGCTGCTTTCCCGGGCGGTTCTCCTGATTTTGAACTCAGTATCTCACGGGTACAAGGCTTCACGGATACTCTTCGTGACACGTACGGCCTTCAGATCGTAGATTCCGTCGAGGCGCTCGCTGAGCTATCCGATGCGATTCTCCTGGAATCCGTAGATGGTCGTGTGCATTTGGAGCAGTTCAGTAAAATCGCACCACTTGGCAAGCCGGTTTATATCGACAAGCCGCTGGCCGTTACTTCAGAAGATGCTAAGCAAATTGCTGCTCTGGCCAAACAGTACAACATCCCTGTGATGAGTACATCCGCCCTGCGCTATGCCGAAGGATTCGTGGAGACCCTTAAGGATACAGACAATGGCGCGATTATTGGTGTCGACACATTTGGTCCGATGGCGATCCAACCGACTCAGCCTGGTTTTTATTGGTACGGCATTCATTCGGTCGAAATGCTCTATGCGGCATTCGGCACAGGATGCGAGAGTGTAACGGTTACTACTAATGATGATCATGATATCATTGTAGGACGTTGGTCTGACGGCAGAGTGGGAACTGTTCGCGGGAACCGCAAAGGCAACAATAAATTCGGCGCTACTATTCATAGAGAGAAAACCTCTCAATTCGTAGATATTTACTCCAATCCAAAGCCTTATTATGCTAGCTTGCTAGAGCAGATCATGCCGATGTTCCAGGGCAATGCTCCAGCGATTGATTTCACTGAAACCTTGGAAGTGATTCGTTTCATCGAAGCGGCGAATGAGAGCCGTGAAAGCGGATTGACCGTTAAGCTCTAGATCCGATGCGATATGTTAGAGGCTGTTAGGTGACTGCTTGTGATCAAGAGGAGGCCTGATTAGCATGAAATATGTGGAACTGTTCATGGCTCTGGAACATCTGAATGAAATTCCTCAAGCAGCATTGCCGGAAGGGTATTCATTAAGATTGTTCCAGGAAGGGGACGAGCTGGTGTGGGCTGAGATCGAGACGCTTGCCGGAGAGTTTCCTCATGTAGAAGCTGCTCTAGCTCGGTTCGAACGAGAGTTCAGGCCGCATTTTGATGAGATGAAGCTGCGCTGCTGGTTCCTCGTCAATTCCGAGGGTCGATTAGTAGGAACTACGAATGCTTGGCGTGGCGATACACTAGGGCAGCTGCAAGGACGCATCCATTGGGTGGCCGTCATCCCTGAGGAACAGGGCAAGAAGCTGGCTAAACCGCTGTTATCCCGAGCACTGCTAACGTTAGTTGAATTAGGCCATCAAAGCGCCTACTTAACTACCCAGACAACCAGCTGGACTGCGGTCAATATGTATTTGAAGGCTGGCTTCCAGCCCGTGATGCACACCGAGAAGTGTGCAGAAGGGTGGGCATTGATCGAGCAGCAGCTTGGCCGGAACGTTATTTAGATCTTGTGGGACGAATTAGGGACGATCCAAAGGCCGTGAGGTTCACTTTGGATCGTCCCTTTTTTTTGCGGAGGCACGTTCTCAAACGCTGTTAGCAGCCTGGCTGGTGAGAGCCTGCTGAATCTTATCCTTGACCTGATCGACATATTGAGAGTCCATAGCCTGAATGTAGATTTGAGCTAGTTGGTCATTAAGAGATTTGACGATGGACAGGTGCTGGATCGATTCTTTCATTTTGGCAGAGTAACGTTCCTTGATCTCGCTAATCGAACTCGCGTGCGCTTCATCCGTACCCGGATTAATGCAGTGCTCATACATATCCACGATCTCATCGGAGGAACGGTCAGGGAAATATTCATGCGGGGCGGTGCTGTCAAAAATCGCGAATCCCAACTCCCGTACTATGACCATATCCAAACTGTTCGGGTCAAAGCCGCAGTGGTAAATCTCAACATCGAAGCCTAGTTCGACTCCAGCGGCAGCGATTTTCTTCAACATTGTGGATTTTCCGGATCCCGCGCGACCTTTCACTAGATACCGTTTTAAGCCCTCGGTCAGATTCGGCACATGATCCACCGCGCCCCTTGGTGTGGCGGCTCCCAGGAACCGGTGGTCCACTCTGCTCTGCTTCTCACACTTTTGATCCCCGTACAGGATTTGGTGGATATAACGGTTGGTCAGTTCATCAGCAGCCAGAAAATTCATATTTGCAATGTAAATCGTTTCCCATTCGTCATGTATGCGAAGCGCTTCGGCGAATCCGGAATAAGCGCGTTCATATGCTTGAGCGATATCGATATTCAAGCTGTCGATAGTAGATTGCTGATCAACCAGTTGACCCGGATCCAATGCAGCATCCAAATGGATGTACTGCACTTTTTCTGCGGATAGCTGGTGATTAATCTCACGAGGGGCTGTTCCATCGATAACCCCTGCCTTCAGATCGGGAACAATCACTCCATCCAACTCGCCATTGTCCGAGGCACAGTGAATTAACCAGATATCATAGCCGATGCGGGCCATATGATCGCTAATTGCTCGAATGATATTTGTCTTTCCTGTTCCAGGCCCCCCATTTAGAATATACAGCCGCTCAAGTCCTTGTACAGACGAATCGAACTGGTTGGCAAAGCCGCGAGCTGTATTACCGCTTGCATAAAAATTTATGATGCTCCCAGTCATAACCGCCACACCTTTCTAGACTAGTGTCATGATGCATAATTCATCGTATTAATTCAAAAAAGAAATGGTGAGTCTAAACAATAAAAAAACCACGCATCCGCATTTCGGATAACGTGGAATTCGGCATGACTGCGATTCAACCAAAGCTAAGGATTTGTGATCTGACGATCATGCTCCGTTCTCGAGCGCTGCAGCTCTTTATCCAGCTTTAGAGCAAGCTGATGCAGCTTTTCAGGGATATCTGCATGATCGGTCATCAGCAGGCTTTGAAATTCAGTGAGCAGGTCTCTATTCCATGCAAGGGTTAAGAACGGATTATGGTACTCCAACGGTTTTACAGCATAGTCTATTTCTTTTACAAAAATGCTCTTAACTGGATCCGTATCTTGATGAAACACTTCAGACATGGACTTGCTTGTAGTCAAGTAGTGATCAGCGAATTCGACTGCCTTCTCATTCTCAGTCAGGGTAAGATATTCGAGAAATTTCCATGCAGCCTGAGGATGCTTGCTATGGCGGGCAATCCCGAATCCTCCAAACGCAATTGCATTGACACGTTTCCCGTTTTCGAATCGGGGCAAAGGGGCAACACCCAAATGATCCCCCAATCTAGTTTTATAAAATTTATAACCATTCAGATCGCTGATAATCATCCCGGTCCGAGAATTGTTAAATTGGATACCCGCATCTGTAAAGCTCATGGGGTTTGTCTTAGTTAAATCATCCCGATAATAGTCATTGAGCCAACGCAGTGTTCGGACGGCCTCCGGGCTATCCAGATATCCGACCGATGTATCGCCGCTCGGCGACAGCAATCTGGTCCCGCTGCTTGCAAGAAGGCTGTCAAAAATGAAAGGCATGTAAGGCAACACAGAGCCATTGATTGGTGTAAGAGCATTGGCGGGTGTTATTTTTCTTGAAATATCTCTGAATTGTTCCCATGTCCAGTTGCTTTGCGGATAGGGTACTTGATTCTTATCAAAAAACTGCTTATTATATAGTACTGCATAGGGGTATATGGAGTTAGGCAGCGCAAGCATCTCACCATTAATGGTGACGGAATCCAGAATTACTTTATCGATATCGATTTCCTTGGTCCCCGCAGCACGATGCAAAGCCCGCAGATCCAACAATGCTCCTTGTTCAGAGACAAGCTTGAGTGCACTGATATCAAGCGGCATAATGTCAGGAGCAACGTTACTTGTGAGTCGCTTTATTGTCTCTTCGGTAGTAAATTGCGTCGCGGGAATGCGATCAATGGTCACTTTGATGTTGGGATTTAATTTGTGAAAGCTCTCGGCCGTATCGGAGTATAATTTGTCTATTGTGACAGAGCCTGGATTAGTGTTGATGTTGGGCTCGGGAAGGAGAATATGAACCGTGACAGGGTCTGTTATCACCTTCGTTTCTTTACAAGCAGCTGCGGTGAAAGCAATTAAGAGTATCGTAATCATTTTGAGTGCTGTATTCATCGTCAACTTCATCTTCATTCATCCTCTACCGCTTTTAAGAAAAGCATAGTCTATATGCGGGAGGAATTATAGTTACCTTTTTGTTAGATATGGTGCCGATTTGTTGGTAGAGTTAAGAACCCTCATGCGGAGGTATAGTTACTATTTCAAAATATCAGAAAGTATAAAATTCATCCTCTTCTGATATTTCTTCGCCAAGCGGACGCCGCCTTATAGGACGGCAAAGCCGTTTATGCTTGCATATTGACTGAATGTTAAAAATCATGTTAAAGTATATTAACCTAGTAGTTCAATAGGAATTATAGGATATAATTGCCGCATAGGAGAGGATTAACACCATGTCACACTTTAGAAAAAGCACTCTGATCTTGTTCGTATTCATCATGTCGATTGCATTAATCGCTTGCGGTACGAAATCTCAGGATCAATCAGCGGATAACACCCAATCTGGTGGCCAGCAAGCAGCAGCTAACCCGTTGGCAGGCAAAAAAATCGCACTCATCATGCAGATCAACCTCGGCACGTTCTCGGCTCAATATATCGAAGGCGTAAAAGACCAGGTCACAAAGCTTGGAGGTACGGTAACAGTTACTCCAGCTGACGGCGATCTCGCCAAAATGGCGTCCAATCTGGATGCGGCCATTAATCAAAAAGTTGACGGTATCCTGATCGACCACGGTACAGCGGAAGCGCTGGAAGCCGGAGTTAAGAGAGCTCTTGAAAAGAAAATTCCGGTTGTCGCTTTTGACGCGGCTTTAACTGTTCCTGGTGTAACTGTGTTAGAGCAGGGTGACCAGAAAATGGCCGAGCAAACACTCGACCAGCTAGCAAAGGATATCGGCGGTAAAGGCAATATCGTGAAAATCTGGGTAGCCGGATTCGCGCCTATGGAACGTCGTCAAATCGCATACAAAGCGTTCCAAGACAAGAATAAAGACATTAAAGAAATTGCTGCTTTCGGTGCGGCATCTCAGAACACTGCACTTGACACTCAAGCACAGATGGAAGCGATCCTGAAGAAGTATCCGAAAGGCGAGATCACTGCTGTTTGGGCAGCTTGGGATGAATTCGCCAAAGGGGCATCCCGCGCGATTCAGCAAGCCGGTCGCGATGAGATCAAAGTATACGGGATCGACATGAGTGACGAGGACCTGCAAATGATTCAAGATCCGAAGAGTCCTTGGATTGCCTCAGCTGCAGTAGATCCTAAAGATATCGGCCGTATCCAAGTTCGTTACTTGTACCAGAAAATTCACGGCGATCAAACACCGGAAAAAGTAGTGCTGGACCCTGTGTTTGTAACCCGCAGCGCGCTTCCAAAAGAACAAATTTCTACAGCTGATCTCAGCAAGCACGTGAACGGTTGGGGTGGAAGTCAGCAAGGCTACACGGAATATTTGAAACAAGCCGAAGCCGCAGCAGTGAAAAAATAAGGATCTCTTTAAATAGCATGATCCCATCGGACGTTCTTGCTGTCCGGTGGGTTTTTCCATTGAAGGAGCGTGAAATCGCGATGCCAACATCCACTAATTTGCTCGAAATGAAAGGGATTACGAAATCATTCCCCGGCGTCCGCGCGTTACAACAAGTAGATTTTGATGTGCGGAGCGGCGAAATCCATGCGCTCCTTGGAGCAAATGGGGCTGGCAAAAGCACATTGATGAAAATATTGTCTGGTGCGTACACCTCAGACGAAGGGTTGATCCGAATCGACGGACAAGCACTGGTCATTCGAAGACCGCTCGACGCCATCCAATACGGAATCCAATGTGTATATCAAGAGGTCGATACAGCCCTCATGCCTAAGATGACGGTAGCAGAGAATATAATGCTGGATCGTATCGTATCGGGTCAACGCTGGATCGATTGGAGGAAGCTGCAGCAAGAAGCGAGCCGTCTGCTTGAGGCGATCGGTTTGAAGCACATCGATGTGAAGCGTCAAGCAGGCGAATTGTCGATTGCCCAGAAGCAGCTTGTGCTGATCGCAAGGGCCCTGGCTCAGCAAGCCAAGTTTATTATTTTCGATGAGCCTACAGCCCCGCTAAGCAGTCAAGAAGCCGATCAGCTGTTCTCGATTATGAATCGTCTGAAGTCGGACGGAGTCGGCCTCATCTTCATCTCGCATCGATTGGCTGAAGTGTTCCGTATAAGTGATCGCGTAACCGTCATGCGGGATGGTAAGCACATTTCTACGAAACCGGCAGGGGAGACGAACACGCAGAGTGTTATCGAGGAAATGCTCGGCAAGAAGTTCGAGGAGGAATTTCCGAAGCTGCCTGCCGCAATAGGTGAGACGCTGCTGGAAGCGAGTGGACTCGTCTCCGGTACGAAGGTGCGCAAGGTGGATCTGACTGTTCGCCGGGGTGAGATTGTCGGTGTTGTCGGCCTCGTCGGTGCCGGTAAAACCGAACTATCGCGTGTGCTGTTCGGCGCGGATCCGCTCGATGCAGGCGTAGTGAAGCTGAATGGTCAAGCCATAAGGCTTAGCAAGCCTGCGGACGCCGTAAAGGCCGGACTTGCCCTCGTACCCGAGGAACGCCGTAAGCAGGGCGTGCTCGTTGAGTTACCGATTATGGCTAACTTGGCGCTCCCGATTCTGAAGCCGCTCAGTCGGCTCGGGTTCGTCAATCGCTTGAAGGAATCCGCCAACGCCGAAGCTCGAATTGCTGAGCTAGGGATCCAACCTTCGAAGAAGGAACTCCTGGTCGGAAATTTGAGTGGAGGTAATCAACAGAAGGTCGCCATAGGGAAATGGTTGCCGACGAATGCCGACATTTACTTATTTGACGAGCCCACCAAAGGGGTCGATGTGGGCGCGAAAAGCGATATATTCCGATTGATCGGCAAGCTTGCTCAAGGCGGCAAGGGCATCGTCTACTTCTCCAGTGAAATTTCGGAAATTCTCGGGATTGCCGACCGCATTCTTGTCATGAGCTACGGACGCATCGTGAAGGAACTGTCCCGCGAAGAAGCAACGCAGGAGCAAATATTGTACTACGCTAGCAGCGGGGAGGCATAATGGAAGTGAAGGAGAAATTTCTCGACTATTCCTATAAATATGGAGCATTGCTCGTCATTGCTCTTGTTATCGCGGTGTTCTCGTTTCTCAATGAAAATTTCTTGTCTTACGATAATATGGCCGATATTTTGAGATCGATCTCGATCGTGACGTTTGTAGCTATCGGGGTGACATTTTCGCAAATCGTGGACGGCTTTGACCTGTCGGTGGGCTCTACCGTATCTTTGACTACAGTTGTGGTCGCTACAATGATGGTATGGTTCCAGATGCCGTTGATCGTCGTGCTTATCGTACCGCTCGTGATCGGAATTGCAGTTGGCTTACTCAATGCTCTGCTTATAGTTAAAGTAAGAATCCCCGATCTGTTAGCTACATTGGCGATCATGTACATCATCGGTGGTGTGCACAAAACGTATACAAAAGGCTTCTCCATTTATAACAACATGCAAATGACCGACGGCACCAAAGCGCCAGGCAAATTCGATCCTGACTTTCTATGGATCGGACAAGGCAAGCTGCTTGGTGTACCGGTTCCTGTAATAATCATGCTTGTAGCCGTTATTCTCGTTCATCTATTCTTAACATACACACGCTGGGGGCGCCAAATGTATGTTACCGGCGGGAATCAGGAGGCGGCACGGCTATCCGGTATTTCGGTCAATCGTGTCAAGACGTTCGCTTATGTGCTTTCCGGTATTTTCGCAGCCATCGGCGGTATCTTATTCGCAGCGCGCGTCGGCTCCGGCCAAATCGATGCTGGTGCCCCGCTGCTGATGGAAGCCGTAGCCGCTGTATTCGTCGGCTATTCCGTCCTGGGCGCGGGTAAGCCTAACGTGATCGGGACGTTCTTCGGCGCCGTATTGATCGGGGTGCTGCTGAACGGGTTAACCATGCTGAACCTGCCTTACTATGCATTCGATATTATAAAAGGCGCTGTACTGGTGTTCGCGTTGGCGATCACGTTCATTCATTTGAACCGCCGCAGAGTGTGAACCTATACAAAAACGGTTAGAGTGCAGCACACTCTAACCGTTTTTGTTAATTGTACAGCCTGACTATTCAGGATTAGTCTTCAATCGTTGACAAGTCGCCAGTTGGCAGGCCAAGCTCCCACGCCTTCAACACGCGGCGCATGATCTTACCGCTTCGAGTCTTCGGCAGCTTATCCTTGAACTCGATCTCGCGAGGCGCAGCATGGGCAGACAGCCCTTCCTTGACGAACTTGGAGATCTCAGCCTTCAGTTCATCCGATGGCGTGAAGCCCTCACGCAGCGAGATGAACGCCTTGATTACTTCACCGCGAAGCGGATCTGGCTTGCCGATTACACCCGCCTCAGCAACGGCTGGATGCTCGACGAGCTTGCTCTCGACTTCGAACGGTCCTACTCGCTCACCGGCGGTGTTGATCACATCGTCAACGCGGCCTTGGAACCAGAAGTATCCGTCTTCGTCTACATACGCTGAATCTCCGGATACGTACCAGCCCTCGAGCTGGAAGTATTCCGCATACTTCGAAGGGTTATTCCAGACCTTGCGCATCATCGAAGGCCATGGCGTCTTGATCGCCAGGTTGCCCATTCGATAAGGAGGCAGCACATTGCCGCTGTCATCGACAATCGCCGCGTCTACTCCAGGAATCGGACGGCCCATTGAGCCTGGTTTGATCGCCATCGACGGATAGTTGCAAATCAACTGGCCGCCTGTCTCTGTCATCCACCAAGTATCGTGGATCCGTTGGTTGTATACTTTCATCCCCCATCGAACTACTTCAGGGTTAAGCGGCTCGCCTACGCTCAGAACGTGACGAACCGAAGAAAGATCATACTGAGCCACTACATCGTCGCCCGCGCCCATCAGCATGCGGAATGCCGTTGGAGCACTGTACCAGACGGTGACTCCGTAGCGTTGCAGCGTGCTGTACCAGTCCTGCGGACTGAAACGTCCGCCGCGGATGACGTTCGTCGCCCCGTTCAACCATGGTGCGAAGATCCCGTAAGAGGTCCCCGTTACCCAGCCCGGGTCTGCGGTACACCAGTACACATCGTTCTCCTGCAAGTCGAGTACGACGCGACCTGTATAATAATGCTGAATCATCGCATTCTGCACATGGTATACGCCTTTAGGCTTGCCCGTGGAGCCGGACGTATAGTGAAGGATAAGTCCATCCTCACGATCCAGCCATTCGATATCGAGCGATTCCGAAGCTTCACTCATTTCTTGTTGAAAGTTGACTTGACCTGGAGTAGAAGCATCCACATCGGAGCCGACTAGGATCACATGTTTTAAGTTAGGTAATTCACTAACCGGTACGCGGGACAACTGCGACGGTGTAGTGATGATGGCTACTGCCTCGCTATCGGCCAGACGGTCGCGAACGGCGGTTTCCATGAATGCTTCGAACAGCGGTCCAACGATAGCGCCTACTTTGAGCGATCCGAGCAAAGCGAAATATAATTCCGGTGTGCGTGGCATGAAGATGAAGATACGATCCCCTTTGCCGATTCCTAGCTTGCGAAGAACATTACCAAATTTATTGGAATTAGCTTTCATCTGTGAGAAAGTATACTGCTCATCGCGGTTCGCATCGCTGTAATACAGCGCTACCTTATCACGGCGATCCGATTCCGCATGGCGGTCAATCGCCTCATAGGCCATGTTCACTTTGCCTGTTGTGTACCAAGAGAACTGCTTCTCCACTTCTTCCCAATTGAAATTGGCACGCTCGTCTTCGTAGCTGGTTAAGTTCGGATTGATTGCGGTTGCATGCACAATATCTTCTTGATTGTCCATCCTCGTCATTTCCTCCTAGAATCCTATGGTAGTTACAGGAGCTGTCTTCGCCCTTTCTTGAAGAAGCGATTCAGTTGTACTTGTCCTGTATCTTTTTTTCAACCTTAACAGTGTAACATAGGATGGGAGCTATTTGAATCTCGATAAATTGTCCATTAATAAAATGATTGTATAAATCAAAATTATGATTGAATAAATCAATTAAGAAGAGTATACTGGTAAAAGCAAGCAATGATCATAATATATCTGATGAAGGAGTGGATTCAATATGCAATCTCAACCATTCGGAATTTTAACTTATCCAGAAATAGGCGCACAAGCTGAAGCATTGGCAGCAGCCGTACATCATTTGGAATCTGCACAAAAGGATTGGGTATCCCGCTATATCGGTAACACGGAATATGAAGAAGTTATTTTTATCGGATCAGGCTCTTCCTACTATCAAGCTCAGACAATGGCCGCTACATTCCGCAAATGGTTAGGTCGAAGCGCTTCCGCTCAACCTTCCTCCGAGATCTTTTTATTCCGCGACACAGCTGCTGTAACGAACCGTAAAACTTTGTTGGTTGGAGTATCCCGCTCGGGTGAATCCACTGAAGTCATCCTGGCGCTGGAGTCGGTCCAATCGCTTGAGAACTGGACAACCTGCGGCATTACCTGTTATGAGGACAGCAAGCTGGCGCAAATCTCGGATTGCCTTGTATCCCCGCTAGGGAAAGAGAAAAGCACTGTAATGACCAAATCACTCAGCAGTATGACCCTTCAAATGCAAGCGGCGATCGCTTTAGCCTCTGGACAAGATCAGTTGTGGGCTGAGATCGCTCAAGTAACGGCTGCTGATGCTGAGGTTGTGAAATCGGCGGATGCATTTGCAAAGCCATTTGTGGCTGAGAATGATCTGAATAAGTTCGTATATCTCGGCATGGGTGCATACTTTGGCTTAGCCCAAGAAGCATGCTTGAAAATCAAAGAAATGTCCTACGTATGGACGGAGAGCTTTGGCACATTGGAATTCAGACACGGTCCGAAATCGATCGTAGAGCCGGGTACGCTTGTTTGTCTTCTTTTATCCGAATCCGCGCGGTCTTATGAAGTAAAAGTGGCCGAAGAAATGAAGGCGTATGGGGCAACGGTGTTGATCGTAACGGCAGAAAAGGGCTCCGACACTGATTTCGCAGACGCTGTGTTCGAAGTGGGCGGACGTTCATTAACGGACGAAGCGCGCAGTGTGCTTTACTTACCAGTCTTGCAATACATTGGATACTACACGGCGCTTAAGAACAATGTGGATCCCGACCACCCGCGCAACTTGACACAAGTCGTTAAAATCTAGGTTGCGCACCCCTCTGCAAGGAATAGGCAGTAAGAGCCGAATGGAGGAATGGAAATGAGCGGTCAATCGCTTTCCAAGGGAGATCAACGACGAGAAACGATTGTAATGATGCTCAAGCAACATGGACGTATCTCGGTCCAGGATATTGTCGATCAGCTGCAATGCTCGGAGGCTACGGCGCGAAGGGATCTGGATGTGCTGGAGAAATCCGAGTCGATTATTCGTACGATAGGCGGAGCGATATTCGATGGCCACAACCCGGCGCGCGAAGTTTCATTCCAAGAGAAGACGTCATTGTCGTGGTTGGAGAAAGAGCGAATTGCAGCCAAGGCCGCTTCATTGATAGATGAAGGCGACATCATCGGACTGTCCGGAGGGACAACTACGTATCATATCGCCCGTGCGATCAAGAGCATGAAGGGAATTACGGTCGTTACGAACGCGATTAATATAGCGATGGAGCTGGCGGATAGCGATGATATTCAAGTTGTCGTAGCCGGCGGGGTTCTTCGTCATAAGAGTTTCGAGCTATGCGGACCGCTGGCAGAGAAGGTGATCGAGAGCTTGAATATCGGCAAAATGTTTCTCGGGATTGACGGAGTAGCTTTATCGCAAGGGATGACCACTTACTCGGAATCCGAAGCGCATATCGCCAAGATGCTAATCAAGCGATCCGAGCAGACTTTTGCTGTTTTCGATCGCACGAAGGTGGGGCGGGTCTCGTTGTTCTCCATTGCTCCGCTATCGGCGGCACAAGCTTGCATTACGGATGCTCCGCTCGATCCCGTCTTCCAGGAGGAGCTTGAGCGACAGCGAATCCGTGTGCATGTGGCGGATTGAGCATTATGCGGAAGAATTAGTGGCTTGATAGAGCACTAATTCTTTCGATTTTGGTGCGTGTGGTGAAACCGAGTACCGTCGTAGCTCGCGATATTGGGTTTATTAAGGCCATTTAGTTGCTTGGGAAGCAACTAAATGAGTGTGATGGGCCGAGTGGGGCCATTTAGTTGTGTTAACAGCAATTAATTTGCTTGATTGTTCGATATTTGGGGCAATGGAGTCAATTAGTTGCTTTTTCTGTAACTAATATAGATGGCTCTTCGAGAACGAGGCATTAGCTGCCCGGGAAGCAACTAATTAGAATTTGTAATTAGACTTTTGGAGTGCGCGAGTTGCTTTGAGCTTTCTTAGCTGGAATTGGAAAGTTGCTTTGAGGAGGCTAGATTTAGTTGCAGAAAAGCAATTAATGAGGTCTACTCCCTAATTGGTTGTCATTTAGGTGCGTAATAGCAACTAAGTGGCTTGGAAGTAAGGTAATTAGGGCTTTTTAGGGTGATTAGTTGCAATTATGCACCTAAATGGACTAGTTTCACGAAGTGTGCCGGGATTAGCTGCTTTCTCGCAACTAATTTAGCGACACCCTATCCACCTAGCGGAGGTCTAGAGAGGTTTCATTCGAGTTTATGAGGAAAAAGGAGAGTGCCTGCAATGCGTTATGTGATCGGTGTAGACATTGGTGGGACTAATATTGTTTGTGGTTTGCTGAGTGAAGATTTGCAGCTACTTCGGAAGAATAAGCGGCCTACAGGTGCTGCTAACGGAGTTGACTATGTTCTGAACAACATTGCGGATATGATTGATACGCTGCTGCAGGAAGAGGGGGCTGGTCGAGAGCAGCTCCAGGCTGTGGGGATGGGGAATCCGGGGTTCGTTAATCCTGAAGAAGGTATAGCGATATTCGCGGGTAACCTGAAGTGGCATAACGTTCCGGTCTGCGCCAAGCTAAGTGAGCGCTTAAGCGGTATTCCGGTATTCATCGATAATGACGTGAAGATGTATACGTATGGCGAAGCTGTTCGCGGTGCTGGACGCGGTTATGCCCACATAATGGGCATAACGCTCGGGACAGGTATTGCCGCCGCGATGATTAACAATGGCCGCCAATATTATGGAGGCGGCTTCATGGCTGGCGAGATCGGCCACATCGTGATGGAGGGCGAGAGCTCCCCCTGCGGCTGCGGGATGAGCGGCTGCCTGGAGACCATCGCGTCAGCGACGGGCATAGCCCGCATCGCGCGCGAGCGAATTGAGGCCGGAGAGCCGAGCCTGCTGGGCGACTGGTACCCAGACGCCGAGCAGCGCGCGGCCATCACGGCCGCAGACATCTCCCGCGCATACGACGCGGGGGACAAGCTCGCCGCCGACGTCATGGACTTCGTCGGCGCCATGCTTGCCAAGGGGCTCTCCTACGCGATTCCGCTGTGGAGCCCCGACGTGATCGTGATTGGCGGCGGCGCCGCCAATGCAGGAGAGCGCCTGCTGGCGCCGCTGCGTCGCGGCTTGCAGGCACAAGTCCATCCGATGTATCTTGATCGGATGGAGATCCGCTTGGCCGAGATGAATGACGACGCGGGCGTCGTCGGGAGCGCGGCCTACGCGCAAGCCCGTGCGCAAGGCAACCTCGCACAGCTCGCCTAAGGTTCGTACGGTTCGTCACACTGCCGAACTTGCCATTCATGACGCACACGTAGTCGGTATTGTGCGTGGCTGTAAGAGCAGTTTCTCAACCATTAGCCATAATTCAAGCCGATTGGTTATGACGCCTACCGCAGTCATATTGTGCCCAAAATGGTAAAAAACTCAGCATATAAGCATAAATAGACCGCCTCTAGCAGGGGGTCTATTTGGTGTGCCAACAACAACCGCCGGTTATCCCGTTAAGTACAGAATGACCCACCAAACCCATCAACTAAAAGTTTAGGGTGGTCAAAACACATGTTTACAATTATAATACAAGTATGATACCACTAATAAAGTTTTAGGAGCGTGTTACCATGACGATTTTGGATAAACTAGCGATTGACGGCGGAACACCAATCCGTACAAAGCCTTTTCCCGCTTGGCCTGTGTTTGATGAGCTTGAAGAGCAGCTATTGCTTGAGGTCGTCCGTTCAGGTAAATGGGGCGGAACCGGACGTGTAATGCTGCCTGAAATAGAAGAGAAGTTTGCTGCAGCACATGATGCCAAATACGCGGTATCCATCGTTAACGGAACCGTAGCCATTACCATTGCTTTGCAAGCAGCAGGTGTACAACCTGGCGATGAAGTCATTATGCCTCCATATACTTTTATTGCAACAGCCAGCTCAGCCTTGTTGTTCGGTGCAATACCGGTCTTCGTCGATGTAGAAGCGGATACTTTATTGCTAGATCCGGACAAGGTTGAAGCGGCCATTACATCAAAAACCAAAGCAATCATTGCAGTACACATCGGTGGAGCGCCGGCGAATCTTACCAAGCTCAAAGCGATTGCAGCCAAGCACAACCTGCGTCTGATCGAGGATTCTGCACAAGCTGTTGGAGCTAAGTGGAACGGTACTGGTGTAGGTGCACAAGGCGATTTGGGAACATTCAGCTTCCAGTCCAGCAAGAACATTAACGCGGGTGAAGGCGGTATGATTCTTACGAATGACGAAGCATTGGCGGATATGGCCTGGTCGTTAGCCAACGTGGGCCGGATTCGTAACGGCGGCTGGTACCAGCATGAGCATATCGGTTGGAACCTGCGGATGACAGAGTTTCAAGCAGCAATCCTGGTCGCCCAGATGACTCGACTTGAAGAGCAGATGGCTGCACGCGAAAGGAATGCCAAGGTGTTGACTGAACTGCTGAGCGGGATTGACGGCGTTCAAGTTCTACGACGCGACCCAGCCGTTACTCGTCACGCTTACCATCTGTATATGTTTAAGCTTGAGGCTGCTTTGGCGGACCGTATCGATAAGAATGACGTGATCAAGAAGTTGGTCGCCGAAGGAATTCCGGCCTCTTCTGGTTATGTGTCCTTGAATCAGAATAAAGCGGTCATTTACGAAACGAAGAAATGGACGGGCGAGGAGCGCATTTACAGCTGTCCGATCAGTGAACGTCTATGTGATAAAGAAGTATTGTGGCTGCATCAGAATATGCTGCTCGGCGATGAGTCCGACATGAACGATATTGCTAAAGCAATTCGTAAAGTATTGACTTCCTATTGATCTTTAGCTCAGACACAATCTCTAGCACAAATCAAACCCTATCCAGATACACGGATAGGGTTGATTGGCGTTCGAGAATATTCGCTAGAGCCTATTTTACAAAACAGCTTCATGTAAGGTAATATAGGAAGAAAGTACTTATATTGGGGCGGACTAACCTTGTTAAGAAGAAGGAATTTATTTCAGGAACGGTATAATACCTTTCTAACAGAATTAAGAAATGAAATATTAAGCGGTTCTATTAAGCCGGGAGAGTTTATTCTGCCCGAAAATACGCTTAGCGAGAAATATAAGATCAGCAGGGTTTCAGTCCGAAAGGTTTTAGCGCTATTGGTTGAGGAAGGGCTTATAGAGAAGATTGCAGGTAAAGGCAATCGAATCAAGCTGCCTGAGAAAGAAATTCCTCGTCAAACACTTAAGCTAACGTGGTTTTCGGGTTCCTATGAGACCGATATAGTACGGATGATTATTAAACGTTATGAGGAAATACACCCTTACGTGCGCGTTGAGTTAATCATTCTTCCTAGTGAATACTACGTTCAACGTGTAACCGAGATGATGGAAGAGGGATCAGGTCCTGATATCTGCTTTGTGTCGGATGCGCATTTCCGCGATTTCGTAAAAATGGACAAATTGAATTTACTAGAACCGTATGACCCAGTGGGAATTGATGCCGAGAAAGATAGCTACCCGGTTGTATTCGATATGTTCAGACATCAGGAGCAATTGTTAGCTGTACCGGTACATTTCTCACCTGTTGTGATTTGTTATAACAAAGAAGCCCTCGCCAAGGCGGGCATTCACAATGTGGATAACAACACGATTCGGGATTGGAACGATCTGGTTCGCGTTGCCAAGCAAACGACATCCGAAGCAGGTGATGATGGAATGATGGAGCAGTACGGCTTCTGTTTCTCTTCCTCACCGAATCGTTGGCCTGCTTTTATATTGCAGAACGGGGGCCGATTTATTTCGGAGAACGGTCAAGAGGCTGTATTTGCTGACAAGCGCAATGTGGAATCGTTGCAATTTTGTCTGGATTTGATGTACAAGCATCAGATCTCACCTATCTACTCACACGCGAGCAGCTACTTGGCGGAGAACTTATTTAGGCGATCACGGGTTGCAATGATTATGTCCACTTATTATTTCATGAACGAGTTCCGTGGCTCTGATGTCCAATGGGATGTGCTTCCGCTGCCAGGGAATTCAGACCGAGGGACGATCTTGCTCGGAGGAGCGCTCGGTATTAATAAATCAAGCGACAAAATTAAAGTAGCGCAAAGCTTACTCGAATTTATGATCGGAGAAGAAGCGCAGTCATTGCTCAAACGTAACGGCTGCACCATCCCGGTACAGCGTACTATTGCTGAGGACGACGAGCTGCTGAATCCGGCAATTCATCCTATGCATTACAATTCGTTTGTTGAAATGATGCCGTATGCGAACTCCCTGCAGGGGCTCAATCTTTCTGCCGAGCAAGTAGGGATTCTGCATAGTGAGCTTCATGTGCTGTGGGCGAATATGGAAACCCCTGAATCCGCTTGCAGACGAATTAATTTATTGTTTTCTCAAACTTGAGATACAGATCTTAGCGTATAGAAAAAAGCCTTCAAACCACCCTGCGTGAGTTTGAAGGCTTTTTGGCATTACTTTGGTGCTTTGCGAGTCTGTATGTATGCAGGATACACAATCTCGCCCGTATCTAGCTTGGCAATCTCATCTTTGGTCCAGCCTGCGATTTTATTATTCCCTTTGAAGCCAGTCAACTTGATCTGATATTTGCTCTCCAAGTAGGCATGCAGAGTTTTCATATCCTCTTCTTTGACCTCGCGAAGTTTCTTCTTTCCTTGGATCTGACCAAGAATGACACCTATCGATTCTGCAGCAAGTCCAGTATTAGGTTGGATCCGTGCACTTCCGTATGCGATTGCGGAGGAACCTACATTTTTACCTGCCATGATGACATTATCGTAATCTCGAAGCAGGAAGCTGCGGAGCGGCATCCCATATTTGTCGGGACGTCCCATCTCGATGCCCCATTTGCTGATGCTGATGCCCTGCAGATCAAGCGGATATCCCGCAATACTTACATTGTCCCAGAACGTGTTAGCGCCTAACATATCGGAAGGCTTCAGTACATAATCGGTCTCATAATGGTCATATTCGCGAATGTACAAGTAATTCGGGAAGCCGTTCAATTCCGCTTTCTCCCAACCGACCATCGTTTTGCGGAAATGATCAAGGATAAGAGGCATTTCTTTCTTGCCCATCTCGAGCCCTTCAGCTACCGATTTGGGATCGGACGGATCAATGGTATAGAGGAGCAGGGCATTGATAAGCACCTCGCCGTCTCTCTGATTGACCGCGTTCAAGCCGCGTAAGAAGATGCGGTCGTGGGTCGGCTTGTGCCCGTTCGTAATGCCGGTCAAACCGATGGCAAAGCTCTCGTTAACGTAACCTCCGCCATACACCTTACTTCTGTCAGCCGCGCTTAGGGAGTTAAAGTGTGTATTGAATTTACTCCAATCTACCCCTTTGAACTTCATCATAAAGCCTGCACTCATATATTCGATGCTATCTTTGCCGTAAAAAGCTTCAAGTCCAGGCAAACGTTTCACTTTGAGCTTGCTAGTCATAGCGGCGTTATCGGTGTTCTCGACCCAATATTGGGCTTCAACGACTTTGTGCTGCTTTTCTCGCGTTGTATACGAGATGGATTGAACCGCATGCTGGGTCAGCTTGCCTGGCAAGGCATTCACGCTGTTCAACGTGATACCGGACTCGATTGGAATGTCTTTGGTTAATTTCTGAAAATACTGGACATATTCATCTTTTTTGCGAATCTTACCGTTTTTGAACCCGTCGAACAATTGTTTCATTCGTCCCTGAACGAGCGAACGGCCCTGTTCATCTTTCGTCTCATCCAGGAATAACATCTCCGCGGCAATTAATTGACCGCCTGTTTCTTGCATGGGATCGAGTATCATAACCTTTAATCCTTCATCAGCTGCCGCTCGGGCCAAATACATGCCCTCCATCTCGCTTCCAATTATCACAATATCTGCTTTTTCCACTATCGGTGCAGGAGTCGGCGACGGGGTAGAGGTTGGGGCAGGCGTGCTGCTACTTTTTGGAACGGAAGTGGATAACTTGTCTTCCGTTGGTGAAATTTGGGTCTTTTGTCCTGTTTGTTCTTCAGATGATAAGGAATTCGTATCCTTAGTAGGGCTAAGGAAGAAAGCGGTTACTCCAATAATGATGATAATGGCAATTGCAATAAGCCAAAATACAGGGTTTTTCACAATTGTTTTTCTAGTAGACATGTACGGGTAGCTCCTTCTTGATCTAGTTCCTATGTGCTATTCTAGTCTATCATGTTGTTCCCACCCCCTCAATTGTTTTTAGCAGGTCGAACCTTTGTATCGTAACCGGGAACACCGCGCGAAGGTTCACGGACGAATAAGCAACAGGACTAGAAAAGAATTGAAATCTCGAAATCTACTATTATGGACAAAAGAGAGGGAGAACTTTTATGAAAAAAGTGTTCAAGCAAGCAGTCGTTACAGGATTGACTTTAGCAATGGTAGTTGGGGGTTCGACCGCAGTATTCGCCGACAATGACAAAGGCAGAGGGAACGACAACGACCGTTATGAGAAAAGCTGGAACGGCAACAATAATGGCAAAGACAAGGGCGGTAACAAATTCGTAAACAACGGGAATATCAACATCGTCATCAACTTCAACGATATGGTAGGCGGCGATGTCGAGTGGGCGATCAAGAATATTGCCAGCTTATCGGCAAAACGCATCTTCCAAGGCTATGAGGATGGCTCTTTCAAACCTAGAAATACGATCTCCCGAGTAGAAGCGATCACGGCAGCGGTACGTCTGCTGGGCCTTGAAGCGCAAGCGGAATCGGAAGTGGAAAAGAGCACTAAACTGAACTTCAAAGATGCGGATAAAATTCCTTCATGGGCTGTAGGCTATGTGGCTGTGGCATTGGAAAACGATCTGTTCGGTGAATCCGAGACGAGTGTGCAGCCTGATAAACCGGCTGACCGTCTGTGGGCTACAACGCTGCTTGTAAAAGCGCTTAAGCTTGACGCCGAAGCAAAAGCGAAAATGAACACGCAGCTCCAGTTCAAGGACGCCAAAGAAATTCCTGCCGGTTCCGTAGGCTATGTAGCGGTTGCAGTAGAAAAAGGCTTGATCGACGGTTTCGAGAACAATACGTTCCGTCCGAATATTCCAGTAACACGCGCGCAAATGGCGGCTTTGGTTGACCGCGCGGATCAGCAAACTCCTGACTTCGAGAAGGATGCCGTTAAAGGTACCATTTCTTCAGTAAACGGCAATGTCCTGATCATCACCAAGAAAGACGGTACGACTACGCCAGTGCAACTGGATGCGGATACGTGGGTTTTCAGTAACGGCTTGAGAGTGCAGCCGGCTGAAGTGACACCAGGAGATGAAGTAACCGTGAAGCTGGCAGCCAATACGAATATCGCATTCTACGTGGACATCACCAAATCCGGAACAACTGCACCGGTTGAAACGAATTTCACGGTTGATGGCAAACTATTAAATGTGGAATATAATGCAGCAAGAACTGCTATCACCAAAATCAGCGTAGTAGCAAACGTTTATGGATCTGAAGGTCCGTACAGAGAATTTGCCGTTGATCCGGGCTACAGAATCGAAGGTAACCCCGTCGATCTTGTTCCTTTGGTTAATCGTGACGTACAAGTGAGAGGTGTCAACCGGGTCGTTGCTGGAAGCACAACTCCTACGCCGATTGTTACTGTCATCGTAGCTAAGCCTGCTCCACAACAATAATCAAAAAGAAAGCGCCCCGCTCCTTACGAAGCGGGGCGCTTATTTTCGTGAGAAAGTCGGCCTCTCCCCGCTTTTCGTTAATTGCCAGAATATAGCCTACTCCTTCACCACAATCCTCACAGGAGACCATTCTCCGATAACAGTCTGGCCGTGAACAGAGACACTTCCTTGTGGAGACAAATCTTTCTCCGTCATAATCCCAAGCGCTACAGTAAATGTATTTAACTTGATCGGCACGCCTTGCTCCCTGCGAACCTCCTTACCATTGAGGTAGAAGACGATTTCATCAGTACTGCGATTATAGGAGATCCGGTAGTTGTTGAACTCTCTTGCTTCGAACTCCTGATTCTCTTTGAAAATGCAAAAGTACCGGGTCTTGTCCGTCTCAGGAACTTTTACGCCTGGGAACGGAAGAACACCGTAGACGGTAGCGTAAGTGTCATTACCTACGAAGAAATCAAGGGCAGCACCCGTCGTGAAATCCAGCAAATTAAACGAAACGTAACCGTCATACAAATCATTGGGAGCCGTGTTCTGACTGCGGGCACGAATATTCAACTCGAAGCTGATCTCTCCGGATTCGGGAACGTCAACAGGCTGTGCCGAGTAATACATATGCTTGGCATTGTCTAATATTTGCACATGGTCATGCTTGCGGCTGAGCGGGGCTCGAACATACAGAATCCCATTGCGAACGATGACTACAGCATCCGGTTCTTTGTACTTCCAGAACGATCCGTCTTGCAGCGGAAATCCGCCGAATTTCCAAACTTCCCCTTCAGACAGAATGGTGTGGAAATCCCCGAGCACAGTTGTTTTAACCGCATCATTGCTTGTCTCAGCTTTTGTTTGTGAGTCCATCCAGCGTCGCCTCCAACCTGTATTTTTATAAAACACCTTGTATTAACAAACATATGGTAATGATGAGACCGCAGCGAACCGCAGCTTTAAGTGAAGCGCCCATAAGCGGCAGATACGCTTGCGAGCTGTTCTTGTCCTTTAAGGAGCCATAAACTTTTTGAAAGGGAAGCATAGTGAGAAGTGCGATTAACGCATAATAAGGAAGTGCTTGGAACACAACTCCAACGATTAAAGAAACGTAGGCTAACACTAGCAGCAGCTTGGAGAATTGAATAGCTTTGCGCTCTCCCCATACTACAACCAATGTGTTCTTACCGGTAGCCTTGTCTGATTCCCAGTGCAGGAAATGATGGTTGAACAGGATGAGCGTAGTCAGCAGTCCTATAGGCAATGATGCGAGAAAAGGACGAATGTCGATTGCCGATGTCTGCACATAATAGCTGCCCATAACTGGAAGCACACCGAAGGCGATTAGAATCGCGAACTCACTGTACCCTTTGCCTAGGTAACCGAATCGAATCGGCGGAGCCACATAATAGTAAGCGATCAATCCGCCTAATCCTGCAAAAAGTAGAACCTGATACCCGCTTGTCCAGGCAAGGATTACACCGGATATTGCAGCGACCCCGAACAAGCCCCACGTCATAGCAGCGAACTTCTGCTCCGAGATCGTCCCGCTCGCCAGAAATCCTGAATTGGTAGAGATCGTAGTAGCCGTTTCTCGAGCGGCAATATCAACTCCGCTGCGAAAATCCCAAAGATCATTAATCATATTGGAGAACAAGTGAGCGGCACCTGCCCCAATCAATGTAAGTATAAACAATAGCCAGTTGAATTGATCATCCCAAGCGTATGCGCCAACTGATCCGATTGCTACCGGAATAATCATGACTGGAATTACTTGAAATCTGGAAGCACGCCTGAACACGCTTAGTCTCCCCATATTGGCTTACTTCCTTTCATCCTGGCATAAATGTATAATTTGACGAATAAGAATCGGTCCATGCCATTATATGCCCGTGCTGGATTCTTGTAAATATATAAAACCTTCTAGCTCCTCCGTGTATTGGATAACTATAGCATAGCGTGTATCCATATGATGTTCATAACCAGAAGAAGGAATGTGCTGAACATTTGGGGAACTATTTAAGGATAGGAATTTTACAGTGGGGGTATGCGAAGTAT
The DNA here is from genome assembly GCF_059692235.1 of Paenibacillus sp. J2R1T-4. NCBI lineage: Bacteria > Bacillati > Bacillota > Bacilli > Caryophanales > Paenibacillaceae > Paenibacillus > Paenibacillus sp. J2R1T-4. Next base: position 127,130 of record NZ_JCAUBA010000016.1, on the reverse strand, counting down.
GATGAAGTTGTTACGGCGGATTCCATTACTCATTTGGGCATTGCTGTTCGCGGCTTTGCTCATAAGAATGGGGCTGGCGGTTTCGATCGTGGGACATCCGACGGATATGAATACATTCAAAGCATGGGCTATTTATGCAGCAGAACATGGACTTACTAAGTTTTATTCCGGGGCGATCTTTGCTGATTATCCTCCAGGCTACATATATGTACTTTTTCTAATAGGTAAAATCCGACTTTGGTTAAATCTGGATCACTCGGGAAGCGGATTCCTGCTCCTGGTCAAATTGCCTGCGATCTTAGCCGATCTCATCGCATCTTTTCTAATCTACTGGGCTGCGGCCAAACGATGGAATTTAACTGTGGCTGCCAGTCTAATGGCTGCTTATGCCTTGAATCCCGCAATCTTCGTGAATTCCGCTATGTGGGGTCAGGTAGATTCTATCTTCACCTTGTTTGTCGTTGTGTTTGTTCTACTAGCTATCCGGGGCAAGCTCCCTTATGCCGCTATTGTATTTGCACTGGCTCTATTAATCAAACCGCAGACGCTTATTTTTACACCAGTCTTATTATTTGCTCTGTACAGGAATCGCAGTTGGAAAACTTTTGCATGGAGTGCCTTTTACGGGTTGGCTACATTTGTTGCGCTTATTCTTCCTTTTGGAACAGGCAAAGATTGGTTCTGGATTATTGAGCTGTATAGTAAGACGCTGGCCTCCTACCCCTATGCATCATTGAATGCATTTAACGTGATTGCCCTGACAGGCGGTAATTGGTTGGCGGTTTCCACACGGTTGCTATTTTCCTATCAGGTGTGGGGTGTTCTGTTTATTCTCGCTACGGTAGCCTATAGTGTGTACTTGTTTGCTAGATACAGACAGCATTCGTGGGTATTTATCATAATAAGCGTTGCGATCATAACCCTGGTATTCGTATTTACGGCCAAAATGCATGAAAGATACTTGTTCCCGGCCCTACTGCTTACACTGTTCAGCTATATTAAATTACAAGATCGAAGGCTGCTCTACCTTTATATAGGACTTAGTATCACACACTTTATTAATGTGGCTTATGTGTTCTCTTATAACATCCAGGAGATCTATCACTTGGCGCGATTCGATAAGGTTCTTCTCATAACCTCGGCGGCGAACTTATTGCTTATCCTGTATATGATTGTGGTGATGAATAGATTGGAGCGGCCAGTTGTTGGAAATGTAGAAACGGCCCCAGGATCGCATGAACGTATCATGGATCGTCTGCCTGAAAGCCTAGAAGTACAGAAGCCGGTAATCGAGGCGAGTCTCAGCAGAAGAGATTGGATCATCATTGGTGTGATTACTCTGATCTATGCCTTAGTAGCGTTCTATAAGCTTGGAGATTATAAGGCACCCGAGACGTATTGGAAGCCAGTTATGGATGATAGTGTCATACTGGATCTGGGCTCGACGTTCCCTCTGCAGAAAATAAACATGTATACGGGTGTAGGCGGCGGCAAGTTCAAGATGGAAGCTTCTACGGACTCTAAGCAATGGACGCCGTTGAACGTAACAGAAGCTCAATATACAAGTGTGTTCACGTGGAATACTTTAACGGAAATACCGGATAGTCGATTTATCAAAGTTACTTCGGACAGCTCGAATATTCGCTTGCATGAGCTTGGTGTGTTTGTAAAAGGAGAAGAAAAGCCTGCTCAGATTCATTCCATACTGCCTGGAGTAACAGGAGGTGCACTGCAAGGCCATGCTGAGCGGCTCGTGGATGAGCAGGATCTTGTGCCTTATACACCATCTTTCATGAATAGCATGTATTTCGACGAAATCTATCATGGACGAACTGCATATGAGCATATCCATTTGATCGAGCCATACGAGACGACGCATCCGCCTCTTGGAAAAGATCTTATTGCGTTAGGTGTACTTGTATTCGGCATGGATCCATTTGGATGGCGCGTGATTGGAACTATATTCGGGGTCATGATGATTCCGCTCATGTATATATTCGCATTTCGATTATTTCAGCGTACGGTGTACGCTACGTGGGCCGCTTTGCTGATGGCTTTTGATTTTATGCATTTTGTCCAGACTAGAATCTCGACGGTTGATGTTTACTTGGTTTTCTTTGTTATGCTGACGTTCTATTACATGCATCGATATAGCCGCATAGATGTTTACAAGAAAGGATTGGCCCAATCGTTACTTCCTCTATTCCTATCCGGTCTGTGTTTCGGAATGGCGGCTGCCACCAAATGGAGTGCGATGTATGGAGGAGTGGGCTTGGCTGGCATTTTTGCTTATTGTTTGGCTGTTAGACATCTGCAGTACAGGAGAGCGGTTCGAATCATTGCTGCCGGCGGCAGCGACATTGTTGCATCTAGTGAAGTCGAGAATAGCGCCGCATCGGCCGAACGTATAGTGAAGCAATATCCGCTTTATACGATTAAGACCATAGTGTACACAGGCTTGTTCTTCACTGTTATTCCAATCCTGGTTTATGTGTTGTCCTATATTCCGTTTCTTATGGTGCCAGGCCCTGGGCATGGGCTGCAGGATGTAGTGAAATTCCAGAAGTTCATGTATGACTATCACAGCAAGCTGGTAGCCACCCATTCCTTTGCCTCTCCTTGGTGGCAGTGGCCTGTCATGGTGAAGCCTGTCTGGTATTATTCCGGGCCGCAGCTTCCGGCAGGCAAAGTCGCAAGCATTGTAGCGCTGGGGAATCCGCTAATATGGTGGGCTGGTATCGCTGCATTCGGATACACAATATACAGCATGTTCAGGAAGAAGAGCGCATGGATCATGTTGGTTCCAGTGGTGGCCTATGTATCGCTTTACTTGCCTTGGACACTTGTACCGCGGTTAACGTTTCTGTATCATTACTTTCCGATGGTGCCGTTTCTTATATTGTTCCTTGTGTACTCGTTGAGAACGATCAGCGAAAGGTTCAAATACGGCCATGAAGTAAGTACAGCATACTTGATTGTAGCTGGAGTGCTGTTCGCCTTGTTCTATCCGGTCATGTCCGGTTTGATCGTGGACAAGAATTTCGTGAACTACGGGTTGCGATGGTTTCAGAGTTGGATATTCTAATAGATCTCGTGCGAAGAAAAAGGCATGAATTTTGCTGTAACTCAGCTTAAACGCCAAGGACCTGACCGATTAATTTCCGGTCAGGTCCTTGTGATTTTTCAATAATATTACTTGCTCGCCGCCTGCTGCTCCAGATCAAGTACACCCTTATGAATCAGGTTGAATAGATCTTCCAGGTGTTCGGCCTCGATACAAGAGAAGGCTACGCGCAAGTCAGTAGCACCAAGAGCGATGGTGCCGATGCCGTACTCATTCAGCAAGTGAACACGCAGTGTTTCGGCATCAACTGTGCTCAGCTTCAGACACATGAAGTAGCCCGAGTTGAAGGGATAGTACGTCCATGCACCTTCGAATTTGCCGCTGTCGAGCAGTTGCTTCACACGGTTGGCACGGTCCTTCATAATATTGAACTTCTCGAGCTTTTGCTGGTCGAAGTCAGGGGACTGAAGCGCGCGCAGCACGAAGGTCTGGGACGGGTGAGGTCCGCTGGATATCGTCGCGCGGATAATGCCGGTCGTTTTTTGCTCCAATGCGCTAAGCAGGGATTCACTTTCTGCTGCGTATGTGATGAAACCAACACGGAAGCCCCACACATACTCTTCCTTAGTAGCTCCGTCGACCTTGATCGGGAGTATACGCGGATGAAGGTTAGCCAGTTGGCCGAAGAGGGACTCGGTCACGGAATCTTCGAAGAACAGACTGAAGTATGCGTCGTCTGTAACAGCTACGATGTTAATACCCGCTTCAGCACCGGCTAACAAGGCAGCAACGATTTCTTTGCCCTCAGCAGGAGTAGGTGTGTAGCCGGTCGGGTTGTTCGGGAAATTGAGGATGACAATCGCTTTGCCTTTGCTGCTTTGAGCAAGAATGGCTTCGCGAAGCGCATCAGCATTGAATGTATTCTGGTCATTATATAGAGGGAAGTTAACGATTTCAGCGCCTCGGCGTACGCCGAAGGTCAGTTCGTAGTTCTCCCAGTTCTTATCAGGGAATATAACAGCATCGCCCACATCCGCGAACAAGTCCGCTACAATGCTGAGGCCATGAGTAAGGGCATTCGTAACGACTGGATTGCCGAATCCTTTGCCTTGCACGGAAGGGTTCTCCACGATCATCTTATCGCGCCATGCCTTGCGGAGCTCAGGCTTCCCAGCGGGAGGGGCGTATTCGTACAAATCTTTGGGTGCATAGGCGCTGAGTGTATCTTGAATAGCCTTGAGGTGCATAGGTTGGCCGTCCTCGAGAGCGATTCCGATGGTAGCGTTGTAAGCTTTTGCTTTTACCTTAGCTTCAGCGGATTGACTTAAGATGCCTTCTTTGGGAAAGTAAATCGCTTTGCCAAGCCCGGACAGCATGTCAAATACATGTGTGTTTTCTTGTTGAATCGTCTGGTTCAATTGTTTCACAAGTGGGTTCATTATTTTAAACATCCTCCAGTAGGTTTCAATCGACTTCAGTCGTTATTATACCATTAGTAATGGGAGGCGTCACCACTAAGCACAGGCAGCTTGTAAGGTATAGAAGGCATTAAACTTACCAATACAGATCATTATAGGGAACAAACAAGAATTTCTTTCCGTGCGATGGTAATGTACAATAGAGGAATAGGAATACTCGACTAGGAGAGAACTCGTCCTTTTAGTCCGAAAGGAGCTTGCTACTATGAATCCGAAACTTAGAGCGGCGGGCATAATGATCCGACAGGGGCAATCGACACATGATCGGGCAGGAGAACGGGAAGTGCTTGTACAATGCGACGAGGATGAATCGTTCTATCGGTTTGCAGGGGGTACTGTGGAATATGGCGAGACAGCTTCTGAAGCGATTATCCGTGAATTTATGGAGGAGTATGACCTGGAGGTTGTGGTAGGCGCATTGTTGGTTGTGAACGAGCATTTTTTCCAATATTACGGCAAAGAGCATCATCAAGTTACTTTGATTCACCGCTGTGAGCTCCTTGTGACCAATGATATTCCAGAGCCGCTATGGCATAAGGAGCATTCCTCCGTCAAGCTGGTATGGCGTTCGTTATCTCAGTTGAAGAAACGGCCCGTCTATCCGGAAGGGATCTTCGCCATGTTAGAGCAAGAGGTCCCGAGCATCACCCATTTGGTGACGGGGAGAGCTTATAAGAACTCGTAATTCCAGACACCAAACGCTATATGGTTATAATGAACAGCCCCCGACTGCTTGATGTCGGGGGCTGCTCTTATTCAGAAAACATGGTTCAAACCGAACACGATGGTGAAGAACAAAACGAAGAACAACAGGATCCAATCGATATACGAGCGTTGGTTCGAATTGGCTTTGTGGAACAAATACGCCAGGAACAAATAAATCGTAAACATCCCGCTCACGTAACGGGCTCCGCTCAGTAGGGCGCTAGCTGAGTATGAAATAATCAGGTAGGAGAAGGAATAAAGGGCATAAGAGAGTCTTATTTTGTTAGTCATATAGATCAACAGCCCGAACGATATGAAGAACAGGATGATTTGCGGTAAGTATACCCCGACGTTGAACAGGGGCTTGTTGTAGGTAAGGGCTCTGCGCATATGCTCCGCCAGATTCTCAGCAAAAAAGCCGAAAGTCTGTCCCCAATGGTCTTCTTGATGAAACAGGAATCGGAACCAATCCCCGCTGACGATCTTATTAATCAGCAAATAGATGAAAATACCGACCGCAGGAAGGATTGCACCGATAAGGCCCGGGAACAGACCGCGCAGCCAAATACGAATGCGTCCTTCCTTTAATAAGGCTATCCAATTCTGCTGCACGGCCATCTCTATTACGATAGGAATTGCCAACAGCACACCCTGGTTTCTTGTTAACGCCGCCAGCATGCCGAATGCCCCGGCCAATAGCCATCGAGACTTGCGCATGGAGTAGAAGCTCAGAATGCAGAGTGTTACAAAGACGGATTCCGTATAGATGATGCTGAAGAAGAACGAGAACGGGAACAGCAAGAAATATTTGGCAGTAGACGAAGCTAGCTCTGAATCCCTCCACTCCAACTCCACCAACCGAACCAAGTAATACAACCCGATTAATAGGAACAGGTTAGAAACTGCAATAGCAGCCAGATAATAACTCGGAATGATGAAGTGAAACAGTTTAATCAGAAAAGGATAAAGAGGATAAAACACAATGAGGTTCTGATCTTGTCCGGTCGATTGATAACCGTTCATTGCAATATTGATGTAGTGGTAGGAATCATATTCGAACCACCACCCGCCCAGAATCCAAAGGATATCTTCGCCCGACGCTGTAGCAGCTGCATAGCTGACAGAGGCGCCGATTATGAGTAACCGGGTAACAATGAACAGGCCGGCGATTCGTTTCCATATGTGCAGCGGACTAAGCGGTTGAAATGCCGTTACTGGATGCTGCTTGTAAACAAGCTTACTGAGCCAACTTCCCGATTTCACAATTCGGCCGTACATTCCTAATTCTCCTGCCGCTTTGCCCAATAGGAAGACAAAACTGACAATAACGATGAGTATAGCTGATATTTTCACGAGTACAGGCAATAATTCCATGTTTGTTTGACCCTTTTTCTATATATGTATTGGATGAGTTCACCCGTTATAAGACGTTGATTATACTGGAAAAGTTTCACTTGAAAAAAAAGGTGCCAGCCTTATAGAGTAAGGGGCACCGTTCGCTATTTGTACATTCCAAAAAGCGCCATCAGGAATACTCGAGCTTATTTGACGTGTAACGTTCCGAGCTCTTCGCCCATACTAACCTTGGAACCGACCTGCAGGTCCTGGCGAGGAGTCATAATACCTGACTCTGTCAAGAGCACTACTGTTGATCCGAACTCGAAGTAGGCCAAGTCGCCTCCACGTTCTAGCTGATCCGTCAGGTCTTCGGTATATCGGATACTGCTCACATTCATAGCGCCTACTTTTACCACCGCTAACTCGCCATACTCATGCTCGATATAGGTAATTAAACGTTCATTGCGGCTAAGTACACGCTTCATCTGCGTCAGACCGAAATCGTTGACGGGATACACTTTGCCTGGGACATGCTCCTTCTCCACGATAACTCCAGCTGCAGGAGAATGGATGCGGTGATAGTCGGTCGGGCTCAAATACAACACAAAGTAATAGCCATTCTTATAATTGACTTGACGAGGAGAGCGATTGAGCAGCTCATCAATGGTATAGTCCTGCCCTTTCACGTTAAGCAATTGGCCAGAATCAATACGTCCCATCCCCGTAATAAGTGCATCAACAGGGCTGACAAGTGAATCGGGGTGCTCGTGAATCGGGCGTAGCCCGGGTTTAAGCTTCCTTGTGAAAAATTCATTAAGCGATCTGTATTCATGTACTGCTTTTTCCGCATCTTCTGTTCGAATACCATATAGTTTGGCGAAGCGGGGGATGAAGACGCGGCTTGCACTCGATTGTGCAAAAGCACCCGTAATACTGGAGATCCATTTTCGTGAGGAAAGCTCAGTTAACAATCGGAAAAAGGGTCGATTCATGAAAAGGGGTCACCTGACTCTTTCGTAATCGGTAAACTGCGTCAGCCTAATATTGACACAGAAAGCAGTCTAAATCAATAGATAGCAACATGAAAAGCGACCTTGACTGGGCCGCTTGAATGATTAGTGTTCCGTATCTGGATTGGAATCGAGCTGTAACTGAAACAGACGTTCCGTCTTTTTGTATTCTTGACAGGAGAGGCAGGTTGCAGCGTTAATGCTGATAGGAGTGGAGCAGCCTGCGTACTTGATGCACTGGATAGGTGTTTTGTCATCGGGATCGGGGAACACTTCTACACAGTAACGGCAATTGGATATAAGATCCTTGGTTACCAATAACATCAATCGTTTTAAACGAGTTAATTCTTCCATCAAGTCGCTCCTCACAAACAGGCATGATCATAAATACAATCGCTGCCGGGGGCAACGACTGACGCCTATGAGCAGCCCGGCTATCGTGGAGCAAGGTGTCGAGTAGACGACCTTCTGCCCTGTAGATCCGTGGATTTGCGTCACCGCCTTTCGGCCGGTTTTGCCATTTATCAATATTCACGAAACGTTAGAATTATAGTACCATATGAAAAGTCAATTTGTCACTAATTGACAATTAGGACGAATGCAAAGTGTTGTAATTGACAAAATGGAAATGCATGTTAAGATAAATGTGTCACTAGGGGAGCCTGATAAGGCTGAGACTGGATGCTTGCATCCTAGACCCTTTGAACCTGATCTGGTTTGTACCAGCGTAGGGAAGTGGGACGTACTCATTCGAATGAATATCGAATAGTCATCCACCCTCTGCGAGGGTGGATTTTTTGTGTTCCACCCCAATAATCTAATGGAAGAAGAAGGAGTGAGAGTTCATGTTCAAATCTTTGAAGCTGACTGATATTCTGGTCACGGTGGTCATTGCGGTTGTATTCGCGATTGTGTACAAATTGTGGTCCCCTCTGTACTATGCTGTGAAGCCGTGGGGGTTCCAGTTGGATCAGCTCATCTACCCGATGTGGTTCATGGCGGCAACTGTAGCATTTCTTATTATTCGGAAGCCTGGTGTTGCACTTATTGCTGAGCTTGCTGCTGCATCCGGTGAATTCGTAACGGGTTCGGAGTGGGGCGTGTCCGTTTTTATGGCAGGAATTCTGCAAGGACTTTTCGCAGAACTTGTATTTGCTGCTTTTCGGTATAAGAAACATTCGCTTGCTGTTGCTTCGTTAGCTGGTGTGGGAGCATCGGTCGGATCTCTGCTGATGGATTTGTACTACAATTATATTGACGATCTATCGCTCTGGAATGTAACGATTCTTCTGGGTTCTCGTATGATAGGTTCGGTCATCATATGTGGTGTATTCGCCTACTACTTAGTAAAAGCATTGGAAGCAACAGGTGTGACGAATCTGGTTCGCCCGCCAAGCAAAGCGGATTATGATCTGCTTAACCGGCCATGAGTGAAGCCGCGGCAGTCGCGAAGCTGAGACTTGCTTTTCCTGGAGGGCAATCATTGTTATTCCGTGATCTCGATTTGTCCGTCCGTTGCGGGGAGAAAGTATTGCTTCTTGGTCCTAGCGGCTGCGGGAAATCAACGTTACTCCAGGTGTTGACAGGAATTATTCCGAATTCAGTTGAGATGCCCATCAAGAGTGAACGGCAACTGATTCCGCAGTCGTGGGGTTTTGTATTTCAAGATCCTGATACCCAATTTTGTATGCCTTATGTGGACGAAGAGCTAGCTTTTGTCTTGGAAAATCTGCAAGTGCCGCGAGAGAAGATGGCATCCAGGATTGCAGAGCTTCTATCTCGAGTCGGATTGAGTCTGGAATCCATTCATACCCCGATCCAAGAGCTGTCCCAGGGAATGAAGCAGAGGTTGGCGATCGCTTGTGTGTTGGCATTGGAGCCAGAAGTATGGTTCGTGGATGAACCGACGGCTTTGCTCGATGATGTCGGCACGAAGCAGGTGTGGGATACGCTGAAGGAAGCAACGATCGGGAAGACTTTGATTATCGTCGAACATAAAATTGATGAGATAGCCGAATTCGTAGACAGGGTCGTCGTGCTGGATGCTCAAGCGACAATAGTTGCGGATGGCCCAACACAAGATGTCTTCTCCGAGATGAGGAATCGATTAACTGCAGAAGGAATCTGGATTCCTGGTATATGGAAGGATTACCTTCAGGGCGAACGTTACCGACAGCTAATGGAGGGCAAGAAGGTTGAATCGGCTTCTCCCGAGCATGAATTGCTGACGCTCAGCAATTGGACCGTTCTGCGCGGTAAGCGGGAAAAGCTGTTCGTACAAGACGTGCAAGTGCATGCTGGCGAGTGGATCTCTATCATCGGGGCGAACGGAGCGGGGAAGAGCACGATGTTATTAGCGCTGCTGCAGCTGCTGCGCACGACTGGTCATTACACTTTGCTCGGACAGCCCGTTACACGCCGCTCAGACAGCCCGGCTCGTGAACTTGCGCTAGTGTTCCAGAATCCGGAATACCAGTTCGTCACGAACTCGGTGCAAGCTGAGATTGCATATACCCTTCAGATGGCTTCTATGGATCAGCAGGATATTGAGCGGTATGTGGAGCAGTCGCTTGAAGAGTTCGAGCTGACTGGACGGAAGAATAATCACCCTTATCAGCTATCTATGGGGCAGAAGAGAAGACTCAGTGTTGCGGCCGCTGCTGTTAAGCATCATCGTGCGCTGCTATTGGACGAGCCGACATTCGGTCAGGATGCACGTAATACGTTCGCCATTCTGGAGAAATTGGAGCGGCATCGTCAAGGTGGGACAACGATTCTCATGGTTACCCACGATCCTTATATTGTAACGAATTTTTCCACAAGGGTCTGGACCATCCGTGAAGGCCGTCTTGCTCAAGATATGAAGGTTGAAGCTTATAACGAGCAGTATAATGAACAAGAAGCAGGAGGTCCTGTCCTATGCATATAAAATGGACCAACCGCGAAACCTGGCTGCATCGTGTTAATCCTTCTTTGAAGCTGTTCGTCGCTGTAGTTATCTTCTTGTTTGTATTGATGCAGCATAATCTGAATGTATTGATGTATGGTGCGGTCGTTCCCTTGCTGCTGTTTATCGGGTATACGGGACAATCCTGGCGAAGGCTGCTGCTGTTCAGTATCCCAACTGCCATTTTGGTGGTGTCTTCGATGTCTTCAATGATGTTTTATGGACTGGGCGACAATACATGGTTCCAGTGGGGGCTGATCCGTATATCGGAGGAGAGTTTTTACCGAGGCTTGCATATCGGGTTCAAATCTCTTCATTTTGCCCTGATCGGTCTGTTATTCGCTTTAACGACCAAGCCCGTCTCCTTGTTTTATTCGCTTATGCAGCAGCTCAGGCTACCTCCCAGATATGCGTATAGCTTCATGGCTGCCCTGAGACTGCTGCCCATGATGGCGGAAGAGTTCCAGACTCTGCGCCATGCCCTGATTGTTCGCGGTGTGCCGCCTCACAGCAGCTGGAGGGCTCCGTACGCGACGATCAAGGCATACGCAGTGCCTATGCTTGCACAAAGTATTCGGCGGGCACAACGGATTGCTATCGCCATGGAGGCCAAGCGATTCACGCAGTCAAGAGAACGCACCTATTATTATCGGATTGGCTTCTCATTCGCAGATCTAGCATTCGTGCTTTACTGGCTTCTGTTAGGGGCAGCAGCGATCCGGCTTGGATGGCAGCACCCTTTTGTTCCCATTACAGATGTACGTTATAACGGATAATGCCGTTCGAAGAGAGGACTTGACACTTAATGAAATTTACAGATCAAATAAGGCTTGCTTCAAAAGACAGCTGGGAGGCTAGCTTCCGTCATCCCTTCGTATTGGGAATTGCGGACGGAACTCTTCCGCTCGATTGCTTTCGTTATTACATTCTGAATGACTCCTATTACTTATCCGTATTCGCCCAGGTTCAGGGATTGGGAGCCGCGAAAGCTCATGATCTGCATACATCTGGACGAATGGCAGCTCATATTCAGGGGACTTACACAACGGAATTGGCTATGCATGAGAAATTCTCTCGATTGTTGAACATTACGCCGGAAGAGAAACAATCCTTCATCCCTTCTCCTACCGCATACGCTTATACATCCCACTTGCTGCGTGCCGCGTATACCGGCCACATTGGCGATATTGTTGCGGTTATGCTGCCGTGCTACTGGCTGTATCTGGAGATTGGCGATCGTCTTAAAGGGGCAGAGCCCGAGGAACCTATTTATCGAGAATGGATTGGAACATATGGTTCGGAGCGATTCAGAGAAACGGTTCAGGAGCAGATCGATCGTCTAGACATGATCGCGGAGCAAGTTCATCCGAATGAACGGGCACGAATGAATCAGCATTTTGTAATTAGCAGCAAGTATGAATACCACTTCTGGGAGATGGCGTACCGTCAAGAAAAGTGGTCTGTATAGCAAGGCTGTATTAAGAACGGACTTTCTGTCTATGCTTGTGATGAGGTGATAGACATGAAGGTCCTAATCGCGATAGGCACTCTTACAGTTCCGCTTCTTTTCATCGTACTTCAGTGGGTGTCCATCAAAATCAAGAGAGTGTTAGATCTATTGGTGATTATCTGTGCATTTGTTGTCTCAATCACAATTGCTTTCGCAGTACAACAGTCGGTTTCGAATGATACAGTATTTACGACAGATGTCCATAAAGTACTTCACAACAACTTGTTTCTGTGGGCTTCCGCCTATGTTGGTTTGTATGGATTGTACCGATTATTGTTAGGTTTGTTGAGAGAATATAGGAAGGGCGGCTAACCAGGCATAAAGACCAGTAAGATGGTCTTTTATGACTGGAGCCGCCCTTGTTTGTTGTTGTCACGCCTATGTATGACACGAATGAGCCGTGTAAGTAAGCCACCAGATGGAGTCGCCTACATGGATCCGAAGCTCCTGTGTATAGGGTCCGAAATATAACAACAATTGGTCTTCCAAATAATAATCAGTTAACATTTCGAATTTGGTGCCGCTGCATAAGGTTCGAAACTTATAGGAGCTCTGCCCCCCAGGATGTTGTATCAATTCGCCTCCAGTATGTTGGGAATACACATTGTCTGAAATAAAAACGACTGCGCCATGACCAATTCTCGTGTGAAACTGATTCAGAAAGCTCGGAATATGTTGTATTGGAATTTGGGAGAGCCAGAAGTTCGCCATACCCGCATTAAAAATTCCTGGAACTTTGCTCCACTCATAAGTGTCACCCTTGTCTGAAACCGTAGAATCCGTCAGAAGAGAGGCAGAAAGAGCAGAATGCTGCATGCTGCTTGAGATCTCGATTGCTGTAATGCGGTTCACTGCAGGTGTGGCACGTTGTGTCCAATAACGGGATCCGCTGGTGATTTCTAGAACATCCCTCGAATGAAGAGCTGTTCGCATCGCTTCCTCTAGGTCTAATAGTTCTCCTCGCCTGTTAGGATTATTCTGATCATAGAATTGTTCGTACTGCTGCGCCTGACTATCATTGTTGTAGTGCTGCTGCATGTCACTCCTCCTGCAAGGTTGTGCTAAAGCAATTAAGGCTCATGCCGATCATGTTGCTGTTGTTCGGGCAGAAGTGCTTGCTGCTTTTGCTTGCGGCGATAACGGATTTCAAGCACAATGCACAGGGTAAACGTAACAGCACCCAACAATAGAAACCATTTGAACATAGGGTCGTTCACAGTCATTAATAACATCTCAACTCTCCTTTTTTGATGGAAACTATCAATAATTCCCATATAATCCTAGCATATACTTCAAATTATAAACCAACAATAGAATAATCGGCAACATTATTTTGAAGAAATTTCAAATGTTTTATACTGAGGGGCAGAGGTGAGACTATCATGACGTTCGGTGCCCGCTTGAAACGAGCTAGAAACAGCAAAAGGTTGACCCAACATGAGGTGTCCAAACTCCTTGGATTGAATTTTACAACGATCTCCAAATATGAGAACGATAAGTCTCAGCCGGATAATGATACGTTAATGAAGATTTGTCAGTTATACGATGTATCGCTGGACTGGCTAGTGCTTGGTGAGATTAAGCCAATATCGGACGAGCCCTATGCCAAGCCTATGGTATACATCGATGGTGAGATGGAAGAATTAACAGCAGATGAGGCGCGTCATCTGAAGGATAGTCTGGAGATGTTCCGATTGCTGAAGGAAAAGCGTGAGAAGTACGACAGCGGCAGCTCGAAGATGAAGCGATAAGGGGAAAAGTTTCAGTTCTAGAAAGATATACGAGACCTCTAAAAGTGGTCAAACAGGGAAGAGCGTCACCAGTGTCTGAATGCACTGTGTGACGCTCTTCTTTGCGTACAATGTTTTTTTAATGATAAACCAGCTATTACAAATTATAGTTGGTTAAGTTCTAACCAACAAATCCTGTATGCGGATCGGACGGTGTTCGGCGATCGATTGATTGGCTGCTGCCCCGATTAGCAAGGACATAGCTCCGGCACGCGAGCCTGCTTGTTGACCTAATGGGTCGGCGATGTCGCGAGCGAACAGCATTCGGCGCAGTCGCTTGTCACCTCCGCCATGATCATGGATGGAGCGTTCTACTTGTACAGTAGTTTGCTCCCCCTTCTGATTATAGATTTGAATGGCCCGGAAGGGATCATGCACATGGGCTCCGCTATGGTAATCCTGTGCTTCAATTCTTCCTCGAGTCCCTACAAAGGTCGTCTTCCAACCTTCATATGGACTGTACGCGTTCAATGAATAGGTGAGAAGAGTGCCTCTGTGATACTTGACGTTAAGTGACATCGTGTCATAAATATCTATATCTTCACCGAATACGCATTGATCACGGTAGTAACCATCATGCTGTTCCGCTTCTTGGTAGTACGTTCTTGTGAAGTCACTGGAGCCAATGTCGAAGTAATGATCACATTCACTCGCGTGTGCGCAAGACGAGCACCGTTCGCCGTTGGTCTCACCATTGGAACCGTAATATAGAAGAGCACCGTTCGCATACACAGACTCCGGCTCATCATCCAACCACCAATTCACCATATCGAAGTGGTGAGTTGATTTGTGGACCAACAGTCCCCCGCTGTTCTTCATCTGTCTGTGCCATCTTCTGAAGTAGTCCGCTCCATGAACTCGGTCAAGCGTCCATTCAAGAGTAACACTTTGAATAGGCCCGATTGTTCCTTCTGCGATCAGTTCCCGGATGCGGGCAACGTAAGGTATGAATCGGCAGTTGAACGTAACGATAACCTGTTGCCCTGTCCGCTCCTCAGCTTCGAGGATCGCTCTGCACTTGGCTGCATCGATCGTCATCGGCTTCTCGGATATGGCATCGCAGCCTGCTTCGAGCGCACGTATGATGTACTCATCATGGAGGCTGTCCGGCGTTGTGATGATGAGTGCATCCGGTTTGCCGGCGGCGATCATGTCGTCGAAGTCCTTGTAGGTCGGCACTCCCCCGCAAGTCTCGCTCATGATTCGCGCCCGTACTGGATTGGGGTCACAGATCCCGATCAGCTTGGCATGCTCCTTCAGCTCAGTGGCAATCGGTTGGGCGAACATTTGAAGCGCCCTGCCTCCTGCCCCGACAATAGCGTAAGTTTTCATCTAACACTCTCCTCAATAGTAATCGATTACTATGAGTTTAACATCTGTTTAAAATTTTGCCAATACAATAAAATCGCCTTTATAAAATAAGATTCAAACGGTTATTATCCCGATTGATAGTTATGGATGTTACCGAATTGGTGTCTCACAATGATTCCTTCACCTGCAAGCAGACTGGCTCGTTCTAAGGCATGTAACAATAAGGCAGAGTCAAGGATAACTTCCGTCCTATAAGTACGAGGAATGATCTTGTCCATTGATGGGAAAGAACCCACGGATTATCGTTCTCAACTGGCTGTTGGGGATAACGAATTTGTGATCGAAATGGTCGGATCTCGGCATGGCCGGAAATTCTTCACCATCAACGCCTGCTAGATGAAATACAGTCGAATCAGAGCGTATATCAGTTAGTTCACCTATCTTTCATCATGCACAGAAGTGAAATGCTGTTCAATTAACTTGCGAATGAAATCAGACTTGGTAGTTTGGTTGGAAGCAATTATGTGCTCAATCTGTTCCCACACATCCTTGGATAAGGTTAGAGACACTTTTTTTGTAATTCCAATGCGCTTTCTGCCGGCACCAGCCCGAGGACCGCCTTTAGTCAGAAGAAGGCTGAGTTGTCCTTCCGTATTCGGGATGAATAATTTGTTGTTCGGTTCTGAGTCCATGCTTGTTGAATCACCCTTTCATTAATATATTGAATAAGGTCACCTAAATCAATCGATATTCTAATTATACTTTAACAAAATGATGCCAATCTTGCAATACTTAAACAGCGCTATCAACTGAGTATGGTCTATATGCTACAATGGTATTAAAACTCCTCGAAATGAGTGTTAACATATGATATTGGTAGAAGTGATGAGTGAATTGGAATTGCTAGGTTCGGAGCAGACCAAGAAAACTTTTTTTCGCCATGGGGTGAAGGAGCCTTTATATGGAGTTAAAGTAGGGGATTTGAAAAAGCTCGTAAAGCTCGTGAAAAAGGATCAGCCTCTAGCGTTGTCTTTATACAATACTGGAAATCATGATGCGATGTACTTGGCAGGATTGACGGTAGATCCGAAGACGATGAGTAAATCGCAGCTTCAGGACTGGGTAGGAAAAGCTTACTGGTACATGTTGGCTGAATATACGGTAGCTAATGTCGCCGCAGAAAGTGCTTATGGTCGTGAGCTGGCGCTTGAGTGGATTGACTCTGAGGAAGAGATGGTTGCCACATGCGGTTGGAGCACATACAGCAGTTACGTAATGATTACACCAGACGAAGCGCTGGATCTGGAGGAGATTCACGGTCTGTTGAAAAGAGTGCAGGGTAACGTTCACAAAGAGAAGAATCGCGTTCGATATACGATGAACAGCTTTGTAATTGCAGTCGGCTCTTCCGTCTCTGCTCTCCATGACGAGGCGATTCAAGTGGCGAACAAGATTGGTGCTGTCCATGTTGATGTTGGGCAAACTGCATGCAAGGTGCCACTCGCCGAGGAATACATTGCAAAAGTAGAAGCAATGGGCAAGCTCGGCGTCAAACGGAAAACTTGTATTTGTTGATGGACGCTCCTTGATCGAAATGTAGATCAGAGGGTGGAGGGCGGGTCCTATCGTTTCTTCATTTCATAAAATTCGCAAGCGTTTCTTTCTCGATAGCTCAAGTCACTAACACCGGCTTGTGTCACAATAAGACTATCGCTGAAACGAGTAATGATTACCCCCGAATCAATCATTTGATCATTTAGAAATATTCGAATAGGCGTTTGTTTCTCTACCGCTTCTTGAAAATCCAAATCGGTAAGCAGTTGACGGTTATGGGCCATTATAAATCTCCTTCTCGGTAAATCCGGATCTAATCATACATAGTATTGTAACAAAGGAGCAGTCAAAACAATAGTCCAGCACAAGCGTAACATTTCCCCATACCAGAAGTAGGTTCCCAATCAGGAGGAGGATTGAACAAGTGAAGTTACAAGAGCTTCTGAACCATTTACCTATCTCGCGTTTGGAAGGAATCCTAGATGTTGAGGTTACTGGGATTAAACAAAATTCGCAGGATGTGATGCCTGGCGATATATTCGTGTGTATACCGGGTATTCCCGGGTTTCAAGTGGATCGCCATCCTTATGCAGAGGATGCAGTCCGGGCGGGTGCGGTCGCAATTGTTGTAGAGCGGGCAGTAAATGTGAAGGATGTGCCAACGATCCAAGTGCCAGATGCGCGTCATGCTATGGCGGTTATGGCTTCGCATCTATATGGATACCCTAGCCGTGATCTGAAGCTGATCGGTGTGACGGGAACGAACGGTAAAACCACTACGTGTCATATGATCGAAGCCATTCTAGCTTATGCAGGATTCACTACAGGACTGATGGGCAATATCGGCACGAAGATCGGGGAGACGTTGTTCGAGACGGATATTAATACGCAGCAGCCCCCAAAATTACAGTCCAATTTGCGTAGAATGGTCGATGCAGGCACGCACTATGCCGTTATGGAAGTGACCTCTCAAGGGCTGCATATGGGCCGGGTATTGGGCTGTGAATATCGTACTGCTGTATTCACTAATCTAACACAGGATCATTTGGACTATCATGGAACCATGGATGCGTATTTAGCGGCAAAAGGGTTGTTGTTCTCGGGATTAGGAAATGCATTCTCACCAGACCCTGACGAGCGTAAATATGCCATTCTTAATGCAGATGAAGAAGCATCCTCAATGCTTCGTTCCGTAACGGCTGCACATGTTGTTACTTATGGATTAGGGGAGGCTGCTCTTGTAAGAGCAGTTGAAATTAAGCTTACTGCGCAAGGTACACATTTCCGATTAGTTAGTTGGGCTGGAGAGATACCTGTTAAGCTGCGGATGGTTGGGACTTTTAACTTGTATAATGCGCTTGCTGCAATTACGGTAGGCTTGACGGAAGGAATCCCGCTTAAGGTCATTCAAGAGGGCTTGGAGACGCTCACTGGTGTACCCGGACGGATGGAGGTAGTAGATGAAGGACAAGATTACCTTGTGCTAATCGATTATGCGCATACACCGGATGGATTGGACAAAGCGCTCTCTGCTATAAAAGAATTTGCGGAGGGCAGAATCATCACTGTATTTGGTTGCGGTGGAGATCGGGATCGCGGAAAGCGGCCTATTATGGGCAGTATCGCCGCCCAATATAGCGATTATGTAATTGTAACTTCAGACAATCCGCGTAAGGAAGATCCCTTTCGGATTATGGCTGATATTGAGGGTGGGTTATGCGTTCCTGAAGCCGTGCAGCTGAGTGTTCAGTATGAGCTCATCGCCGATCGGGAGAGTGCCATCAATAGGGCGATCAAGCTTGCAGAGCCTGGCGATATCGTTATAATTGCCGGCAAAGGACATGAGACCTATCAAATTCTGCATGACGGTACTGTTTCTTTCGATGATCGAGAGGCAGCGCGGGACGCTATAAGGGAAAAGTAGTCGAAACTTATACCAGATTAGAGAACCGCCAGGCTAGCCTGACGGTTTCTCTTGTTCATTCATCAGCTTCTATTAAACTAGACAGTACTTTGCCAATAGAGTCATGAATGACGTAATTCGCATAGCCATCATAACGAGTCGTTGATTTATTAATAAGCAATAGATGATTTCCTTTATAGTGATCAACCAGACCTGCAGCAGGATATACAGATAATGAGGTTCCTGCAACGATCAGCACCTCAGCCTTAGCAATCCTGGCTGCAGCATCTGCAAAGAGCTCCTCGTCCAAGCCTTCCTGATAGAGCACCACATCAGGTTTGATGATACCTTTACATCTAGAACAATGGGGGATAACGCCTTCGGTTTCCATGACATAATCCAGTGTGTAGAACGTTCCGCATCCCAAGCATGAATTGCGGTGAATCGATCCATGAAGCTCGAGGACGGTCTTGCTGCCAGCTTGTTGATGCAGCCCGTCAATATTCTGCGTAATGACCGCTCTTAGGGAACCCTTCGCTTCGAGGGCCGCAAGTGTAAGGTGTGCAGCATTCGGTATGGCAAGCGGGTGAATCATTTTCTCTTTGTAGAACCGGTAGAATTCCCCGGTATGTTCCGTGAAGAAGGTATGACTTAATATTTGTTCCGGAGGATGCTCAGTCCCGTGCTTCGTCTGGAATAATCCATTCTGAGAGCGGAAGTCCGGTATGCCGCTCTCCGTAGAAGTTCCTGCTCCTCCGAAGAATACGATATTATCGCTGTTCTGGACGATGGATTTAAGCTCGCTTATGTTCATCAGCAGGTCCTCCCTTGTATGATCCGTTTCCCTTCCTATATTTTATAGAAAATTGGTATGCAAAGAAAGGAGAGCCTATGAATGCTCTAAGCTCTTATCACAGAATTTACTTCATAGCGCTCATAACCGCGATCTGTTTGTTGGCGGACTCCATGCTCTATGTGGTGCTGCCGATTTATTGGAGAGAAGCTGGACTGACGTCGCTGTATGAGGTCGGTATTATTCTTTCCGTCAATCGCTTCATACGCCTGCCTCTCAATCCCATCGTCTCCTGGATCTATACAAGAATAAGCATCAAAACAGGGTTGATGCTGGCTGTATTATTCACAGGAGTCGTTACTTTTCTGTACGCGGAAGCGCAAGGATTCTGGTTCTGGTTCGTGTTGCGATGTTTGTGGGGTGTGATATGGACTTTTCTGAGGTTAGGGGCATTTTATGCTTTATTGGATTTATCCACCGATCAGAACCGCGGCTTTCTTATGGGCAAATATAACGGCATTTATCGATTGGGAAGTTTGTTCGGCATGTTGATCGGAGGATGTTTCGTTGGACTTGCCGGCATGGATACGATCTTCATGTTGTTCGCAGGTCTTACAATCGCAGCCTTGTACTTAGTCCACAAATACATAACCACTTCAAGTCCCCACAGTACGAATACAAGAGCAAGAACAGGATGGAAAGGAGCTATCCAAACAACCGCCGGTTATCTCAAAATCAAGCAAGTATGGTTAGTGCTTGCATCCGGTCTTGTGATCTCCTTCATCATCCAAGGGATGTTCAACTCGACGTTAAGCTATATTCTCGAAAAACAACTAATTGTATATGGCGGCGGCTTTCTTGTTAGCGCGACCGTTCTATCTGGGTTGATTCAAGCTTTGAGATGGACTTGGGAGCCTTGGTTGGCTCCGTGGATCGGAAGAAAGTCCGATCAATCCCGTACTAGGGTTCCGATACTGATGCTCACATTAGTGGCTTGCGCCGTCATGTTCGTCTTGGTTCCCCTGCCTATCCCTATGATAGCATGGTTCAGTGTTCTCCTAATCATTCAGATTGCGGCTACACTGTTGACTACTATTATGGATACGATCGCTTCCGATCTTTCTACTCAGTTCACGGATCGCGCAGCGGTAATCACGATCTATTCGATGATGCTTGATTTAGGATCAGCCATAGGCCCTGTGCTTGGATACATGTTCGAGATCCCGGTCATGTATACGGCTGCTGCTATCCTGTTCGTTATGGTTGCGGGATGTTGGATGCTAGTTCCGAGATCTAAGAATCATATGGTCCATTGATCATGCACAATTCCGACCAGATACCATTCGTTGTTACTGTTCTCGAACACCAGCTTCAAGCTGGCCCAATCCATACCTTCGAATTTTTTGTCAAAGCTGCTGAAATGATACTCCACAATTATAGCTAAAGGATATACTGTGCGTGTGTTATTGATTGTATTGCCTTTTCCGATTGGATCGTTGTAGCTTAGCTTCTCCGGCTTGGCAAAGTCATGGTTATAGATGAATTTGGTGTAGTAGTCAGCGAACTTAAGGTTGATTGGATCCCCTGAGCCATCATAGCTTCCCCAATTATGAACGGTCGTATCGGTAAGCAGATTTGGAATTTGCGAAGCTTTGAACATTAGATTGGCCTTTTTATCGACAAAAGTGTAAGGGGAGAAGCGAACACCGAGCTCAGGATGGACAAAGGTTGCGAGTTTCTTCATGTCTTTTTCCTTGAGAGCGGTAATTACTGCTGCAGAGCGATCGGCAATCATTTTTTTGGCTTGCTCTGAGGGAACATTGCCGCTGATGGGAGAAGCCGACGGACTCGGAGTGGGGTTTAGTTTGGGTGACGAGGTCGGACTTGCACTTGGACTTATACTTGGACGGATTGAAGGTTGTTGTGTTGAATTTGCGGATGCGCTCGGTGACGGTGATGATTCATTTGCATGGTTAGAAGCACAGCCTGCCATTAGTATACATACACACGAAAAGATGCATATTACTAGAAAGTTTCGATTCGGATTCATGAATAAAACACCCTTTCTTGATCTATGTCTATTTTTATTGACGCGGATTTATTGGTAAAAGTTGCTTAATAAGCTTGAAATCAGCGGGGCTGTCAGTACTAAAAATGGATCAAGAAAAACAATTGACAATTATGATAAGCCCTTATAGAATAGTAACAGGGTAATAAAAAGTAAGTACGGAATTAATAGTAATCTAATAACTTAAATCATTGGAGGCAATACAAAATGGCAAATTCAAAATGGGTAGTAGACGCATCGCACAGCAGCATCGATTTCTCCGTAAGACATATGATGATTGCAAAAGTAAAAGGGACTTTCCACACTTTCGAAGCGCAAATTAATGCAGATTCAAACGATCTCACTACGGCTTCAATTAAAGTTGAAATTGATGTGAACAGTATCGACACACGTAACAACGATCGTGACAATCACCTTCGCTCCGCAGATTTCTTCGATGTCGAGAACAACCCTAAGATGACCTTCGAGTCTACAACAATTGCTAAGACAGGTGAAGGTGAGTATGATGTAGCTGGTAAGCTTACCATTCGCGGTGTTACTCGTTTTGAGACGCTTGCGGTAACCTTCGAGGGAGCGGGTAAAGATCCTTGGGGTAATGAAAAGGTTGGTTTCAGCGGAACCGGCGCTATTAAGAGAAGTGATTACGGGTTGACTTATAACGCAGCTTTGGAAACAGGCGGCGTGCTCATCGGAGATGAAATAAAAATTTCAATTGAAATCGAAGCTGCTAGTCAGGCTTAATTAGATGTAAGGGAACGGCTATCAAGGAGCAATCCTGATGCCGTTCTTTATTTTATTCAGAATGGGGTAATAGTGATGGACCATAAATCGATTATTAGCAGAGGGATTAGCCGTAAATGGGGAGTAACGACCAAGGCGGGGAATGGGCCGCATCTGCGTGTCGGACAAGTGTTGAAGCCTGGGCTGTGGAAAGAATATGATCCCTTCCTGTTCATGGCGGAGGATTGGTTCCAGCAAGGCACATTTGACTTCCATCCGCACCGCGGGATAGAGACGGTTACTTATGTAATAGAAGGCAAGCTGAAGCATGAGGACAACTACGGGGGCTACGGGGTGTTAGAGCCAGGAGATGTGCAGTGGATGACCGCAGGCCGTGGGATTATTCATTCTGAAGATCCTTTGCCTGGTGAGACCGTGCATAGTCTGCAATTGTGGGTTAATCTGCCTCGCACGGATAAGATGGCGGAGCCCCGCTATCAAGATATAAAAGCGGCGAATGCGCCTGTACGTAAGGAAGAGGGAGCCATTGTCCGAGTATTCTCAGGTGAATCGGGTGGTGTTCAGGCGGTGACGTCGAACCACATACCTGTTACTTATGTGGAGATAGTTGTACAAGCAGGGGCTTCTGTGAGTCAGGACCTGCCTGGCAGCTACAATGGATTCATTTATATTCTGGAAGGAAAAGGCCGATTCGGAGTAGATGAAGTATCTGGCAGTGAACGAGAAGTGTTGTGGTTAGGTGCGGCAGAGGGTGCTGAGACGAGCGAAATAACCGTTCATGCTGATGAAGCATTGAGACTGATCTTGGTGGCGGGGCAGCCGATCCATGAACCTGTGGTCGCTTATGGCCCATTCGTCATGAATACAGACGAGGAAATCAAACAGGCGTTCGAGGACTATCGATCGGGTAAGTTCGGTCCCATTCCGAACTGAATTCCATAACAAAAGTAGGCTCACGCTGCCGTTCGCTTGATATTAGCGACCTGAGGTTGCTAATATCGGCGAATCAGCGGACGGAGAATACAATAAGGGCACTAACGTCCCTTATTGTTCTTCCGAGAGCCTATTGCAATGCCAATCTCCGAATTCAAGCATAACGCACTTTTACCTATAGGCCCGTCATTGCCACTTTTTCACTATTGTCGTCGGAATCTTGCATACTAATGTTGGCTCCAATGGAGGCGAATGCTTCCACGACATTCTCATAACCCCGTTCGATATGTTGTACTCCAGTAATCGATGTTGGACCTTCCGCAGCAAGACCAGCAAGAATCAGACAAATCCCTGCTCTAATATCGGAAGCATGAACCAGTGCTCCCTTTAGAGGCTGGCCCCCTTTAAGAACGGCAACCCCAGAGCGCACTTGAATATCTGCGCCCATCCGCTTCAATTGATAGGCGTGGTTGAAACGATCGGGATATACCCGCTCGCTTATAATGCTTTTCCCAGGCGCTTGTGTCAGAAGTGCAGTTATTGGTTGCTGCAGATCCGTAGGGAATCCTGGATACATAGCGGTTCTTACCCGTGTCGCCTTCAAAATGCCGGTTGAGTGAGCGGTGATAGAACTATCGGTGGTCTCGATATGTAATCCGATCTCAGTAAGCTTAGCGATACAAGTCTGCAGGTGTTCCGGTATCACATCCTGGACGGTGATGCTCCCGCCTGTAACGCCGGCAGCGATAAGAAACGCACCTGCAATGAGCCGATCGGGTATTACCGTGTATGTACAACCCTTCAAGTGAGTAACGCCCTCAATTCGAATCGTGTCTGTGCCTGCGCCAGTAATCTTAGCGCCCATCTGATTAAGCAAATTAGCGGTATCTGTTACTTCCGGATCTCTTGCGGCATTCTGCAGTACAGTTGTCCCTTTGGCGCGCACCGCTGCGAGCATCGTGTTCATCGTTGCTCCGGATGTGATCGTGTCGAAGAAGATTGTGGCGCCTTTGAGCTCTGCAGCTTCGACTTCGTAATAATCATTATGGAAGGTAAACTTGGCGCCCATTGCCTTGAAAGCTTTGATGTGTTGATCAATGGGGCGGTTCACGAAGTTATCTCCGCCAGGGTACCCGACCGTAACTTTACCGTGCTTAGCCAATAGAGAGCCTACGAAATAATAAGCTGTTCGAAAAGAAGAGGACTTCTTAGGGTCAAAGCAAGTGCTGTGGATGAAGCGAGGATCGATGCAAACGGCACCCGACCATTCCCTTTCTACCTTTAACCCAATTTCCAGACCAAGCTGACATACAACCCGAAAGTCCGCGATATCTGGAATACCGAGCAAATGGACGGGTTCATCGGCTAAGCAAGCCGCGGCGAGAAGGGATAGGGAGCTGTTCTTGGAGCCATATATTTTGACGTTTCCGTTAAGTTTATTCGTATGTTCGACTTGCAACCATTTCATTATCAATGTTACCTCCGAGTGATTGTTGCCCATAGGAAATTTATCCAACTTTGAGGGCATGCCATCATTATACATAAACGCTCTAGAAGATGGAAATCATTTGTGCTACCCTGAGTACAATAAGATGTAAATGTTTCGAAATGTAGCGGGGGATAGCCGATATGCGGACGGATTTGAAAGCTCGGAGTTTCATTGGAACGAAATATATAGATTGGCAGGACCCCGGCTATCACCAACATCCGTCATTGGAGATTAGTATCTTAATGGAGGGAAAAGGGGTCTTTCAATGGAAAGACAAGCTTGAAATGCTGGAGGCGGGCAATGTGGTGATCGTTCCTGCTTTTTTGGAGCATCGATTCGAGGGCATTGGGCAAAATCGCTACGGTGTTACTCATCTGGAGAATATTCCGGGCAAGCTTGCTGAGATGTTAAAAGGGCTCGTGCGTGACGAGAAGCCAACGGTATTCGCCTTATCCCCATTGGATAAAGAACGCTATGAACGCTTGTTCCGCGAATGGTTGCGGATTATGTCATCCCCGCTCAAAGAAAAGGTATGGACCGATACGGCATGGTCGGAAGTACTCGTCTTATTCTTATTGGAGCATTCCCAGACGGATCGGGCGGCGCTGTCGATTGCCAAGGCAGGGGATTGGATTCGCGAGAACTTGCAGCATGGTGTGCAAATATCGGAGCTTGCGGAGTTGGCCGGAATGACGGAGTCGGGATTCCGCAGATTGTTCGAGCAAATTTATAAGCTTAGTCCGAAGCAATACCAACAGCAATGCCGGATGGCGGAGGCCAAATGGCAGCTCAGCTCCTCGGAGAAGGATATGCTGGAAATTGCCGATTTAATCGGATTCTCCCGGCAGCATTCATTCTCGCTGTGGTTCAAAAAGCTCGAAGGGGTAGCTCCGTCGGAGTGGCGAAGATTGCAGCGAATGAACTTTGGTTAGTCTTTTTTGTGTATATAGTGTGGCGATTTCAATAAATACATTTAGGCCGAAACGTACTATTCTTGGGTGGAGTGGAAGAAGGTTAACCCAGAATATTTACGCAGGAGGCGTGGTTGGAATGACGGTAAGGGTTGGTTTTATCGGAGTCGGAGGAATGGCTGAGGAGCATATTAAAAGATTGCAAGCGTTAGAGGATGTTTCGATTACAGCCTTGTTCGATCTCAATCAGGCAAGGTCCCTAGAGGCTGCTGCCAGATTTAACGCCGTGTCTTATGAGAGCAGCGAGCAATTACTAGAGTCGGGCAGCGTGGATGCTTTATTCATATGCACTCCCCCTTTTGCAAGAGCAGGGATAGAAGCAGCAGCAGCCCGCAAAGGCATACATATACTAGCAGAGAAACCAGTCGGTCTGGACATGAAAGAAGTATGGGAGAATGAGAGGATCATTCGTGAGTCAGGAATCATACATTCCACCGGATATTGTTTGCGTTATATGGATATCGTTGCCAAGGCAAAAGCTTATCTCGCGGACAAGCAAATCGGGCTGGTCATGGCTTACAGGTTCGGCGATATGCCAGGCGTCCGATGGTGGAGAATGCAAGAGCAATCCGGTGGGCAGCTTGTCGAACAATCCACCCATCAGTTGGATTTGATTCGGTACCTGGCCGGTGATTTCAAAGAGGTTTCAGCGATTCACGAGCAGAGATATATGCGGCAATTCGATGATGAGGCGACTGCCTACGATGTAGGAACAGTCAATTTCGTCCTGCAATCCGGAGCGGTAGGCAATATTACTAGCACTTGCTTAGGGAAATATGTGGGTCGTAGCGCAGTAGAATTCTACGGGCATAATTTCTTCTTGTCGATCGATGGGACGACTCTCCGAATTGCAGATGACACCCAGGATATAATCGAGAAGTGCAAGCTGCAGTTTTACCATGAGCAGGACAAAGCATTTATCGAGGCTGTTCGCACAGGGAACCAGCAATTAGTGCTTGCCGATTACACGGAAGCAGCAAGAACACTAGAAGTAACCCTAGCAGCCAATGAATCGGCCGCTACTCGGAAGACGGTCATTTTGTAAGCTAGAGGATAGCAAGAATTAGATGCGATAAAGGAGCGATAGCCATGTTAAAAGGATTGAATCAATGGTGTTTCCCAGCGGATACACCCCTGGACAAAGTGTTGTCCGTCAGCAGTGATGCAGGTTACGCTGCAGTTGAACTGAATTTGTATCCTTCCGGCGGAATCGGGTTCACGATGGATACAACGGCTGCAGAAGCAGAGGCAATTGCCAAACAAGCTCGCGATTATGGGCTCCAGCTCCGCAGTCTGTCAACCGGCTTAATGGGAAAGACGCCGCTCTCTTCCCCCGACGCTTCAGTGCGCGAGCAAGGTCGTAATGTTGTATCGAAGCAATTGCAAATCGCGGAGCTGCTCGGCATTGATACGATATTACTGGTCCCAGGGAATGTGAATGCGGAAACCTCCTACGATCAGTGTTATGAGCGCAGTCAGCGAGAGCTGCTTGTGGTAGCTGAAGAAGCCGAGAAGCGGGGCGTTACAATCGGGGTGGAGAACGTGTGGAACAAATTCCTGTTGTCACCTCTGGAGATGGCCCGCTATGTCGACGAGATTGGCTCTTCAAAAGTAGGCGCATACTTCGATGTAGGCAATGTGCTGCTGTTCGGCTTTCCAGAGCATTGGATCCGTATCCTGGGCAAGCGTATTGTCAAGGTTCACGTCAAGGATTTCAAAACCTCTGTCGGCAACTACGGTGGATTTGTACCGCTGCTAGCTGGTGATGTGAATTGGAAAGCGGTTCGGGAAGCGCTGCAAGAAATCGGGTATACCGATACCTTGACGGCTGAGTTAACAGCTTACGCGGTTGATCCGTATCAGATGGTGTATGATACTTCACGTCATCTGGATGTAATAATCGGCGGTCCGCAGCATTCGTAGGGAATAAGTGGATCACGAAAGCCTGACCTGGGTGAAGAACACGGGGTCAGGCTTTCTTGTGTGATCGCAGAAGATTCTTCTCTTTGTTATTGCAACAGCTCTACAATTTGTTCAGCTTCAGCCCCGCCTGCTTTGGCATGCTGCAGTAGCGGAATGCCATGGGGTCCAATCGCCTGCTTAAGTGCAGGGTTATCAGTGAGCATCGCTTGGACGAGCTCAGTTCTCCCTAACATCGCGGCGGAGAAAATGTCAATTCGAGCACCTTGCTCCAATAGAAATAAAGCAATATCACGTCTTCCCATATGAGCCGCAGCGCCTAGCGCAGTTTCCCAGTCTCCGCCCCCCCAATCCCATGCTGCATGGAGGAGTCCTGGCTCTTGCTTCAATAACTCTTGTACACGTTCCAGATCACCGTGAGCTTTTCCTACAAATTCCTTGACCAGATCCGCCTGAATAGCTCCTTTGTTCTCCATCGCTCATCTCTCCCTTTGTTATTGTAATAGATTAGCAGACTCCTGATGGCCTCTTGGTATGGCAACCTCATATGGAGTTTCGCCTTTATCATTGATTGCCGTCTTGTCGGCAGAGTGCTTCAGCAGCAGCCTGATGATCGACACCCGGCCAAAATATCCTGCTACGTGGAGCGGGGCCCAGCCCATTCGCCATTTTCCTTTACATCGGGCATTTACGTCCGCGCCGTTCTGAATAAGCATGTCAGCGACACGCTCATGATTGCCAGCGATTGCAGCATGTAACGCCATATTATTCAAGTTCCCGTCTTTACTTCTGGCATTGACCTCAGCACCCTGATCCAGTAAAAGCTTCACCGTCTCTTCATTGCCGAAATGCGAGGCTAGTCCTAGTGGTGTAAATCCATCTGTGTTATAGCTCGCGATTAAGGAGGGAGCCTTATGCAGCAGTTCGCGCACTCTTGCAGTGTCCCCAACAGCCGTTGCTTCAAAAATGTTCAGCTCTGCGCCATTGTTAAGCAATAGCTCTTTGATCTCATGGGCGCGGTAATAGGCAGCCATCAAGACGGCCGTTTCACCATTAGGATTGCTAGAGTTCACAAGCGACGCGTCTCTGTTAATGAGCTCTGCGACCTTATCCACATTGTTGATCTTCACTGCTTCGATCATTTCTTTACGCAGTTCATGTACGTTGTCTGCAAGCAACTTCGCTTTCTCCAATAAGTCTGTAGACGCCTGGATCCCAAGGCTGACGAAATGGGAGACAGCCCTGGAGCGATTCGTTTCAATACCTGATTCGACAAGCAAGTCGACAGCTTGCATCGATAGCTCATCTAGTCGAATCGAGAGGACTACGCTTTGTTTTTTCTTAGCGGGCATAGGCTATCACCTTTTTTGTAATTTTGTAATTAATATTACAATATCACATCAAAGGGTAATGGGCAATATGCGTTTACCCGAACAGATTTTCCTATTGTGAGTTTTTTGTGAGTTTGGAATGATAGGATGGTAGAAGTGGCAGGTGGAAGGGGAAAAGATTATGAAAGGATTAAAATATCGTAAACTGATCGGGATTGGACTGATCTTTTCGCTTTCCGTCGCTCTATTTGTCGGCATGTATGCGCACACGGTACCGGGCGGAAACGCTCCGAAAGCGACGAGAGGCATGCTCGACTTGTCGGAGTGGAATTTTCGAACCCTGGGCTTGGTCAACCTCGACGGCGAATGGGAATTTTATGAAGGACAATTGCTGGAGCCTGATGATTTCCGTGAAGGTGTTCTTCCTAACGCTTCCTACATGCAAGTTCCCGGAACGTGGAAAGGAAAACAGGCGGATAAGGGAATGAGCCGCAAAGGCATGGGGACGTACCGGCTGAAAGTGCTTGTGCAGGATCCAGACGAAATATACGGTTTAAAAGTGAAAAGCATCCGCATGTCCCACCGGCTGTTCATCGAGGGAAAGCTCAAAGGGGAGAGCGGGCAACCCGCTGCGGATAAGCCATCCCACGAGCCCGGTAATACGCCTTACAGCACATACATTCATGCGGAAGGCCGGCAAATCGAAATCGTCATTCAGGTCGCGAATTTCGTGTATCTTAGCGGAGGAATCGCAAACTCGCTTCCTTTTGGACTGAACGGTGACATGACGAATCTTGATGGCATTCAGATCGGTACCGATATCGCTATCATACTTATATTGGCTATGTTCGGAGCGTATCATCTCAGCTTATATTATTTGCGGAGAAAGGAAAAAATTTATTTGTTCAGCGGGTTGTATTCCTTAGCTCTGCTGTGCAGCCAATTGGTGTACGGCGAGAAAATACTGCTGAAGCTGATGCCGGGCATTCCATTCGAAGTTTCTTACAAGCTGCTTGATCTGAGTTGGTTTCTCAGCTCTATCGTCATCATCATGTTCTTCGGTTCGATCCATGAACGGCTCATGTCTACCCGTGTCATGGCTTGGACGGTAGCGCCGGCTTTCATTTATTGTGCGGCGGTCGTGACGCTTCCTTATCATGTACATACTGAGTTTAAAACTATTTTTTACCTCTATTTGGGTGTCGTTTCATTGTGCATAAACGGCAGAATGATATATTTGTTTGCCAGAGACCAGCGCTACGCATCGGACCGAAGGGAATTGGTGCTGTTCATCGGCGCGAGCCTGTCGTTGCTTGTTTATTTGGTCAACGGCACGCTGTATTCGGAAAACGTCTTTTCCACCGATATTCCAGGGAAGCTGGGTATCGTCTGCTTTATTACTTTCTTAAACATTCTACTCGCCATCCGGTTTACGAAAGCCTATGAAAAAACGGAGATGCTATCGCATCGGCTGGCGGTTTCGAACCAGCTGAAGGACGAATTTCTGACGCAAACGTCCCATGAAATCAAGACGCCTTTGCATGGCATTTTGAATATGACCTCTTATTTACTCGACGACGAGGAAAACAATCTGCTGCCGAAGCAAAAGCAGCACCTTTGGCTCATTAAGGACACGTCGACCAAGCTGTCGATGCTGATCCAGGATCTCATCGACGTCACCAGTCTGAAGCACGGGGAGCTGCGTCTGCAACAGACCGTCGTTGATATGAGGGTCGTCGTGAAAATTGTGTTTGACGTGCTGCAGTTCGAGCTCTCAGGCAAAACGGTCAAGCTGGACAATCGAGTCGGTCCCGATCTGTGGGTACTGGCGGACGAGAACCGGCTGCGCCAGGTACTGTACAATTTGGTGCATAACGCGATCAAAAACACGGCACAAGGCTCGATCACCGTAACGGCATCGAAGGCTGAAGGCATGGTCGTCGTATTCGTCGAGGATACGGGAAGAGGCATTGCCAAAGACAGGCAAGCGATAATTTTCGAGTATTTCGAGCAACAGGACAAGCCTTTTCCGCAGGACGAGTATACGGGAATGGGCGTCGGACTGTATGTAAGCAAAAAACTGGTGGAGCGAATGGGCGGAACGATTGGCGTCCATTGGTCGGAGCCAGGTCAAGGGACGCGCATGACGTTCACGCTTCCTGGAGTCGAGCGGATACCCGCATACCGGGAAGCGGCTGCCGCCTCCGAAGAGGCGCAGCGGATTACCGGAGAAGCATATCCGCTAGATTCTCATGAGAATCATGACTATACCGTTATGATCGTCGACGACGAGGCCTCCAATATACATACGCTGTTAAATATATTGAAGCGGCACCGGTACAATGTCATTTCGGCATTCTCGGCCAAGGAGGCGCTTGACAAATTAACGAAGCACCGCAATGTCGATCTCGTCATCATTGATGTGATGATGCCGGATATTTCGGGCATCGAACTCTGCAGGTTGCTGCGAAGCCATTATTCCATTCTCGATTTGCCCGTTCTATTCGCTACGGTGAAAGATTCTCCACAGGACATAGAAGCAGGCTTTCGGGCAGGAGCTAACGATTATGTAACGAAGCCGTTCTATGGTGAAACGCTCATCGCGAGAATACAGACGCTTATTGCCATGAAAACGTCGATTCAGGAAGCGATACGCAACGAGCAAGCTTTTCATCAGGCGCAGATCAAGCCCCATTTTCTGTACAATGCGCTGAGCAGCGTCATTTCTTTTTGCTATATGGACGGAGAGAAAGCGGCCTATTTATTGACCATGCTCAGCCAATATTTGCGGTATATTCTGGAGATGGACCGTTCCACGCTGTTCGTCCCCCTGTTCCGCGAGTTGGAGCTTATCGAGGCGTATGTCGAAATCGAGAAAGCGCGCTTCGGCGAACGATTTGATTTCGATTGTCAGTATGATGCAACTACTTTGGATATGGAAATCCCGTCTCTCAGTATCCAGCCCTTCATCGAAAATGCGATCAGGCACGGGTTGTTCGAAAAAGAAGGGCATGGCACAGTCAGCCTGAGGGTTCTCCAAGGAGACCGATATATCCAAGTCATGATCGAGGACGACGGCGTCGGCATACCGGATGATATTCTCTACCAACTGACCACGGGTGAAATGCAGATGGGCGGCATCGGCATTCCGAACATTCGAAAACGGCTCGATTCGATCCCCGGTGCGGCGTTGAACATTCATTCGGAGCTGGGTTCCGGCACCAAAGTTACGATTTATTTGCCGTTGCCTTACAAGGAAACGACCGATCCGGTTCAAGAAAGGAGAGACGGGCATGTTTAGCGTCGTTATCGTGGAAGACGAAAAACCTATTCTGGAATTGATGAAGGTCGTCATCGGCCGAAACCCGAATTATTCAATCACAGGCGCGTTCACGAGTCCGCTTGAGGCGCTGTCGCGTTTCGCCGAGCTCCAGCCGGATGTCGCGTTTCTGGATGTAGAAATGCCGAAAATGAACGGACTCGAGCTCGCGCATAAAATTAACGAGCTGTCGGAGCGGACGAAAATCGTGTTTACGACAGCGTATAAGCAATATGCTTTGGACGCTTTTCATGTGTACGCATTCGATTATATTTTGAAGCCTGTAACACTTGCGGCAATCGATCGTGTGACCAACCGTCTGATCAAGGAGCGACAGCACGCCGTTCCTGTCAAAAAGGCAGTGCGAGCTCCCACGTTAAAATGCTTCGGAGGACTAGAGGTGCGAAATCCGGACGGCGAGCTTGTCCGGTGGCCGACCCGCAAAACGGAGGAGCTATTCGCCTATCTCCTATGCCATCCGGGCAGAGATATCGGCAAGTGGCAGCTTGCCTATATGCTGTGGCCGGATATGGACGAGGAGCGGGGATCGCATAATTTGCACAATACGGTGTATAGGCTCAAAAAAATACTCAAAGAGCAAGAAATCGGCATGAATGTGCAGAAGACGAATGACGGATATATTTTGGAAACGTCCGATCTGGAGTACGATGTGCTCACATTTCAATCGTACGCTCTAACGCCGGAAGGAAAGGAAAGAGATGCGGCGGAGGCGGAAAGGCTCTGCTCTCTATACCGGGGGCCATTATTGGAAAGAAAGGACTATCTTTGGAAGGCTGCGCTAGAAGAAAGCTGCAGCAAGCTATATGCTTCCCTGGTAGACGCTCTTGTCCGACGGGATCTGACACAGCTGTATTGGAACCAAGCGGAGCAAAGGCTCGACGCTTATTTGGCTCTATACCCTTTGGACGAGGAGATGAATCAGCTTTTGCTTGACGTTTATGCGCAAAGCGGGGGCATTGATAAAATGACAAGGCATTTTGCCCGGTTTGAGGCGTCTTACCGCATGGAAATGGGGCTGGATCCGCCGCAGGCGATGAAAGAGCGGGTAATATCCTATTTGAAATAATCGGGACGGGCGTTCGCGGCTCACATATTGGCAAGGCAGGAGGCTGGTTCTCTCTGCCTTTTTTTGTTGCGCTCGGGTTTTGGGAGAATTTTGTGAGACTGTGTTGCTACAATTTCCTTGCGCTCCTTAATTGCTGTTCAGCAGCGCTAGATTGACGCTAAGGAGGTGAGCGCTATTGAAGCGAAAAAGTAAAAATGTGTTGCTTTTAATTGCGGCAATGTATTTGTTTTTCAATCTTTTTTCTATTTCTGAGGCAGATCCTCTACAAGTGTACGATGCAGAGGGAATATATGGATTTGCTCAAAAGTCAACCTTTTATGTCCGGGCTTTTAGAGCCGATGGAACATTGAAAGATGTAGGTACGGGTTTTATGGTCAGCCAGGAAGGCATGGCGCTTACCGCTTACCACGTAGTAAAAGATGCGGATCGGATAACCTGCGTTCTCGATGACGGAACGGTTATTGATCCCTGCAAAGTTGTGGCCGAAGATCTAACAGCGGATACGGCGGTGCTGCAACTGTCGCCTGCTCCGGGCGGCTCCGGGCAAGAACGCAGCTACGATCATTTGACACTGAGGGCGAGCAAAGCGAATCACGGGGAGAACGTATTCGCCATCGGCTATCCGATGAAAGAAACCAAAATCATTACGGAGGGAATCGTCAATAGTCCAAAAGCCGAGATAAACGGCAGAGACCGAATTCTGGTATCCTCGCAAATTGTGAGCGGAATGTCAGGAGGACCGATTTTGGACAAGTATGGTGCTGTTATTGGGCTCATCTCCGGCTCCCTCCGCACAATGAACAATATCCATCTCGTCGTCGGCGCGGAGGACTTAGTCAGAGTCATGGCAAGAGGGGAATGACGAATCGTGAACGCAAGACAACCCCACCAAAAACAGGAGGACTAGACATGAAGCAATGGATAAAGCGTCAAGCATCGATCTTTCTGGCTGTCTGCATACTGATGACGGGCTTCTCCCAGGCATCGACCGATAGGGTTGAAGCGTCCGTCAGCACGAATACCGATTATAAAGATATTTTCGTGCACGGCGCGAGAATTTTGAACTACAAGGATATGCAATCCTGGAATATGGGTTATAGGAATGACAGCCTGAACGCTTTTTCCGCTTTCTATAGGAAAGCGTACGGAGGGGCGCCGTTATCCGGTGTGTACGTCTCGACCATCGGCGACGATATCGATCCCGGAGGGAGCAAGGAATTCACCGATACAGACATTCATGGCATAGACGGCCACTTCATTGGAAAATTCCGCGTTTCGGAGATAGACGAGCTAAGGCAGCTGGCTGAAAGCGGTACAGCAAAATTCATGGTCAGGGTCGCCAAACTCGACAGCACAAGTGACAACGGAGCGTGGATCTGGGCCTATACGGATAAGCAGGATCGCTCCGGCGATGTGAACGGCGAGCATGATGGCACGGCTAAAGAAGGGTGGGATAGAAGTCCTTCCAAGTGGAAAGACGGTTCCAGCAGTGAAGACCCTGACAAATACAACATCAATTCGGGATGGCTGGACTTCAAGTCGGACGACTACATCATCATTGAGACGGAGACGAACAACGCGGGAACGCAAGTGCTCGGTATTGAATTATATTTCGCGGATATCGACCGCCCAGCGTTTAAGGACTATACGTTCACGTCGGACGGAACCGAGCGTGACAATACGAAGATCGATCAGAAGGAACTGTTCCTGAAGAAGGATCAAAGCATCCGTCTGACCTATAACCTGAGCGAGCCCGTAAAGGCGGGGGCACCTATCAACAATATGTTAAGCCATCAGTTGTTCATGAACCCTGCGGGAACGGGGCTGCCGGGAGCTGGGGGATTTCCCGGTCCGGGCTTGACACTGACGCCGGGCTCTGCGAACGGATATACGAAGGCTCTTCCCTATGTGTATACGGCATCGGATTACGAGCATACCGGCAATTTGCCGATTGCGAACGGCGGGGAGTTGACCGAGAAGGCGGCGGACAACCGGGATACGTTATGGACGAAAATCGACGAGGCCGATTTCCACGATGCCGCGGGCAATCCGCTGCAGATGGACAACTTCGGCAAGACAGCAAGCGCTTCGAGCAGTGAGTATTTGAAAGGCAAGAACGTCAATCCATTCGAATACGGAACGGATCTAGGGTATCGCCTCATTGTGGACGCCGTTCCGCCGAAATATTCGCTAGTCGCGAACGGCATTCAGCCGGACATTCTTACGGGAAGCACCTTGAATAAAGGAGACTTCATCGACTTCAAAGTCCAGTTGACGGAGGACACGATTGTCAAGGAAGAATGGCCGAGAGAAGGGCTGTTCCTGCTGTTGAACAATAGTATGAAAGCTTACTATGTGGGCGGTTCCAATACCAGCTTGTGGACGTTCAGGGCAACTGTTCAGGACAACGACTTGGACGTTTCCCTGCTCAAGGCGATTGCCTTGTCGCACGACTTGAAGGGGGACAACTCCGACAAGGGAGTCATCCAGGATTACGCGGGCAATCTTTTGATGGATGCGGCGAATGCGGACCGGACGGAAAGCACGGATCCCGCCCAAGCGGTGCCGTATACGAAGATCGATTGGGCGAAGCTGTCCATCGACAATACGAAGCCGGTTATCGGCTACCGATACGAGGCGGGAGGCGCCACGGACATCGGTTACATGAAAACTGGAAAGGTGACGATCGACGCCAACGATCCGGGCATCATTGGACCGCCGCTTGAGCCGGACTTAAGCGAACGAGGGGTCGAACGGCCGAGCAAGGGCATTTACCGCCCGCAGAACATGACCGGCTCCCCATCAGACAGCTCGCCGGGAGTGGGGCTCGTTTACTACTATTGGAGCAATAGCGGTCAAAATCCACTCGCAGATAAAGAAGGTGACCATTTCGCAGCCGTCAAACGGTATTCGCTTACGGGTAAGCAACCTAGAGAGGGATTGTACCCGGGCGAATTGGCCGACTTCGACCTGATGGTCGTCAACAACAAAACGAATGCGCTGTTGCCTCCGCAGGAGGCGTTTGCCGCCGAAAGCGGCGGCATGTGGTACCTGCACACATGGACGGCCGATATGACCTGGGATACGGCCAGAGAGCTGATGCAGTACAACAAAATGAAAGCTTTCAAAACCGCTAGACCGGATCAGTACCAGGCATGGATCGACGAGTACAAGCAAAACAACCAGCCGAATCCGTCTGATGCCGATGCTGTCGTATATGCCGACCGCAAAGCACTTCAGACGGTAGGAGCTTACAACGATCTTTCCGTATGGACCCCCGCAGACTTCAAGTATGAAGATTCCAACTGGGTCTACGCAAGCGCGCCGCTGGCTTTGGACAATAAGAAGCCTTCCGTGACGATCGGGACCGCGAACGGAGATCATACGGCCGAGGTGACAGTGGCGGTTCAGCTTGCGGATGAACATAGCGGAATCGATCCCGACCATGCGAAGTTCCAATGGGTAATGGTCGGCAGTGAGCCTGATCCGGAAGACGGCTGGGCGAAAATCCCGGACACCGGGGTGGTGACCACGCTGAATCACGTCATCGAAGACGGCGAATACGAGTTGCATATAACCGCAGCCGACAAGGCCGGCAACCGGACGTCGCTCAAGCGAGACGGAACCATTGTCGTCGACTCGACGCTCAACATTCAAACGTCGTTCACCCCAGAAGCAAGCGTCGATGGCTATGTACAAAGCCATGATATTGTATTCGGCATTTCGGGGCTGGCCACGGACAATGTGGAATATGCATTCAGCCCTTCTCCGGCGCGGTCCGAGTCGCTCGTGTATAAGTCGGTTACGTCCGCGGTATACGGCAGCAGCGTCGCCTCAGCCGTGTACGGCGTCAGCGTGACGGCTTCCGTCTACAGCAGCGTCACTTCCTCCGTTTACGGAACCTTTACCGTACCGAAGGACGCCACGCTGAACGGCGTCCAACACCTGCACATAAAAGTGAAGGAGAAGGACAAAGACCGGTACTACTATTATTACAAAGCTTATTCTTTCGACAATGCCGCACCGGAGGTCGGCTTCAGCCTGACGGGTGTTGCGTATCCGAAGGCGGCGCATCGCGTGGTTGTAACGGTCTCGGACCTGTACAATTCGGTCGGAATGACGGTGAAGTACCAGTGGGTCAAGTCTTCGGATGCTGCCCCTGATAAAGCTTCCGCCGGCTGGTTGGCTTTGCCAGGCGATGATACGGCTGTTATTGACAATACGGGGCTGGCTATCGGAGAATACGCCGATTACGTTCTGTACATGTACGCAACAGACGGAGCAGGCAACGACGCGCTCACCCATACGGATGCCTTCAAGGTGAGTAAGGAAACGAACGCCCCGATCGAAATCACGCAATCCGATCTGCTCTATGTGGATGGCGATGCGATCGATGGATACGAGGCTATCGTCAAGCTCGATCTTAAAAATGCAAATAAAGAAGGCTTCGAATATTCGATTTCTCCGGACGGCGGAACGACGTGGAATGCCTGGATGCCATACAGCAATTTCGTGAAGGCCAGCGTGGCAAGCAACAACGCCAACCAATTAAAGCTGAAGGTCAAATTCAGATCGGGTTCCGGCCAAGCAAGCGATATTGTCAGCTTGAATACTAATCTGTATTCCCCTGTCGAGCCGCTTCACGGGATTGCCGTTCACAGTACGCTGCGGCCTGTAGGAGCAGGCGGCACAGTATCGCTAATCATAACGGTTCCTGCCGGAATCAAGGTCGTGCCGTCGCCGATATCGGTCAATCCGATGGTGCCGGTCCGCATAGCGGGCAATACGTTCGAAGTTACGATGAACGGGCTGTACACCTTTGAAATGACAGATGTGGTCAACAGCGCGAGAACGGACAGACTGCTCGTCGTCGTGAAAAATTTCGACACTACGGCACCGGTAGGCAGCATCGAGTACAAGGTGACCCGGCAAACGGCTTCCGACGTATTGGTCAAGCTGGACACTTCCGAAGACGTCCGTATTTTGAATAACGACGGGAAATCGAGCTTTACGTTTACGGATAACGGCACGTTCACGTTCCTGTTTGAGGACGAAGCGGGAAATGCCGGTTCCGCGACCGCAACCGTCACCAATATCGACAGAACGCCGCCTAGCGTTCATATCGTCAAATCGTATGCGTACGGGGAGAACGGAAGCAAGACGTTCAAGACAGTTGCCGACGCATCGGGCCAAGTCGTGCTCGCCCAAGGGGTGACGCTGGCAGTCGAGGAAACGAGACCTAGCGGTAAAGAGTTTAATTCGATTCGCGGAAACAGGCAGGTCACTCTGTACGATAACGGCACGGCCGCATTCACCGTTCAGGACAAGCTGGGCAATACATCGGTGCTGGAGGAGAGTGTAACCAACATCGTATCGAGCATGCCCGATCCTTCCGAGTTGACGTACGAGTTCACGGACGAGAACGGTAATCCGCTGCCGGAGCAAGCAATTGTGATGATAGGCGGCATGAGGTACGCCAAAGGCAAAGTGAAAGCGACCGTCCGCGGCACAGTGGAGGCGCCGAATCAAGTGTTTGCCGGAACCGTCCCATTGGCTGAAGGAGCTGGCTACGCCAACCTGATCAGCGATACCTCCGGCAACTATTCATACTCAAAGCTGTATGCAGCCAACGGAGAGAAGCGGGTTGTCATTAGCGATCTTCTCGGCAACGTCAGCAAACCGGTATTCGAAGTGGAAG
Source organism: Paenibacillus sp. J2R1T-4 (assembly GCF_059692235.1). NCBI lineage: Bacteria > Bacillati > Bacillota > Bacilli > Caryophanales > Paenibacillaceae > Paenibacillus > Paenibacillus sp. J2R1T-4. The sequence goes on along the minus strand of NZ_JCAUBA010000016.1, from coordinate 88,170 downwards.
GGCTGGACAATACGGCACCGACGATCGCGTTGAACACAGCGTATGTGGCGGTATCGCAGTTCAAGCAAGACTTCGATGCAACTGTCGATTTGGGCGGCTACAACGTTTCCGACAATGTGTCGGAAAGTAGCAAGGTGACGGTGACCGTGACCGGCCTGGATCTTTCGATGCTGGGTACGCAAACCGTAACCTATGTCGCGATAGACGAAGTAGGCAACACTGCCAGCGTAACGCAAAAGGTTGTCGTCCTGTCGAACGCCGGACTTCTGATCGTCGGCAACGATCAAATCGTTTCGTCGGCTTTGAGTGAGAGCATTCTGTACGACCGGAACGACATTACCTTCAACATTTCCCGCTACAACGTGATGGAAATCGAAGGAGAAAGCATGGTCAATGAGCTCGGAACGTACGACATCTTCTACTTCAACGGTCTCTATCGCGAGGGCCAGATGAAATATATCGCCCGGCAAATCACGATGGATCAGCTAGTGAACAATGCCTTTACCGTCGAGTTCCCGGAAACAGGCTGGTATACGATTATCGTAAGAACCCAAGAGAGGGAGCGGGAATTTGCAAGCTTCTTCATCGGAAAAATGAACAAGAAGGCCGGCAACTGACGCTAGCCGAGCATGAAGCATACCGAAGCGCGAGGACAAGCAGCCTTGCACCTCGGTATGTGATTGTATTTAACAGAAGGAGTAGTGGCGGATGAGAGCAATCAGGAAGTACTTGGCTATTCTACTATTTGTATCGCTAGTTATGAATTTCCCTATGGCCGCTCTGGCCAACGAGGTCGGCAAGGACAAGGTCACGGTGCTCGGCAACGATTACATTAAGGTTACGGTGGACAATTATACGGGCCGGTTCGCGATTCGAACGGTCGACGGACAGCCGATACGTAAAAACGACCAGCATGTGGACATGATGTTCAGGGGCGATGATCCTGAATCTTCTTTTACTACCTTTCGTATCGACGGAACCGACTATATTTTCGGAAATCCATATAAATTCGCTCCTTCGTTTTTCTCGGAAATTACTATGCCCCAAATTGTTGAAAACCCCAATGGAACGAAGCAGATTGAAACCGTATGGAGAATAAAAGGGGTAGAAATCAAGCAAATTTTGATGCTGTATTTCGACGTCAAGGACAAAGTTAATTCAGGGAACGTAAATGTGAGGTACGAGGTGATCAACCATAACGGCGCCGATGTACAGGTGGGCTCCCGAATTTTGCTCGATACGATGGTCGGCGCAAGCGACGGGCCTGCCTTCCAGGTGGGTACCGCGTACAAGGCGCCATTGCAGGTCGAACGGAAGCTTATCCATAATCCGGAGGATGACAGCAGCATTTCGGAAGAGGAGAGAGCTCTCTATAAGCTGCCGGCCTATTGGGTCATGAAGGATAAGCTGGACAAAGCGAATCCGCTGGCGACGAATGTGATCGCGTACGGCTTCAACAACTTCTCGGAAGCGGATATCCATATCGTCGACGAAATGGTCGTCGGCCACTGGAATCGGATGGCTAATACGAAGTGGGAGTATCAAGTCAATCCGAATCTCGATTTTACGACCGATACGAACGATTACGGCACCGCCGATTCGGCTGTCGCCTTCTACTGGAATCCTAAGACGATCGCAAGCGGGAACAGCCGAAGCTTTGAGACGGTTTACGGCATCGGCGAGATCGTGGAGCCGGACAAAGTGTTTTCAATCCGCTATATCGATCCGGTCAATCAGCTAGCCACGTTGGAAGACGGCAGCGCCTATGCAAGCGAAGGCGTGTTCGATATCGTGGCCGAAGTCGAAAATCTTGCTGCCTTTAACATGGAGCATTCCAGTATCAACGTAGAGCTGACGCTAAATAATGGCCTCAATTTCGTGAAGCTGGACAATATAGGCAATATCGTCCGCGATACTCAGGGCAACATCATGACCTTGACTACGCGTACCGCGTCCTTGCCCTACCAGAAGGAAGCGACGCCTGAGGAGGCGGAGGCGGGCATCATTCCCAAATACAAGCCGGGAGAAACGATTACGGCGTCGTTCAAAGTCGTGGCCAAAGGCAAAGCGTGGCCGACAACCAAACAATATTTGCTCACCGTCAAGAGTCCCGAAACAGAGGCGAAGCTGGAGAACATGAAGGATGACTCCATCAAGGCGCAATATGCGTCTAGCAAGTCCAACTTCGTATTTCTGCCTGCCGTAGGGGAGGGAACGCCTACCTTCGTGTATGCCATTTCGCCTGAAGAAGCTTACAGCTCAGACGTCAAATATATTACGCTCAACTTATCCAATATTGAAGCGTATAACGCGGGTAATGCGACGACCGATCCGAACTTCGACTTGTACTTCAGAGAAGTCATGTCAGGCAAGCGCTATAAAGTGCCTGTCCGCGATTCCGTTCTTATCCAGCCTGCCAACGAAGGCGTGACCGGGGATATGCGGATCACGTACCGGACCGGTGATCTGGTCGACGAGAAAGGCGATGTAGTCAAGGACGGCAATGGGAAGCCGATGAGGGATCTCGGGCCGGAGCTGCCGCTTGGCGAGTACGTCGCCGAGATCGATTTCAAGGGGCAAGCGGGGGACGACCCGGAAGCGGCCCAGTTGTACGACGTTACGACACAGCAGCGGTTCAAGGTAAGCAATAATGATGAGGCAAGATTGCGCAAAGCGAATATTCTGGCTGTCGTGAAGAAAATGGTTGACCTGAAAACGACGTATACGCATGAAACAAAGGAGGCGATTGAGGAAGCTTTTCCGGGATATACGGTCCGGAACAGCGATCAGTTGACGGCGGATGTCGCGGCGTTCTCATCCATAAAGATGGCGCTGAAAACGGCCGGCAAGCTGGTTGACCCCGAGTACGATATGGAGTCGGCCCTATCGGTCGACGAAGTGCCAGCGTACCGGTTGGAAGCTTTCGAAAGCGAGGAAGAGCTGGAGGCGTTCAAGGAGGAAGCTGAGGAGAGCGGAAACGAAGTGCTGGTTGAAATCACCGGAATGATCAACCAGATCGGGTCGGGCGACGAGGCGGAATATGTAGTAGACACAAAGACGGAGCCTGCCATCATCAACGATAGCGTTGCGTATCGCGGCAAGGATATGGTTTTTGCCAAAGGGGAGCTCGATATATTCGGCATTAAGGCGAATGTGGGCGGCATTCCGTTTTTCAACACCCTGAATGTCAAGGGAGACGGTACCCTTAGTGTGGCTAGCAGTGGGTTCGTGTTCCATAAAGGAGAATGGACGCTCGATTTCTACAACGGCTTCGACAAGGCTCTGTCCAAGGACGACGAGGAAGAGGAAGAGGAGCCCAAAGAGGAAGAAGAAGAAGCGGGCGGCGAGGACGATTCGCTCAACGGCTCCTTGCAGTGGGCGGTTGGAGGGTTGGGAGACCGGTTGAATCCGCTTCGCCAGCTGATGATCGAGGATGTTTATTTCAATCGGCATAGCTTGTTTGCCGCGCCCAGCTTCTCGATCAACGGGTTCGGGCTGAAATTCAACGATTTCATTATACGGGAAGGCGGCATTTCCTTCGGGGGCGCCATCTCGCTCAAGATCGTCGATTCCGAAATCAAAAATGTCATTTTCAACGATAAAGGGTTCGTCGGGATTGACGCGGATCTGAAGTTCAGACTGCCGAAGAGCATCGGGCTGATCGACGCTCCCGACGAGGATGCGGCATCAGGTGAGATCAACATTGTCCACTACGTGCAAGAGGTAGAGGATGTAGAAAATACGTACGGGCTCAAATTCGAAGCCGACCTTCGCGGCATTACGACGATCGGCGTCGAAATCGAATTCAAACAGGTAGCCGACAAGCGCATTCTTCCGAATGTCATCGGTTTCTCTGCAGGATTGGGAGACCCCGGCGTCATGATTGCGGGCGGCACTTATTTGACCGCTATCCGCGGAGCGATTCGTGAGCTTGCGGATACGATAGCCGGAGGCTCCGGCGATTTTCCGCTGACGGTCGAAGCGGGAGCGGACATTTCGTTCGGTATGGCGCCCGCTACATTTTATGGAAGCATCGATTTGACGCTCAAGAGATCCGGCATCAAATTGGTAGGCAAGCTGGACTACAGCCCGAGTGCCAATTCCGAGCGGCTCGTCATGCTGAAGAAGGCAACCGTCGCCGCGCAGTGGATGACGCCTTGGTTCGTAAGCGCGTCCGCTGAAATCGACGTTCTCGGCTGGGATGTCATTATCGGGAAAGCGTCCATCTTTCTCGGCCAGAATCTGATCAAGAACAGAATCGACTTCGAGGGCTTCATCGGGGCGAAGGTGCAAGTGCCTTCCGACGTTCCGGTCTTGGGCGGGATGGCGCTGGGCGGCATTTCGCTCGGGGTCAACAACGACAAGATGTGGGGCAGCGTAACGATCCTGTTTCTCAGTCTCGGCATCACGTACTATTTCGACGGCGGCGTCGAGTTCGGTACCTCAGGAGAAGGGAATCCGGAAGGACTGCTCTACTTGCAGGTTCAGGACCCGGAAACCGGGCCGAAGCTGATCGTGCTAGGTCAAGGCATCGAGACGCTTGCGACCTCGTGGGTGTCGAAGGAAGAAGAGATCCATCCGATCATCTACCGCAGCGTTGCGGACGGCGTCACCATGCTCGACGACGGTTCGCTGAACGTCGGCATCGGCGGCGTACAAGTGACGAATGGGGGAAAAACGCATGTCGTTCCGATGGATAAAGTGACCGGAAATGCGCTGCTTGAAGTGGAATATTTCGGCAACCGGAAGCCCGAGCTCGTTCTGAAAGACAACACGGGAACGGACTATCGACTCATTTATGACGAAACGAAGAAAAATCCGCAAGCGAATGCTTTTACGCAGCACATTGCGGCTGAGCGTTCGACTGACGGGACAGACAGCAGAAAAGTATATATTGCGGTTCCGAAAGAAAGGCTTAACGGCGGCAAGTGGACGCTGTACGCCGATCAGCGAGTGGAGTCGAAACTGTTGAACATCCCGCAGGTTGCCAAGCTTGAAGAAATCAAGCTGGATGCGGACCCGGCGGATGCCAACATATTTACCGCCGCTTGGAAAGCGAGTCATGCGAAGCCCGGTGACACGGTAAGCCTGTACTTGACGAAGGACCCCGTGAACGGCGAAACGACGACGGTCAGCGGCGAGGATGTGCTGAATCCGGGAGATACGGGGCTCTTGATCGCCAAAGATTTGAATGTTGCGAGCAACGGCGGCACGGTCGGCGACGTGACGACAGGCAACACGGCAATCGACGTATCGCGCGTATCGCTGCTCGGGGATACGGAGGATATTCGCGGCATGCTTTCGCAGGGAGAGTATTACTTGCGGGCGGAGCTGAAGTCGTCAAGCAATTTCCAGACCCGGACGACGACGAACACATTCGAGATCATCGATCCGCTGGCACCGTCCGCGGTCAGCGATGTGCAGGTTGAACCTGTTGGCAACGGCTATTTCGAACTGTCCTTTAAGCCGGCAGCCAAAAAACCGGCTCAGGCTGGTTACGAGCACAGCTACTCGATCGACGTGCTGCAGCAAAAAGACGGGCAACTGGAGCTGTATCCGAACTTTGGTTCCCTTCTGCTGAATGAAGAAGAGCTCAAGCCGTATTGGAATCCGCAAAGCGGGAAGTACGAACATATTCGGCTCGGCGGCTGGACGGCGACCTCTAATTCGAACGAGGTGGACCATTCCAGCCTGGAGGGGAAGCCGTTCGCCGAGAAACTTAAATATACCGGTCTCGAAGTCGGACAGCATTATGTCGTGGGTGTATCCGGAGCTGTCAAGCCGCCGAAAACGGCCGACAAGCATGGAAATTTGCATTTCTCAGGCCGGATCGATACGGAAAGCACGCTGCTGCCTGAACCGAGCAAGCCCAAGTTGTTCGTACAAGCGATGGATGCGAAGCTGCTGAGCGCCGTGCCGAGCGCCTACACGGAGCTGATGGTCAATACGACGAATCAGAGTATCGCACTCTCATCGGATCAGACAAACGTCGAGGTCGAGGCCATCTATGCGGAAAGCTCATTGGGCAAAATCGATCTTGCTCATAACGCAAGCGGCAGTGTGGGATCGTTCGATTTCACAAACTTCACGACAGACGGCACCTATGCCGTCGAGCTGAGAGCGAAGAACAAGCAAACCGGCGATTACTCGGTCATCATGCTCTACTTGACTGTGGATACGATCGCGCCGGTCATCTATATCGATAAGCCGCTCACCGGCGACCGGACACATGACGCGAACATAACCGTGTCCGGAACAACGAGCAACGATGCGATTCTGATGGTGAACGGAACGGCCATTCCGGTTCAGCCGAACGGTAAGTTCATTGGTGTGGTGCCAGTGACAGGCAGCGATCCGACAGTCAAGTTGAAGCTTACAGCCACCGATAAAGCGGGCAACCGAAATGAGGCGTCGGTCATGGTGACCAACGATGCGTACAAGGTCCCGGTTGCGTTGGTGCTTCGCAAACTGCCGATATTGCAGCCGGATCAATCCGGCCGCGTGGAAGCGCTCCTGAGGATGCCGGACGGCAAAGACGCTGCCGGCAAGCCGAAATTCAAGGAAGTGGCCATACCGGATGAAAATCTGGGCAAGCTTAACTTCTCCAGCTATCTCGGAGATGCGATAGAGGTAAACGGCAATGGCGCCGTCAAAGGGGTGAAGGAAGGTGCGGGCATCATCAGCGCTTCCTACAAGGTATCTGACGACATGTCGCTGGAATCGATGACCATCGTGACCGTCGCTTCGTCGGACGGCATGGAGCCGATCTCAGCTTACACCGCTCCAGTTGCCGGAGACGATAAGAAAACGAGGATTACGGTGGAAGCGGCGGGCGATATGGCGGGTACCGAGCTTGCTTACCGCAAGTATGCGAAGTCGGAGAGCGCAACGGTTCCGAACTATCTGGAAGATGTAGGCGGTTGGAGCTTGCTTCCTACGGACGGAATCGTTCAGGCGGCCGCCGGCGATGTGATCGTGGTTGTCAAGCGCAGGATGACAGGCAATCTCGCGCTAGGCGCCTCTCAGCGAATGGCCGCTTTGGTCTGGACAACAGGGACGCTTACGGCCTATGCGGAAAAGGTGTCGAGCGTTTACGACCAGACGAAGCTGGTCATCGCAAGCGAGGGCGATATGACATCCGATTCGGAGCTTGCGTATCGCGTATTCACGAATACGCCGACAATTCCGGCGGCAGGAACGGTTATCGCTGAGTATGCGACGTTCCCGGTAGGAGGCATGATCCCTGCTTATCAAGGAAACAAAATTTTGCTTGCCAAACGGTCGAAGGCAACGAAAAGACTGATCGAAGTAACACAGCCGATCACGGCGCTGACGGATACATTCGGAATGATCGCTTTGACAACCCGGAAGCTGGATAACGTATTCGATCAAACCCGGTTGGTTGTTGGTGAAGAGCCGATAGGCGCCGACCATGAGTATGTATATAAAGTATGGAATAACGGGGATGCGGCGCAGCTGCCTGCTCTGTATGACGATTTGAGCGGTTGGAGCGCGGTTCCCGATAACCGGATGGTCCCGGCGAAAGCGGAGCAATTCATAGTCGCGGCCAAGCGGATCAAAACGAGCAAGCTGGCGGTGGCGGCCTCCGCAAAAGCCGTGGCGTCCGTCGAGAGCTTCGGCAGCTTGACAGCTGCGGCCAGACCGGTGAATAACGCGCATACAAAAACGCAGATTGCCGTTGCCGGAGCAGGTTACATGGACGGATTCGAGCTCGTTTACAACGTATTTGCCAAAGGTACGGCCAGCACGCTGCCGGTACTTTACCAAGATATGTCCGGATGGGCGGTATTGCCTGTGGATGGAGTAGTAACGGCAGGTGCGGAGGACAAGGTCATCGTAGCGAAACGGACGCAAGCGGGTAAATTTGCGGTTGCGACCTCCTTGAAGGTAAATGCGGTCGTCGAAACGTTCGGGGCCATCAACGCGTATTCCGAAGCAATTGGCAACGAGTATGAGAAAACCCGCATCGTCGTTGCCGATCCCGGCGACTTGTCGAGCGCCGATCTCGTGTACCAAATTGTTAGCGACGATGAGTCTGCGCCTGTCAAAGGAACGGATCTCGGCGGCTTCCGCAAGCTTCCAGCGGATGGCATCATCGAAGCGAGAGCCGGCCAAACCGTCGTTGTGGCCAAGCGGGACAAGTCTTCGAACAAATGCGTAGCTGTATCGCAAAAAGTGACCGTTGCGACTGAGGCGTTCGGCAGCTTGAAGGCGGAATCCAATCAGATTGCATCGATAAGCAAGCAAACCGCCATAAAGGTGAATGATGCGGAGAATAGGAACGGTTACGAAATAGTATACAACGTGTTCAGCGGACAAGCTGCTTTGCCTAAGCTGTATGATGATTTGAGCAAATGGCCGGCGCTTCCGGAGTCGGGTCAAATTGCTGCCGATTCCGGAAATACCGTCATCGTAGCGGAACGGACGGCTGCCGGCAAATATGCGGTAGCGGCCGGCAAAGTCACCGCAAACGTATGGAGCGCTTCTATTGGAGGAGGCGGAGGCATTCCAGGAGGAGGCATTCCAGGAGGAGGCGGTACGCCGGGGGGGACGCCTTCGGGCATCCCGGATGTGCTGGTGAACGGCCAAAAAGCTTCGGTGCAGAAAAAAGACGACAGCATCCTTGTCGCGATTACTGATGCGGGCGCAGTGGGCGCGGATCAAACAAAGCTTACGATTGTATCGCAGGACAAGTCGGTAAACGGGTACGAATTCCAGCTAAGCAAATTGGTGTGGGAGCAAGCGGCCGCCCGCAATCAAACGATCAGCGTGGAATTGCCCATCGGAGGACTTGCATTCCCTGCGAGCGCAGCTTCTGGGCTTGGCGGCAATCTGAATGTCGGGATCGCCAGGAACGGCGCAGCGGAGCGAAGCGCATTCGAACGAATCGCGCGCGATTTGCAAGCGAATGTGCTAGGAGAGGGCGAAGGCGTGACGTTCGATATGCAAGTGGTGGACGCATACCGGAATCGGCAGGTAACGGCAAAGGTTGTGTTGTCGGAAGGCATAGACGCAAGCGATATTACAGCAGTCGTACTGAAAGACGCCAATGGGAATTGGACGACGGTTCCTTGGACGCTCGGCCATGATGGAGATCAAGCCTTCGTTCATGTAGGGCTTACAGGAAGCGGAAGCATCGCCTTCATCAGCAACCGCAAAAACTTTGCTGACGTGGAACAATCGAATTGGGCGAAGCAGAACATCGACGACGCGGCAAGCAAGCTGTTCATGCTCGGTAGAACGGACGATCGCTTCGAGCCGGACAGCCAGATTACGAGAGCAGAATATCCCACGGTCCTACTTCGCGTGCTTGGTCTTATGAACCAGAACTCGAACGAGCGCTTCGAGGATGTCGATCCATCCGATTGGTTCGCCAGAAGCGTGGCTATCGCGGCCGACAATGGCATCGTCGACGGCTTTACCGACGGCACCTTCAGACCGGAAGGAAAGCTTAGCCGCATCGAAGCCATGGTCATGGCAGGAAGAAGCTTGAAGCTGTTAGGAGCAGAAAGCACAATCACGGAAAGTGAAATCGACAGCACGCTTGAGGCCTTCAAAGACCAAGCATCCGTCCCGGAATGGGCTAGAGCGGCAACAGCGTTGTGCATCAAGTATGGCATTATTTCCGGCGAAGATCAGTCGATCAATCCGAATGCTGCCCTTACAAGAGCACAAGCTGCGGCGATTGCCGTCAGACTCAGCCAGATGATGACGATCAGCAATCCTTAATTCGTCGAAGTACACATTAGAGCAGGATGGTGTAAGATGCGGTTGACAAAAAAAACGATAAGCTTGATTTTGTTCGCTGGGTTCTTTCTCTCGGTATCGATTGCGGCCGTAATCGTAAGTGCCACCAATGATACCTGGGAAAATAGCGCAGAAACGGCTTGGTACGATCCGAATTACACAACATTCACCATAGATAGTCCGGAGAAGCTTGCAGGTGTCGCAAAGCTGGTCAACAGTGGCGTGACCGATTTTGACCAAAGGGTGCTCGAAGTAAGTACGGATATTAACTTATCCGCGCACAAATGGGTACCGATCGGCGGCGGGCTTCATTCGTTCCGGGGGACCTTGGTCGGAAAGGGCGGACAGACGTTCAGTCTTTCCGGCCTGAACATCGACGGCGATTATCCGCATACAGGCCTTTTCGGATATATAGAGGGAGCGACCGTAGGTGGCTTCAATCTGTCGGGCACCATTGCGGTATCCGCCAACCACGCTGTCTGGGTCGGTGCCGTCGCCGGCCAAATGGAACGCAACAGCATCATCTATAATATAACGAACAACGTCTCTATTCAGGCGAACACGGCAACCGACGCCTACGTCGGCGGTATTATCGGCAACGGTTCGGGCATCGTATCGAATGTCTTGAATAACGGAGCGCTCGTCTTGAACGTATCGGGCAAAGCGGTTGCCGGCGGCATTACGGCGGCTGCTTACGGCGCAGACGGCTTGACGATGAAGAAAGCCGCGAACAAGGGCGCGATTACGGTAACTGGCAGCGTGTACGAAGCTTACGCGGGCGGACTTGTCGGCTTGGCCGACACCAAGCTGAACATGGCGGAAGAAGACACTGTTATCCACAATAGCGGTACGCTGACGGCCAACAACAACAAGAGCACGTACAGCGGCGGCATTCTGGGAAGAGCGACGGCTGCGGCTCAGGTAACGTTCTCCAATCAAACCACGAATGCCGGAAGCATCCAGGTTTCCGCTCCGGGCGCGAGCGGCTCGTTCGCAGGCGGCCTTGCCGGCTCCTTCGAGCAATCGCTTGTGGTGAACATTCCGTTCACCCATAGCGGCACGATCGTCAATCATGCCGGCTCGTCCACGTATACCGGCGGCGTTGCCGGCAATGTGGGTGGCGATTTCGGCTTGGGACAAAGCTTCATGAACGGCGGCGTCATAAACGCCAGCGGAGCGGAAGACATTTATACGGGCGGGGTTATCGGAAAAGTGTTGGGAACGGTCACGTTCAACGGCGCTGCGAAAAACACGGCTTCCCTGCAGGTGGCCAGTACGGCCGACCGCGTCTATACGGGCGGGCTTGTTGGATTCGCTGGAAACCGGTTCGTATTGGGCAGTACGGCAAACAACGCCTATGTCAACAGTGGAGCCATTACGGTAGCGGGCGTGGCGGATGTGTACACAGGCGGCATCATTTCGAACAAAGCCTATGCCAAAGCAGCGAATAATGTGCAGAGCAAAGGCGATATTGCCGTAAGCGGAACGCAGAGGCTTTATACGGGTGGGTACGTTGGCAACGTTTCGGGCAGCGACGCCGATTTCGCGGGCGAGCTTTTCGCCAACACGATTACGGTCACAGCCACAGCATCCGGTGACGACAGTCAAGTGTACACGGGCGGTATTGTTGGCTATTATCCGGGCAGCGGCACGATAGCGGGTCCGGTCTTTAATGGCACGATTGCCGTAGCGGGCGGAGCCGGTGCCTACACCGGCGGGGTTGCCGGCTATGTCGGCGGCGGCACGATAGCGGGAGCGGCAGTGGGCAATACCGGCAGCAGCTTTGCAACCATTTCCTCGGATGGAAATGTCGGCGGGGTTGCCGGTTATCTGGGCGGTCAAGCGACTGGGGCCACGGTGAAGTATGTCACGCTTGATGCCAAGGGAGCGAACGGCTTCGTGGGCGGAATTGTGGGTCAAGCAAAGGGCGAAATTTCCCGTGCGGCAGTCGGTGACGCAGCCTTCGCGGGCAATAGTCTCACCTTCACAGTCCGTTCCGGCAATACTGCTGCAGGCGGCATCGTAGGAGCGGACGACGGGGCGCTGCTGATCAGTTCCAGCACGGTTCACAAAATTGCGATGACTTCTGAAGCGGGGGCAAGTGGCGTCCGAATCGGCGGTTTGGCAGGCAGTGCGTCCGCGAATGTCACCTTGGGTACGGCTTCCGCACCCGTGAAGGCTCAACAGGTGACGGTGCTTGCGAAGGGAGCGGATACCCAAGCGGGAGGCGTGGCGGGCTATAGCGGTGCAAGCTTGACTGGAGACGCGCTGCTTCCTGTATCGGAAGTGTCGATTATGTCGGAAGGTGAGAATTCCTTGATCGGAGGTATAGTCGGTGACAATAGAGCGGCTATGTCCGACCTGCTCGCCGATACGATTACGATCACTTCCAGCGGTCCCGCAAGCAAAATTGGTGGATTGGCCGGGAATAATACGGCAATCATCACAGGTGGCGAGACGAAACTGGTCCATATTACTTCGAACGGCGCAAACGCATATGCAGGCGGCCTGGCTGGGTATACGCAAGCGGATTTGATCAATCCGAAGGTGTACGCCGGGGAAGGGGCAAATTCGCAGCTGACGGTCAAAGGGAAAGATTCGGCTGTCGGAGGCATTGCAGGTTATGCCGAGAATAGCGCTATAAAAGGAAACGGTACGGATGTGAATGTCAAACACATCCTTATTACGACGACGGCCGAAGCAAGCAGCGCCAAAGTCGGTGGCGTTGTCGGGGACAGCAACAAGGCGCCGATTGAAAACGCAGTGGTGGAAAGCCCGACGTTGACGGTCGGCGGAGCGGGTTCGGACGTCGGCGGGGTTGTCGGCCGCATGCAGGATGCCGCCATCATACAACCGAAGCTGTATGCACAGCAGCCGGACTACGCTGTATTGTCGGTCAATGGCGCCGATTCCAGCGCAGGCGGTATCGCAGGTCGGGCCGAGCGTATTACAATAAACGGCGATGCCGTCCGTTTCAACGTCGACAGCCTGACACTGTCCGCCGCCAATACGGCAACCGGCTTGTATGCAGGCGGTATGGTCGGAATAAATGTTGAAGGTAAGCTCGAGAAGCTGTTTGCTCAAAACGTGAGTCTCGCGATAAGCGGAAGCAATTCGGTAGCAGGCGGTATAACGGGCTATAACAAAGGGACCGAAACGGCTATCATTACGCAAAATTATATCGAATCCTTGAATATGATCGTCCTGGGCTCGGCATCGTCGTCAACGATCGGCGGTATGATCGGCATAAACGATGCAAGAGACGGACAAGCGGATGCGGCAGCAATCGAATCTGCGGTCAGCACTGTTCAGAACAGCCGCATCGTCGGCAAAATTACCACACATGCTTCGTCTTCCGTGACAGGCGGCATGATCGGTATAAACAAATCGATCCTGGCAAACATCAGCATCGCGGACAAGGTACCCGTCATATCGCATGGTAACGAGGGTATCGTCGGTGGTCTGACAGGCAAAAACACGGGGACGATTTATTACACGTATTCGAATGCGATCCTTACGATCGGCGGGGAAGCGACAGTAGCCGGAGGGATTGTCGGCGAAAATAAGGGGAACATTATCGCATCCTATCTAGAAACCGACCTGAACGGATCCGCTTTCGGAGCAAGCGGGAAATACGCCCTGCTTGGCGGCTTGGTCGGCAAAAACAGCGGCACCGTAGCCAATAGCTTCACTGCAGCCAAAGTAACGGCAAACGGAGCTTACACCTACGTCGGCGGCTTGATCGCCGATCACTCCGGGACCTTGGGCAACGCTTACGCGGCCAAAGGTGTTGCGGCAGACGGCGAGCATACCTATGCCGGAGGGTTGATTGGCCGTCTGACGACCGGTACGGTAGCGGACAGCTACTCCGCTGGCGAAGTAACGGGCGGCAACGGCGCTTTGGCAGGCGGTTTTGCGGGCTATTACGACAACGCCGATAAAGAGCTGATTTCCCGTACGTACTATGTGAAAGATGAGAGCAAAGCGATCAACAGCGGCTTGCTCGATTTCGGCGGCGGCACGTATTACGAGCTTAACTTGTACTGGCGGCTTAGTCCGATTCTCGCGGAATCGTTGGCAGACCGCGATATGTTCCAGGCGCTGTCCGGCTGGACCTTCAGCGACACCGCATGGAAATACGGTTCACCCAATGCGGCCTATACGTATCCGGAGCTTAACATGAGCGCCAATACCGGTGGCAATCCGGGAGGCGGCGGCAGCGATGTGAGCATGAACATAATGTGGTACACGAAGGATCGCTCGGCCATCCGCTTCGTGATTAAGACTGAAGCCGAGTTGGCGGGGCTTGCGGGTCTCGTCAACGGGACGGTGATTGGGGTCGACCGGTTCGATTTCAAGGGCCGAACTCTTGAAGTCGTCGCACCTATTCATATGCAATCCACGCAGTGGGTGCCGATCGGCAATAAGGAAGAGCAAGCTTTTGAAGGGACATTTATCGGAAATGATCATCTGATCAGCGGACTCAAAGTAACGGCAAGTCCTTACGCAGGATTATTCGGCGTAATCGGTGAGAGAGCGACGATAAGTCAAGTCAACCTGGAGCCGGTAACGGTAGCCGGAAGCCAGCTTGCAGGTTCTCTAGCCGGATGGAACAAAGGGAACGTATTCCTTGTAAAAGTAACGCTGCAAGGCGGCGCCAAAGTATCCGGCGGCACGCTGGTCGGTGGTATTGCAGGCAAGAACACAGGACAGGTGAGGGAGTTGTCCTTGACTTCCCAAGGGGGCGGCAAAATCGTTAGTGCCGCCAACAATGCTATCGTTGGCGGCCTGATTGGAGACAATATCTCCGATATCAGCAGCGCTACCGCAACGCTGATTAAGGGAAGCGTCGAGGCTGCGGGCGAACAGGCGATTGCTGGCGGCTTGATCGGCAGACAGGCAGGCAATGCCTCAACGCTCTCCGCAACCATACAAGCGGAAGGTACCGTGAAAACGACGGGCGCAAGCAGCATCGTCGGCGGTATTGTAGGCTCCTATATATCAGGAGCAGCGGACGGCCTGACGGTTACATTTACGGACGGCAGCATAAAAGCTACCGGACAGCAATCCTTGACGGGCGGAATCATAGGCAAATCGGCCGTGGGCCAAACCGTCAAAAACAGCAGCGTTGAAGCGTTCAATGTGTCCGGGTCCGTCAATATCCAAGGCTTCGGCATCGTCGGGGGCATCATCGGCGAGAAAACGGGCAAGGGCGTGAACGAGTTCGACGTCGACGGGGTTGCCGTCAAGAACGCGGTTCTGTCAACAAACGACAGCGGTGTCCTTGGGGGTATAGCGGGCAAGCTCGCGAATGCAGCCCTCGCCCATGCCAAATTCGGAGGGGTGGCGAACGTAGCCGCGAATGATGTGAAGGTAGGCGGAATAGCCGGCTACAGCTTCAATTCCGTCATTTACAGTACGGAGGTCGTACCGGCGATTACCGTAGTTACGACGTCGGGTGAAAGCTCGGTTGGCGGTGTAGCTGGTGTTGCAGAGTCGTCGAATCCCGATGCTTCGTTGGATTTCGGCTATTTCATCCCGTTTTATCCTGGCATTTACAATGCGTTCGTTCAAGATAAGCGGATCGTAGTCGCAGGCACGGGCAATGCGGCCGACATTTACGCAGGAACAATCGCCGGAAAGCTCAAATCGGCTTCGATTTACAATTCGACGACGTCGGCAGCCTTGCGCGTAACCGGGGTCAAGACGGCTGCGATCGGCGGAATCGCCGGCACAAGCAACGGCATCATCGTTAATACGAGCGCAGAAAGCGACATACAAGCCGATACGAGTGTCATTTACCATGCGGGCGGTATTGTGGGACAAGCAACGGGTGGCAAAATGGCTTACACCCGGGCGAAGTCGACGAACAACGGAAAAATATCGATCGGCAGTGCAGCAACCAAAGCGGGGGTTACGTCCTCCACGCATGTCGGCGGCTTTGCCGGTACAGCCGATGCAACGGAAATCCTGCAATCGTCCGCGTCCGTACTGATCGAGGTCAATTGCATCAATCCGTACAACACGATTTATGCAGGCGGATTTGCAGGCTTGCTGGGCGACAGCGCAGCAGGGCTTATCAAACAGGCTTATGCAGACGGAGCGCTGAAAGTTGCCGGGAAAGCAGGCGCTTATGCAGGCGGGTTTGCCGGAACGGTCAACAGGTACACAATCAAGGAAGCATACGCATCAGGCGATGTGTCGAACACGGCGTTCGATGCACGAGGCGGCGGGTTTGCGGCTGTAGTCAACAACGGAGGCATCGTCGAAGACGCCTATGCGGCGCAAGATACTGTTAGCGTAATCGGAGCGCACAGCGCCACCCGCTCCTATGCGGGCGGCTTTGCCGGTTATAACAACGGCAGCCTGAATCGCGTTTACGAAAGTGTATCCGACGTGCTGGCCAAAGCGAACGGCGCGAACTCCTACATGGGCGCCCTGATCGGCTATAACTTTCAGGACGGAATAATTACGGACTCCTATTACACGGGTGTTCTGGCGCCGATCAATTATGACAAAACCAGCGGGCAAACGGTCAAAAAATCAGACTTTACGAGCCGGAGCAAGCTGGACAACTGGGATTTCTCGACAAACGCTTCCTTGTGGAGCTATGCGGATGGCGTGAACCACAATGAGCCGGTTCTCGTTCATGTGACGAACTGGGCTTTTGCGCCCGACCTTTCGTACGTGAAGCATCATACAAAAGCGGATTCCGCATTTACAGCGGGAAGTGCAGAACAACTGGCGGGAATCGCGCTTCTTTACAACGATCTGGACTTCTATCGGTTATTCGACCGGACATCGACAGTGAAGCCGCCGGTCGGCAAAATCACGCTTACCGAGAGCATCGGTTTATATGGTAAATTATGGACGACGATTGCCGTTTTTACGGGCGAATTTGATGGCGTTGGTCATACGATTTCGGGACTTGCTTATTTTGCCGATCAGTATAATAAGTACGGCTTTATTTCCGAAAATCGCGGGGTCGTAGCCCATGTGAAGTTTGCAGATGCACGTGTGACTGGCGGGACTTACACCGGTATTGTGGCGGGCGTCAATCGGCCTGGAGCAGTGTTGAATCAGGTAGACATCGTGAATGGGAAGGTGCAAGGTTTCGCGGCGTACACGGGAGGCTTAACGGGAAGCAATGAAGGTACGATCGTTAAAGTGGGTATTGAAGGCGTGGAAGTAACGGGAACGAGCCTGGCCGGAGGCTTGGCTGGCCATAGCGCGACCGATTTGTCAGACATTGCCTCGGCTGGAACTATTCTCGTAACCGGAACGGGAGATTATATCGGGGGCATTGCAGGCGATGTCTCCGGAGCCGTTGCACTGGTGAAAACTGGCACCATCCGTGTATCGTCGCCTACGGGCAATTATGTGGCGGCGATCGCGGGTAGAGCGACAGGCGCGACGATTGCTGTGCAGGACGGTGGCGATTGGGAAGTGACGGGCAATCGGCATGTTGGCGGTATAGCCGGCTATACGGAAAGCGTGTTTACGGCCGTTAAGACCGGGAACGTGACGATCACGGCGGCGGACGACTTTGCAGGCGGCATCGCTGGTGAGATGACGATGGATGCCGAAAACATCACGGTAGGCCAAGTAGTTGTAATGGGCAAACGATATGTTGCAGGAATTGCCGGCAAAGCGGCTAATGTCACCAACGTAACGGCGGGAAGCATCAAGGTGACGGCGGTGGAATTCGCCGGCGGCTTGGCGGGCGAAACTGCAAGCGTGACTAAGGCGACAGTTGCAGCCGTCACTCTGATCGGCGACACCAACATCGGCGGTATCGCAGGCATCGCCACTGGCGACCTGACGGACATTGCCGTAACCGGCCCGATATCAGTGACCGGATCGGGCAATGCAGCAGGCGGAATGGCGTCGGAGGCGGCGTCCGTATCGCAGGTGTCACTGCAGGACGTAACCGTGAAGGCGGGAGATCAAGCAGGCGGCATCGTCGGGAAGACGAACGGTATCGTCAGCGGCGTGAAGGTAAGAAACGTATCCATCGAAGGCATCAACAAAGTTGCGGGCATTGCGGGCGAGACCACTGCGGTCATCCGCAACGTCGAGCTTGGTTTCGTTACGGTCAATGGCGCCGAATACGTCGGCGGCGTAGCTGGAACGACCACGGACAGCATCGAGGACGCGAAGATGACCGGGAAAACGGTTATCGCGGCAACTGGCGACCACGTAGGCGGAGTAGCTGGACATGCGGCGATGGATGTTGTCCGCGCAGCCCTCGGAGATGTCGAAGTCACGGGCAAAAAGCACGTTGGTGGCGTTGCCGGCCAAGCGGTGAACATTGCTGACGTAACGGCGGGAAGCATCAAGATAATAGCGACGGAATTCGCTGGAGGCTTGGTTGGCGAAACCGCGAGCGTGACCAAGGCGACGGTAGCAGCCGTCACACTGAACGGCGACACCAACATCGGCGGTATCGCAGGCATCGCCATGGGCGACCTGACGGACATCGCTGTGAACGGCCCGGTATCGGTGACCGGAACGGGCGATGCGGTAGGTGGACTTGCGTCGGAAGCAGCATCCGTATCGCAAGCGTCGCTGCAGGATGTAACCGTTAAGGCGACCGATCATGCAGGCGGCATCGTTGGGAGAACGAACGGCACCATCAGCAGCGTAAAGGCAAGGAATGTCACGGTTGAAGGAAACAATAAAGCAGCTGGCATCGCTGGGAAAACAATTGCGGCCATCCGAAACATTGAGCTCGCTTCTGTTACGGTCAAGGGCGCCGAATATGTGGGCGGCATGGCCGGAACTACCACGGAAGGCATCGAGGACGTGAAGGTGACCGGGAAGACGATAATCGCGGCAACCGGCGACTTCGCAGGAGGCATCTCGGGGCAGGCGGCGAAGGATATCGTCCGCGCAGCTCTTGGAGATGTCGAAGTTACAGGTAAAAAGTATGCAGCGGGCGTTGCTGGACAAGCGGCGAACATTGCTGACGTAACGGCGGGAAGCATCAAGGTAACGGCGACGGAAATCGTCGGCGGCTTGGCCGGCGAAACCGTGAGCGTGACCAAGACGACGGTCGCAGCCGTTACGGTGAACGGCGTTACCAAAATCGGTGGGATTGCTGGCATCGCTATGGGCGACCTGATGGACATCGCCGTAACTGGCCCGGTATCGGTAACCGGAACGGGCGATGCGGTAGGTGGACTTGCCTCGGAAGCGGCATCCGTATCGCAAGCGTCGCTGCAGGATGTGACTGTGAAGGCGGCCGATTATGCAGGCGGCATCGTCGGGAAAACGAACGGTACCGTCAGCGGCGTGAAGGCAAGGAACGTCACCGTCGAAGGTAACAAGAAAGCGGCCGGCATCGCAGGGGAAACCGCAGCGGTTATTCGGCACATCGAGCTTGCTTCTGCCACGGTCAAAGGCACCGAATATGTGGGTGGTATAGCTGGAATGACCTTAGAGGGCATCGAGGATGTGAAGGTAATCGGGAGAACGGCAATCGCGGCAACAGGAGACTTTGCAGGTGGAGTAGCGGGCCAATCGACGAAAGACATCCTTCGCGCAGTCATCGGAGACGTCGAAGTCACGGGCAAGAAGCACGTGGGTGGAGTTAGCGGCCAATCAGCGAACATTGCCGACGTTACGGTGGGAATTATCAAGGTAACGGCGAATGAATTCGCCGGCGGCTTGACGGGTGAAACCGAGAATGTATCCAGAGTGGCGATTGAGGCCGTTACGGTAAACGGCGTCACAGTTATCGGCGGGGTTGTCGGCATCGCCACGGGCGAGTTGACGGAAGTCACAGTAACCGGCCCAGTATCAGTCACCGCAACGGGCGATGCGGCGGGCGGACTGGCGGCGGAAGCAGCAACCGTATCGCAGGCGTCGCTGCAGGATGTGACCGTAAAGGCGGTCGATCACGCAGGCGGCATCGTCGGGAAAACGAGCGGCGTGATCAATGGCGTAGAGGCAAGGAACGTCATCGTCGAAGGCAACAATAAAGCAGCCGGAATCGCAGGGGAAACCGCTGCGGCTATCCGGAATATCGAGCTCGCTTCCGTCACGGTCAAGGGCGCCGAATATGTCGGCGGCCTGGCCGGAAAGACTTCGGATGGCATCGAAGAAGTGAAGGTGACCGGAAAAACGGTAATCGAGGCAACAGGCGACTACGCTGGCGGAGTAGCAGGCCAAGCGGCGAAGGACGTCGTCCGCGCAGCCCTTGGAGACGTCGAAGTCACAGGCAAAAAGTACGCGGGTGGTGTTGCCGGCCAAGCGGCTAACATCGCCGAGGCGACAGCGGGCAGCATCAAGGTGACGGCGACGGAATTCGCCGGCGGCCTGGTTGGCGAAACCTCGAGTGTGACCAAGGCGACAATCGTTGCCGTTACGATGAACGGCGATAACCATATTGGCGGTATCGTCGGGTTCGGCAACGGGGATCTCAAAGAAATCTCAATTACCGCCTCGGTTAACGTAACCGGAACGGGCAACCACATCGGCGGTATCGCCGGCGTTGCCAAGGGCGGCATCGAAGCGGACAAAGTCGGCGAAGTGACGGTAACGTCGCTTATCGGGAACTATGTCGGCGGGCTCGCAGGCAAATCGACAGGGACGTCCATTTCATTGAAAGAGGGCGGCGCAATCACGGTTAAAGGCAACAATTATGTAGGCGGCATTGCCGGAGACAACAGCGCCGATATCGCCTTCGCATCGCTAGCCAAGGTCGAGGCAACCGGGATCCGTTATGTGGGTGGCGCGGCAGGCACGAACAGCGGGGCGATGGACGGCGTATCTGTCATGTCGCTCACGTTGTCGGCCAAAGATCTTGTCGGCGGTATAAGCGGGTACAATGAAGGTGTGATCCGCAACTCGGCGGTTAAAGGCTCGATTGCGGGAGACGGGGCCGTTGTCGGTGGTATTGCAGGGATCAATGCCGGGCAAATCGTCAAGTCCTTCAGCAAAGTCACTATCAGCGCTTCCAATCCGTCGATCGGCATTACGGCGGGCGGCATAGCGGGCAAAAATGCTGCGGGCGCATCGATTGAACAAAGCTTCTCGTATTCGGACGTAACAATCGCTTCCGAGGAGTCCAACGTCGGCGGTCTGGCGGGAGAGAATAACGGCGCCATTGCGAACAGCTACCACTCGGGAACCGTAGCTGCGGACGGCAAGGAGTTGGCAAGGGCAGGCGGCATCGCCGGATATGCGCCAGGAGGCTCCATCCGCAATACCGTGAGCACCGGACAGCTTGCAGCCGGCATCGATGGAATACTCGTCAAAGGAAAATCGTTCGTTGGCGGTATTGCAGGGCAGGTTGGCCCAGACACGACGCTCCGGGACAACGTGTTCGATCTTCAAATGCTGCAGCGAAATACGGCCTACTATAACGAGGGCGGCGACCGCGTGAAGCGCGATGCGTCCGGAGCGGAAGGAATGAAGACGGATGCGTTGGTGAGTGGCGTATTACCGACAGGACTCGATGCGTCGGTCTGGAACGCGTCGAGAGGCTTTTATCCTCAGTTGGCTCACTTCGCCGGAACGCTTGATGGCGTGCTGTCTGCCTCGGCGGTAGTATTAAGTGCCGATGATACCGCTTATCGAGTAACGGAACCCTATACGAAGACCGACGATGCGTCCATCGGCTGGTCGACTAAAGAGATAAATGGCGAAACTGTCGTTACGGCAACGAAAGCTGGCGAAATCCGCAGTATCGCGATCGGCAGGAAACCGGTCTTGTACGCGGATACGGCTGCGAAGCCGGCTAGTTCCACCGCTTTGGAGTTCACGAAGGACACTGCAGTTACGCTTCAGACAGCCGAAGACGAAGGGATAATCTACTATACCCTCGACGGCAAAGAGCCAACAGAGAATGCGCTCTTGTATACGAATCCGATTGCGGTTAGCGAAACGACTACTGTCAAAGCGATCACGGTCTTAGAGGGTAAAAATGACAGTGAGCCTTTCAAAGCTACGTACAAGAAAGTACTGCCTTCCGGCGGCGGTGGTTTCGTTCCGGTTCCTGTTCCGGGAGGACCGATCGCACCGAAGCCTGATAGCGACGCCAACGCGGAAGTGCTGATCAATGGCAAAGCGGAGAAGGCGGGAACGGAGACGTCCGTGACACAAGGAGGCACTTCGACGACCACGATCGCCGTAAACGAGCCGATCATGAAGAAGCTGATGGAGCAGCAAAACGGTAAAGCGGAAGTTACGATCCTGTTCAAATCCGCATCCGATGTATCGGTAGGGGAGCTCAGCGGAGAGCTTGTGAAGGAAATGGAAGCCAAAAACGCCGTCCTCATCGTGAAGACTCTTACGGCGGCCTATACGATTCCGGCCGAGCAGATTGATGTGGATGCGATATCCGTACAGCTAGGAAAACAGGTAGCGCTGAAGGATATCAAGGTACGGATCGAAATGCAATCGGCCGGGCTCGAAGCAGCAGACGCTCTTGCCGAAGCGGCAAGAAATGGCGGCTTCACGGTTCTGACGCAGTCGGCAAGCTTTAAAGCTTTCTACGCTTACGGCGAGAAGACGGGCGAGCTCGACAATTTCGATTCCTATGTGGAAAGAATGGTCGCTGTACCAGAAGGCTTGCCCGTGTCCGACATAACGACCGCTGTTGTCGTTAGAGAAGACGGAACCATAAGCCACGTGCCCACGAAGATCAAGTATGCGGACGGCAAGCCGTACGCCGTAATCAGCAGCTTTGAGAGCAAGGGTACGTATGCGCTTGTGCACCAGTCGACAAGATTCAAAGATGTCGCAACCCACTGGGCGAAAGACACGGTGAACGACATGGGCTCCCGTATGGTAGTCGGTGGCGTGGGCGGCGGATTGTTCGAGCCTGACCGCGACATTACCCGCGCAGAGTTCGCGGCCATCGTAGTGAAAGCCTTGGGATTGCTGGTGGAGTTGGGCGGAAATCCTTTCTCGGACGTAAAAAATACCGACTGGTACTCGCCGTACATCAAGGCGGCATACGAGCTTGGTATGATTGCCGGATATGAGAACGGAAGCTTCGGCGCGGCGGACAAGCTAACCCGCGAGCAGGCTATGACCATCATGGCGAGAGCAATGAAGCTTACGGGATTGGATGCAGCGTTGTCGGCAGGCGAGTCGGACCGCATGCTGGCCGGCTTCGCGGACGCAGGCCTCGTGTCGGATTATGCCAAAGTGGGCATTGCGGCCAGTCTGAAGGCAGGGCTCGTATCCGGCAGGAGCGGGAGTGAGATCGCGCCTGGGGACAACATGACCCGGGCGGAAGTAGCGGTCATCGTGCAACGTTTATTGCAACAATCAGGCTTGATTTAATATTGGTCGACGTTAGGTAAACACAAAGATGCCACACTGACTCCCTGAGGGAGTTAGGTTGGCATCTTTTTTCTTGCTACTTATATTAGTGAAAGAGCAAGAACGACTATGAATAATGTTCACAGCTAACAAATAAAAATACTTTACTACAGCAATGCGTTATTGTATTATTGTATTGAAGTGAAATGCGATTTCTTTCCTAGGAGGCACTACCATCCATGTCCAAACCAATTGAGATCCAAGCAAGAAGTGCATTACAACAAATTGAACCCTACTCTCCTGGGAAACCGATCTGGGAGGTACAGCGGGAATTGGGGTTGACTGAGGTGATCAAGCTGGCCTCTAACGAGAATCCGCTTGGCCCATCTCCTAAAGCTATTGAAGCAATGGCGTCCTCATTAAAAGACTTACATCGTTATCCGGATGCCCAATCGTATGAGCTCAAGAATGCCATAGCGCTTAAACTGGCCTTAACACCAGAGCAAATTATTGTAACCAATGGCGGGGATGAGTTAATCACACTCGTATCTGAGGCTTATTTGGAGTCGGGCGATGAGGTAGTCGTACCCGATCCAAGCTTCACGGAATACCAGTTTGGGGCTCTCTTGATGGGGGCCATTGTTAGGGGAGTACAGCTTGAGGATGGCTTCCAATATAACTGGAGGGCTATTGCGGATGCAGTTACAGAGAGGACTAAGATCGTCTATCTTTGTTCACCTAACAACCCGACTGGCACTTATTTATCGAAATCGGATCTGCAGCTGCTTCTTGATACACTTCCCAAGCGTGTGTTAGTAGTGATGGATGCAGCCTATTGTCACTATGCTGATGCGAGCGACTATACGAATGGTCTGGAATTCGTAAAGGCAGGATATCCGGTGTTGGTGCTGCAAACCTTTTCCAAAATATACGGACTGGCTGGGATTAGAGTAGGATATGGAGTTGCGGATTCCACAATCATCCAGAGCATTATGCAGGTGAAGGAGCCTTTCAATGCGAATGCGTTGGCCCAGACAGCAGCGGTCGCAGCGCTTGGGGATGATGAGCATGTGCGGAGATCGCAAGAATTGGTGGTCGGAGAGCGTCAGCGATTATATGCTGCTTTTGGCAGACTCGGACTGACTTACATGGAGAGCATGAGTAACTTCATCCTTGTGGAGCTTGGAGACGAAGCATTTACTCTGTATGAGCGGTTGATGCAGGGAGGCGTTATTGTCCGTTATGGAAAGGGGTGGGGGTTACCTCGCTGTATCCGTGTAACAGTGGGGACGCGTGAAGAGAATGATAAGCTGCTTGAAGTGCTGGAGAATGTACTGTGGAATTCTGTAGGATCCAGATAAGCTGTAAATAACTGCTGCCCTGTTGAAGAGACCGAAGCGAAAGGCCGAGGCTGCTGACCGAAATAGTTGCTGAAAAAGCAGTTAATCGTGAAGCGTACCGATTTTTGCCCAAATAACTGCTGAAAAAGCAACTAATCTTGATGTCTACTTGCAATTAAACTGTAAGAGCCAATTTAATTGCTTTTCGGGCAACTAAATTGGCTCAACGGCTGAAGACACACATTTAATTGTATCTGAAGCAACTAAAGTTATTTACACACAGGCTCACGTCTTCACATTCATCCTCAGTTACACAATCACCACTCTGCAACTGTGCCATCCTCTTGACGCCAGACGGGATTTTTCCAGTTGTGTCCGATGCGAGCCATCTCGCGCACCTTCTCTTCATTCACCTCGATACCAAGGCCAGCGCCAGTCAGATTCGTCACAAAACCATCCTTATAATTAAATACGGAAGGGTCGACCAAATAATCCAGCAGGTCACTGCCCTGATTATAGTGGATGCCTAGACTTTGCTCTTGAATGAAAGCATTCGGTGAGCACGTGTCCACTTGTAGACAAGCTGCAAGTGCTATTGGGCCAAGCGGGCAGTGCGGGGCAAGAGCAACATCGTAGGCTTCGGCCATAGCGGCGATTTTACGGGTCTCCATTATGCCCCCGGCATGCGATACATCGGGCTGGATAATATCCACGTAGCCTTGCGCCAGCACTTCCTTGAAGCCCCATCTTGTATACATCCGTTCACCAGTAGCAATGGGACATGATGTATAACGGGCAATCTCGCGCAGCGCTTCATTGTTCTCCGGCAGCACCGGCTCCTCGATAAACATAGGGCGGTAGGGCTCGAGTTCCTTGACGATTATTTTGGCCATCGACTTGTGAACCCGCCCGTGGAAATCTATGCCGATACCGACATCCTTACCGACAGCCTCGCGTACAGCAGCGATCCGCGCAATAGCCTCGTCCACTTTGCTCAACGAATCGATATAATGCATTTCTTCAGTCGCGTTCATCTTGACTGCGGTGAAGCCTGCAGCTACTTGTTGCCTGGCCGCTTCGCCAACATCGCTTGGCCGATCTCCGCCGATCCAGCAATACACCCGTGTGCGATCACGGCAAGCTCCGCCAAGCAGATCATAGATAGGCGCGTTGTAGAACTTGCCTTTGATATCCCACAAGGCTTGTTCGATTCCAGAGATAGCGCTTGACAATATTGGCCCTCCACGGTAGAAGCCCGCCCGGTACAACACTTGGAACAAATCCTCAATTCGCATAGGATCTTGGCCGATGAGGTACTCGCTCATCTCCATTACAGCAGCTCTAACGGTCTCTGCCTTTCCCTCGACAATGGGTTCTCCCCAACCTGAAATCCCCTCATCTGTCTCTATTTTGAGAAACAGCCATCTCGGTGGAACCTTGAATAATTCAAGCTTTGTGATTTTCATTCTGATTTGCTCCCTTCTACTGGTCGTACTTTTTCTGGCTGTTTAACTCCGTCAGATGTCCTTTTAATTATTACATCATTTATGTTGAATTAGGAATATAAATCTCTGTATTCTTGAGGGGTCATCCCGCAATATTTCTTGAAGGCGTGATTGAATGAATGAGGTCGCTGATACCCGAGGTGGGCTGCGATTTCATATATTTTATCCTGACTATGCTTAAGTAAGTACTCTGCTTTGTTCATCCGCGTGCTCAGCACATATTCGCTAAGATTTATACCGGTCTCCAGCTTATAGATCTTAGAAACATAGACTGGGTGGAGGTAGACATGATCCGCAATCGACTGCAGGGAAACATCATCTGAGATATGGCGCTCAACAAAAGAACGGATCTCATTAATAAGCGAACGGCGGGAGTTCTTGGTCTCCTGGTCCATGTCTTCTCTCAAAATCTTCAGCGCACGCAGCGACCAGTCTCTCAATTGACTAACGGAACGAAAAGGGCCGCCTTCTATCATTCTGTCGTACTCCGCTCCAATCAATTCATACAATTGACGACCATTCTTATGTGCAATATAGGTAAAAGACGATGCGATTGTAAAATAAGCTTCAAGCAGATGCTCTTGCGATTCATTATGCTTGGCCTCGATTTCATCAAAAATAGCATGAAGCTTGACTTCAATATCTGCCCAACGAGTAGCCTCGAGAAGATGATGTAGGGTGGGAGGCTCATACAGACTTTGCAAAGAAGGAACAGCAGTCGGCTCTTCCCCCTCTTCCAGACGCATGAAAAGCTCGTGCTCGCTTCCAATGCGGTTACGGAACGCTTTTACCGACTTGTTATACAGCGCTGTCAGATCATTCGGGAATTGGCCCCAATTGCTGATCAGGATGGAAATACTCCCCTTCAAAACATTCTTCACGGCTAACTGCAGTTGAGAGGCGGTACGCTCAAATTCGGAAGTAGCTTCAGGAATCGGTGCATCTTGTTTGAGCTTCATAACGAAGATTAAATAATCATGCACATCCTTTGTATGCCAGCTGTCGAATTTATGAGCGAACAGCTCTTCAACCATGTTGCTGATCGCATATTCCAATAAGGACAAGCTGTACGGATCGAAATCCAGGAAATTTGCTTCGAGCCGAATTACCATAACAACAGCAGATTGGCTTATGAAATCTGGAAGCCCCATCATCTGCATTTTTTCCCGGAGGGAAGCTTCCTGGAATTGGCGTCCCTGGAGCAAATCGTTCAGTAAGTTTCCGCGGAGCAAGGGAAGATTCTCCTTGAACGTATATAGAAGGCGCTGCTTGGAAACGACCTCGTTCCATTCTTCAGTAAGCTTATCGATGATCCGCTGAATGGTTGTAAGTAGATCATGCTCCGTTACCGGCTTTAGCAAATAATCTTCCGTCTTCTGTAGAATGGCTTCCTTCGCGTAATTGAAATCCGAGAAACCGGAAAGCAAGACACATTTCGTTTTTGGCCACCGCCGATTGATTTCACTAATGAGCTCAATCCCTGACATCTCGGGCATGCGAATATCTGTAAGGACGATATCGATGGACGTTTTTTCCAGGATGTTCAGCGCCTCAATACCTGAATAAGCGCTATATACTTGTTCAATACCGACTTGTTGCCAGTTAATCGTAGAGGAGAGACGTTCGACTACATGAACCTCATCATCCACAATCAAAAGTTGAATCATCGTGATTCACCTCCTTGGATGGATTGTGACGCCTGTGCAGAGTGACGGTTCCAAGTCAACACAGCTTTCAGTCCTCCATCAGGGACGTTCTCGAAGGTAAGGCCAGAATGTTCTCCGAATTGGAATAGCAGCCTATGATGTACATTCCAAGTACCGCAGCCAATCTCATCGGTCATAGCGCTCGCCAATTGGGAGCGAAGCTGTCGGAGTCCTTCATCAGTCAGGCCTGCTCCGTTATCTTGAACAATAATCCGATTGGACCATGCGTCTTGTTCGCCCTTAATGGTGATGCGTCCATCACCTCTGCGGTGTTCAATGCCGTGGATAATCGCATTCTCCACTAGAGGTTGTATGATCAGTCGAGGGACCTGCTCGTCGAGCATCTCATCGGGAACCGAAATCTCATATTCCAATCGATGCATTCGAAGGTTCTGGATGTTCAAATAATGCCTGACAAATTCCAACTCTTCTTTGAGCGGTACGGTCTGTTTCTCCACTCGTGTTGTGTAGCGGTAATATTCAGCCAGGTTTTGAGCCATAGCCGCAACGGATTCATTATCCTCGAGCATAGAAGAGTTAATGATGAAAAACAAAGAGTTATACAGGAAATGGGGATTGATTTGAGATTGCAATTGTTTCACAGTTGCTTCTCTAGAGCGAATTTTCTCGACATACACATCTTCGACAAGCACCTGTATTCGTTCCGCCATTTCATTAAACCGCAGAATCAAATAGTCGAATTCATTCTTGGAGCGATACTCAATCCGAGCCGAAAGATCTCCCCTTTCCATTCGATGAATGCTGCGTATCATCTTAAGAATCGGGATTTGCACATTTCGATAGAGCAGGAAGGAAGCAATAACACTCATCAACAACAGCATCAGGGTAGAAACGTAGAATAAATTGCTGGTCGTGGTGATGGGCGCCATTATTTTCTGAACTGGCACATAATCAACCAGATACCAGCCTAACTGCTCAGACTTGATGTAGCTGATCAAATAATCCTGCTTGTCGATCCTTACTTTCTCCTGTCCTGCTTCCTCCATAGGGGTACTTCTGGCGCGAAGGCTGCTAATGATCGGTAATGCAGCATCTTCGAGAGAGGTGTTCCCTCGGATCGGCGCCCATTGATCATGATATAAAAAAGGATCGCTCTGTTTGTCCTGCTTATAGACATCAAGCAGATCCTTAATATTCTGTACGGGAAAGTTTACTTGAAAAACCGTATGCGCCTGATCAAACTGAGTTGCAACTGCCGGCTCGCTGATCTCCCTGACAAATCGGGGAGTTTGGTTTGCCGCTGCTGACTCTTCGAATGTCCATATTTTTCGAATTCTACTCGCCCATGGCCAACTGGTTGCACCATTCACATAAATGCTGGAAGACAGTACTTTCTTTTCTCTAGGCATGATCAAAGTAAGCTCATTCGACCATCCGCTGGATACGCTCTGTAGACTAAGCTTCTCGGTTATGCGGGATTCCGCTTTTAGCCGGTCGGTTGGATAGATGTCTAATTGATCAATAAATTCTCGAATATGAGGATCATTCCCGAGAATGACTGGAAACATAGACAAACGTTCCATTTCGGAATCCAATTGATGCATAAAGAAAGTAAGTTGATTTAGATTGGAGGTCTGAATTTGATCCTGAACAACATTCTTCGTGATGAAGTTGGAATAACTGTACAACAGGAGAATCGGAATAAGCAGAAGGATCACCAGGATCAGAATTCTGCTGAATATATTCAATTTGAACGTCATCGTCCGATCACCTTTCATCTAAACAAGCACAGATGCTTATCCTTTGACAGCGCCCGCCGAGAGTCCGCTTACTACATACCTTTGAGCTAACAAGGCAATGATCAGCACGGGAAGTGTAATAATACATGCCGCCGCCATGAGTGCACCCCAGTTGATTTCGGAGTAAGACATGAAGTTGAATACCGCGATTGGCAGTGTCTTTGTTTTGTCGCCAGCCAGAATAACGGAGAACATGAAGTTGTTCCAGGAAAAGATGAACGACAGCAATGACGAGGTTATGACGCCAGGTCCGGAAATCGGCATAATGACCCGCAAGAACACTTGATGATGGGTACAGCCATCAATTAATCCAGCTTCTTCGATTTCTTTTGGAAGCGCCTCGAAGAAAGAGATCATGATCCAGATAATGAAGGGCAGCCCTACAAGCATATGGCTCAGAATTAACGCTGTGTATGTGTCCACCAATTGAATCTTGGAGAACAGGATGAACCAGGGGATCAGAAATGTAATCCCGGGAATAATTCTGGCTACGAGAATAACTAGTCCCAGCTTGTGCAAGCCATGTCTGGCGATTGCGTATGCAGCAGGAAGTCCAAGCAGCAAGGAGAATACCGTCGAACCAAAAGCAACGAGAAAGCTGTTCCAGATGTACTTCATGAACTCATATTCCTGGAATACACTCGTATAGTTATGTGTCGTCGGTTTGAAAGTAAAGAACTGGCCCGTAGACATAATCTGCGACTGGGTTTTGAATGATGCCAGCAGCATCCATATGAATGGAAAAGCAAATGCCAAGAGGACGACTAACGTGACAAGAGCCATTATCCATCGAGATCTATTTTTTTTCATCGGTTAAGCCGCCTCCAATCGTTTGCGCATCCAAATCATAAATAACGTCAGAGCCATCACAAGAAGAAAGAACAGCACTAGCAGGGAAGAGGCCATGCCCAGCTTGAAATACTGGAACCCAAGCACATACCCGTACAAATTGAGTGTTTCGGAGGCGAAGTTAGGTCCGCCTTGCGTAGTGGCATAAATAATGTCGAACGTTTTGAGAACGTCTATAAGCCTTAGCATAGCTGCTACCAGAATAGTTGGACGCAGCAGAGGCAGAGTAATGGAGACGAATTTCCGCCAGGCGCTTGCGCCATCCACATCAGCCGCCTCATAGGGGTCAGAGGGCAGTGTGGCCATACCAGCCATAACGATTAGAGCGATCATAGGGGTCCATTCCCATACGTCGATAATGATTAAGGAAGGAATAACTTGATTCTCCGAAGCAAGCCAGAGCAAAGGTTTGAACCCGAGCGCGTTAAGAAACTGATTGGCGACACCGATCGTAGGCTCATAAATCAACATCCATACGAGACCCATGGCCACAGGAGTTGCTACCATAGGAAGCAGGAATATCGTCTTTACAAAGTTTTTGCCGCGAAAGTTCCGTGACAGTAACACGGCAATGGCAACCCCAAGGACAACTTCGACCACCAGTGCTGCCCCTGTAAAATAAAAGGTCGATCCCACCGCATGCCAGAAGCGGGTGTCATTGAAGAGTGCGATATAATTCGCAAGCCCCACAAACAAAGGAGGTGTCGTTGCAGACATGCTCCATTCATAGAAGCTGATTCTAACTGTGTATATGATCGGAAAAACCATCATGAGCAGCACGAACAAAACGGCAGGAAGCGTGTAGATCCATTTCAGATTTCGGTCAAACCAGCTAAATTGCAAGGAGACTCACCTTCCCATTATGATGTGTAGTTCTGGATGATCGTCAAAAGGGCCATTTGAATGGCCCTTTTGACGGAGATAAGCCAGAAGTTATTCGAGAGAGCTGTTCTTATTTACCTTTATCTTTGTCCATAATCGCCTGCAGTGCGGCATTGGCCTTATCAGCAACCCCTTGGATGTTTGGATCGCCGGACATTACCTTTTGCACGATCTCACCGACCGCGTCACGAGCTTCACCAACACTGATGACTACCGGGCGATCATGGTCAACACCGATTTTGGAGCTTTCTTTAATAACCGGGACAAGCTCTGCAGGGAAGCCTTGCGTGCCTTCCGGTGTATCCCATGCTGAAGCGCGAGCTCCCGGGTTTCCTTTAGCTTGTGTTTTCAACACGATTTCTTTACTCGAAGCCCATTTGATAAATTCCCATGCCGCGTCTTTGTTTGCCGCTTTGGAGTTCATTGCGAGACCCCAAGATGTGATACTGTAAGGCTTGGAGCCCGATTTGCCGCTAGGGAATACAGCGAATCCAACTTGATCGGACACTTTGGATTTGGTCGGATCCGTCACGTTACCGTAGAGCGAGTTAGCATCAGTTAAGAAGGCGATTTTCCCTTGAGCGAAAATACCGAAAGCTTGTGGCCAGGACATGTTCAGTACTCCTGGAGGACCGTAGTCTTTAAGCAATGTACCGTAAGTTGTAAAAGCTTTGACGGCTTCCGGCGTATTGATCATCGCCTTGTCTCCTTGGGTGAAGTCTGCGCCTTCCGAGTAAAGGAACGAAGAGACTTGGGTGACGAGCGGCGAACGCTGGCCTCTGGCTACGAATCCATACATCTCATTAGTAGGATCATGCAGTTTCTTTACAGCTGCGACTAGTTCGTCTAACGTCTTCGGTACGGCTATGTTTGCTTTTTGCAGCAGATCTTTACGGTAATACAAGATTTCCTGCTCGGTAATAATCGGAATGCCTGCCAATTTGCCGTCTACAGTCGTAGAACCTATAGCGGATTTGGAGAAGTCGTTGAAATCATATTTGGCATCTTTGGTGGAATACGCATCAAGAGGCGCTACCCAGCCGTTCTTAAAGAATAGCTTTCCTTCCTGCAAAGGACGGTACATGAATACGTCTGGCGTTGCTGATCCGGAAGTGAATTGCACGGTCAGCTTTTGCGTCAGTTGATCTTCGAAGAAGCTCTCAACCTTGACCTTTATCCCTGTAGCGGCTTCAAATTCGGGCAGCAAAGGCTTGATGGCCTCTCCCCAAGGATGGTTAGCGGTTACTAAAGAGATGGTTTTCCCTTCAAACGGTTTCGCGGCAGCGCCTGCACCTGCGCCCTGATTGGTGTCCGGCGTTGTTTTTGTAGCACAGCCAGCGACCATAGTAGCGGCCAATAGAACGGACATACCTGCCCCCAACCATCTTTTGGATATCTTTTTCATTGTGGACCTCCCTGGAAAACGAATAGTTATTGTGTACTTCATTCAGATTACTTGAAGTTATATTTCCCTGAAATAACTAAAAATAAAGATCACTAACCTTAACTGAAGCATTTTTTGTATGATTAAAGAATGCAATTGCAACGTTCCGACGTCATGTTGTACAAGCAGCAGGGAAAATGGACGACATGGTTGACGCGAGCTGAGCACCGTCTGTATGCTTAAATCAGCTTAGACTAGAGGCAACTTAAAGGAGGAAATAGAGTCATGCGCACCTTGATTACTGTTGCAAATCGGGATTTCCGCCGAACTTTATTCAGCGAAGAAGCATTAAATAAGCTTGCCTCTGTATCCGATGTTGATTGGGTACCCGAAGGGGAAGCGTTCACCTCAGAGATGTTGACCGAGCAGATTGCTCGATATGATGCCGTTATAACCACATGGGGCTCGCCGAAGCTTACAGAGAAAGTGCTTGCCAGAGCTTCCAGACTGAAGTATGTAGGACATGCAGCAGGAACCGTCGTGCCGATTGTAGAACCTAATATATTCGACCGTGAACCAGTAATTATGGTGACGAACGCTAATTATGCGCTTGCGCGCTCTACTGCTGAGCTAACCATGATGTTGATGATGGCGGGAGCATGGAACCTGAGAACTTATACAGATCAGCTGCAGCGCGGACATTGGAGGAATAACTCGGAAGAGACCGTCCTAGGCTTATATGGCCAAACGATTGGATTAATCGGGTATGGAGAAATATCCAAGGAATTGATCCGCCTGTTGAAGCCCTTCAACGTTACGGTGCTGATGTATTCCCGCAACTGTCCGGACGATGAAGCAGAACAACTTGGAATAGAGAAATGCGGGTTGGATGAATTGCTGCGGAGAAGCTCGATTGTATCGCTGCACAATACGTTAACGGCCCAGACGCGGGGCATGATTGGGCGGGAACAGCTCAAGCTGATGCGTGACGGAGCATTACTCGTCAATACTGCGAGAGGACCGATCGTGCAGGAGCAAGCTCTGTTGGAGGAATTGCAATCAGGACGTATATTCGCAGCGCTGGACGTCTTCGATACGGAGCCCGTACCTGCCGATCATCCGCTGCTTCAGCTGCCAAATGCATTGTGTTCCCCTCATATTGGAGCCTTGTCCGGCTATTGGAAATCCAAATTGGGCGAGACGGTCATTGATGATCTCATTCGGATGCTTCGCGGGGAACCGCTGGAAGGCAGGATCACGAAGGAAAAGTTCGCCATATTAACACCGAAGTGAGTGATGCGTAATGGAATTTATTATTGTGTACTTATTGATACTTAACTTTGCCGGGTTTGCCGTGATGGGCGTTGATAAGAACTTGGCCAAACAGAGAGAACGACGAATACCGGAGAGACGCCTTTTTCTAACCGCCCTTGCGGGAGGTGCAGCCGGCATCTGGATCGGGATGCGATTATGGCGTCATAAAACCATGCACAATTCCTTCACGGTGGGGATTCCATTGTTATTTGTTTTAAATGTTGTTGTGGTTATTTTTCTTTTGACCTACCCCTTTTCTTAAAGGGGTCTTTTTTGTTGGGGTGGCTGTTAGTTAGGGCTGGTCAAACATTGTGTTTTTGCTAGAACAATGGGATAATAAATAGTTATACTATGATTGTATGGAGGCAGCTTATTTGGAGCGTTATCCTTTTTCCTATCTACCCTCTCAACCTTTCACCCAACAGCTTGGTGAGTGGATCGCTGACGTGTTTTACGACATTTTGCCAGAGCATGGGTTCGAAGTACGTGATGAGCAGATTTTCATGGCGTTTCAGCTGGAACGGGCGTTTGCCGAGAAACAGACGATCTTCGCAGAAGCAGGTGTGGGAACCGGGAAGACTTTAGTTTATTTGTTATATGCGATTTGTTATGCCAGATATACGAGGAAGCCGGCAGTGATTGCTTGTGCGGATGAGTCACTGATCGAGCAGTTAGTTAAACCTGAGGGTGATATTGCCAAGCTTATTCGTCATTTGGAGCTATCGATCGATGCGAGATTGGGTAAGTCGCAAGACAACTACCTTTGCCTTGTGAAGCTGGATGATGCCAGAGGCCGAGGGGATGAAGAGCAGTTTGACGATATTTATGAAGGATTACCTAAGTTCGTGCGTACCCCTGAAGCGCTGCAGTCCTTCCATGCGTACGGTGATCGTAAACAGTATCCGGATCTGAATGATTCGCAGTGGAATCAGATCAGTTGGGACAGCTTTCAGGACTGTTTTGTATGCGACAAGCGCCATCGCTGCGGCCAAACCTTATCGCGTGATCATTATCGGAAGTCGAGTGAGCTGATTATTTGTTCGCATGACTTTTATATGGAGCATGTATGGACATATGAAGGACGGAAACGTGAGGGGCAGCTGCCGTTGTTGCCAGACCATTGCGCAGTTATTTTCGATGAGGGGCACCTACTCGAGCCAGCTGCTCAAAAGGCGTTAACGTATAAGCTGAAGCATGCTGCTTTTGAAACGATTATCGTTCGACTGCTGCAAGGGCAGATTCGAGAATCTTTGGCAGTTCTTATAGATGAAGCGATCGATCAAAGTGAAGCGATGTTCCAGGTGTTGGAGCATCAGTGTGAAGCAATCCCAGGATCGGAGCGGAAGCAGATTACTTTGAACGATTCCCTGCTCAAGGAGGTTCGCCGCTTCCGTTCCATTCTTACGGCAATAGAAGAAGAACTGGTATTCGAAAGTGAGCTATATACATTAAACGATTATCAGCTGCGCATTGTAGAAGAGCATATCGAGATGCTGCAGAAATCGCTTAGCCTGTTCGATCAGCCGAATCGGTTAATCTGCTGGGCGACGGAAAGCGAGGAAGGACTTACTCTAGCGATTATGCCTAGAACCGTAAAGGAAGTCTTGAAGGAGCGGGTGTTTTCTTTGCGAATGCCGATCGTGTTCTCCTCAGCTACACTTTCTGTAGAGGGGTCCTTCGATTATGTGGCAGACAGTCTGGGGATTGACAAGTACTTGTCGTTCTCCGTTGAGTCTCCTTACGATTACGAAACGCAGATGAAAGCTTTGGCACCTGAATGGTTGAATGCTGTTTCCTTCGAGGAGAAAATGAAAGCTGCAGTTGGGCTGCTCCAACGATCTGAAGGAAGAGCGCTGCTGCTGTTCCCGTCAAAAGAAGAGCTGCTGCAATTCAAACAGGAAATTGTGAAGGTTAAGGAATGCTCATGGATGCGGTTCTTATACGAAGGCGATCGGGAGATTAGCCGCTTGATCTCGGATTTCCAACAGGATGAGCAGAGCGTGTTGTGTGCGGTTAGCCTGTGGGAAGGGTTGGACGTTCCAGGTCCATCCTTGTCCAATGTTATTGTGTGGTCCTTACCTTATCCGCCGCGCGATCCAGTGTTTATGTCCAAACGCAAAGATACTTCCGAACCTTTTGAAGAGGTGGATCTGCCTTATATGCTGCTGCGTCTGAGGCAAGGGATGGGACGGTTAATCCGTTCCCGCGAGGATAGCGGTATGGTAGCGATCTTGAGTGAAGAGCTGCGGGATGGACATCCGGTGCGTAAGCATGTAGACGCAGTGCTTCCGAAGGGCGTTAAGCTTGAAGGGATTTAATTAGGTTGTGAGAGGGCACTGCCTATAGAGGTAGTGTTCTTTTTTTATAAGTAAAACTGGCTAACTGATCTCCACAGTACCTGAGCAGTAACAGACAAGCAAACGAACTGGACCCTTTCGTAATCTTGCTCTCCCATTCCTGACACTTTCCCCCTCCGGCGTTATATGGGTATACTGAATTTGGAGGTGGTTCCAATGCCTACTAGCATCAAAATGACCGATGAACTGTGGCAAGCTATTATTCGCAACGATTCAGCCTATGATGGACGATTTTACTATGGGGTAAGGACGACTGGAATCTTTTGCAGACCCTCGTGCAAATCGAAAAATCCCAATATAGAACATGTGAATTTGTTCGAGAATGCGGAGCAGGCACTGGCGGATAGCTTCCGTCCATGCAAGCGGTGCAAGCCGGACAACATGCGGTTACCTGATGAGGAATGGGTGCAGCAGTTGATCCAGTTTATAGAAGAGCGGTATGGGGAGCCTCTAACACTGCAAGTGCTTGCCGATGCGATTCATGCAAGTCCGTACCATTTGCACCGCATGTTCAAGCGGATTCAAGGAGAGACCCCGTTAGAATATATTCAGAAGATTCGTCTAAGGGAAGCCAGAAGAATACTTTCGGAGTCGAGCCACCTAACCGTCTCAGAAATAGCCAAGAGGGTAGGCTTTCCTAATTCAGCTTACTTCGCGACTTTGTTCCACAAAAAGACGGGGATGACGCCTAGTGATTACCGGAATAACACGCTTAAAGCAGCCGATGTGTGAATAGAAGCGGAGAATAATAAGGAGGTTTGAGATCATGAGCAGCACCATCCAAACTGTGCAAGAACAGGAACAAATAAGCTGGACGCAGTTCAAGTGGAGCCAGTGGCAAATGTATATAGCAGCAACTAGCCGCGGCCTTTGTTATGTGAACACACCTGATGCTTCTTTCGATATCATGAGCAGTTGGCTGCAGCGTCATTATCCCAAGCATCGCATGGTGCAAAATGATGACGGCTTAACCCCGTATGTCCAGCAGCTCACGCAATATTTTGAAGGCAAACGAAAGGAATTCGAGCTTACTCTGGACTTGAGCAGCGGCACAGAATTCCAGCAATCGGTGTGGGCAGAGCTAGGCAAGCTCCCGCACGGCTCAACACATACGTACTCGGATCTCGCTAATTCGATTGGAAGACCGACTGCTTCTCGTGCAGTAGGGGCAGCTATAGGCGCCAATCCATTGTTGATCGTCGTTCCCTGTCATCGGGTCATTGGGAAGAGCGGCGCGCTAACGGGTTATCGCGGCGGAATGCCTGTCAAGACGAAGCTTCTTCAACTCGAGGGCAGTTTGTAAACTTTACACAATCTTATCCAGATCTTAACTCCGTCAACATATCGACAAGTTATACTGGAATCATCCTGACGACTCGACTCAAAAGGAGATGATTCCAAGTGGCCTTCACATATATTCATATGGAGACCAAGAAGAAGTCTTTAACAATCGAACCGAGCATACATGATACAGCAACCCTGCACAAAACGTACATGGGCGAGTGGACCGCAATTGGAGCGAGGAGCCGATTGAATGAAGTCACGTTTGGCGACTACAGCTACTGTGTGGATGAGGTTCAGATCAATTATACCGAGATCGGCAAGTTCTGCTCGATTGCTTCCCATGTATGCATCAATCCGGGGAATCATCCGATGTGGAGAGTGACGCAACATCATGCAACGTATCGCAGAGCCTCCTATCAGTTCGATGAGTCTGATGATACGGAATTCTTCGAATGGAGAAGATCCCACAAGGTTTCGATTGGCAACGATGTATGGATCGGCCATGGAGCAACCATCATGCCTGGTGTCACGATTGGTACAGGAGCTGTGGTCGGCTCAGGGGCAGTAGTGACCAAGGATGTGGAGCCTTACATGGTTGTAGCAGGCGTGCCAGCCAAGCCGATCAAAGAAAGATTTACCCGCGAAGTCGCCCGTCAATTAATGGATATTGCTTGGTGGGATTGGTCACGAGAAATGTTGAATGCTAGATTCGGAGAATTAAACGAGTTAGATACGTTTCTCACGCAGAGACACCATAATGTATGACCCTTAACACTTTTCTACGAGAGTAGAGAAGTGTTTTTTCTTGCAATTATGAATTTTCTTAATATTTTCTACACTTCTCGTTAACACTGCCCTGATGTCGACAAGTTACTTTGAAATCAAGCGAGAAATAGACTTAAGCCTTGGAGGTGATAAGTATGATGAGGGAGTCAGACATACAGAAAGCTACTCCCCGTTACCTGGAAATTGCAGATACACTTCAAACCGAAATTGGAAACGGAACTTACAAAAGAGATGAACGTCTTCCTTCAGAAGCGCAGTTGTGCAATCGTTTTCGAGAGAATCGTTATACGATCAGACAAGCTTTGGATATTCTTCTGCACACAGGTGTCATTCGATCCCATCAGGGAAAAGGTCATTATGTTTGTGAGAAACCGCTTGATCTTCAATATACGATTACGCCAAGCATGAGGTATTCCAATGTAATAGCTTTGCTCGGGTGCACACCTATGTCGAAGCTGTTAAGACAAGAAAAGCTGATTCCACCTATAGTTATTGCCGCCGGACTCCAGCTTAATCCGGATGAAGAAGCCTTCCGATTAGAAATATTGCGTTACGCCGACAGTATACCGCTAACGTGGAACATCACATGGCTTCCTGTCAAATACTTTCCAGAGCTGCTGACGAATACCCACTCATTAGGCTCGCTTTACGAGATGCTTGAAGGTGTGTACGATGTGCAGCTGCACCGAATATGGTCGACCTTTCAGGCTACTTATCCAACAGCAGAGGAAGCGCGGTATTTGCAAATCTCTCCGAATACGAATTTGCTGCACATTGAGAGTGTGATGAGAGATGGCGATATGCGGCTAGTCGAGTATACATCAGCCAAGTATCGAGGAGATCTGTGCCGAGTATCAATCCAATTCGAATAATAAAAAGGTGGAGGAATTGAAAATGATCAGCAAGCCAGGATTGACATTGCCCGTCTGGAAAAAAAGCGTTGCCGTTCTAATGATAGCTGGATTAGCTGTACTCGCGTCAGGCTGCGGTGGAAGCGGACAAACAACAAAAGCAGTTGGCGCAGGCCCTAATCCATCCGCTCAAGCAACCGAAGCCCCGAAGATGCCTGAGGTTCTGCGTGTAGGTGTACTGCCAGGTGAAGAAGAAGGCAAGCTATCCCGCGGAAATAAGAAGTTTGTTGAGGACTTAGGAAAAGCAACGGGGTTGAAGACAGAGCTATTCGTAGGAGATGACTACACAGCCGTTATTGAAGCCATGCGCACGAAGAAGATTGATATTGCTTCATTCGGACCTTTCTCCTATATCATCGCGGCTGAACGAAGCGGCGCCATTCCCTTTGCTGTCAAAGCAACAAGCCTCGAAGCAGCTTTCTATCACAGTCTGATAGTAGTTCCAGCGGATTCCAAGGCACAGAAGCTGGAAGATTTGAAAGGGAAAACGTTTCTTTTCGCAGACCCTGCCTCTACCTCCGGTCATTTGTTCCCGCGTGCCATATTTATCAATAAGCTAGGCATCAAGACAGAGGATGTTGAGACTTATTTCTCTAATCTGTCGTTCTCGGGCGGGCATGACAAGTCGATTCTCGCGGTTGCCAAGAAAACAGCAGATGGCGCTGGAGTGTGTGACACATGTATTAAGAAAGTTATCGATGCAGGCTTGGTAAAAGAGTCCGACTTCCGGATTATTGCGAAATCCGATCCGATCCCCACTAGCCCTTTCACGTATCGGAATGATCTGCCTGCAGAATTAGTAGAGAAGATCAAAGCCTTCATGTTCGATTACCATAATCAAGGCGCAGAGCCAGGATTCTTCGCAAATGGAACACAACGGTTCTTCCCGATTCAAGACAAAGACTATCAAGTAGTCAAAGATACGGCCAAGGCGCTTAATATGAGCCCCGAGCAATTGCTGAAATAGTAGAGAAGGTAGGGTGAATGCTGGAATGGCTGCTTTATTGGAAATCCGTAATCTAAGAAAAGTATATAGTGACGGCACAACTGCCTTGCAAAAGGTGGATTTCAAAGTAGATCGCGGAGAATTCGTAGTTGTGATCGGTTCGAGCGGAGCGGGGAAAAGCACATTGCTGCGCTGTATCAATCGCTTGGTTCAGCCCTCGGACGGTTCAATCCTGTTCAATAACCTCGATGCGACCAAGGCGAATAACCGGGAAGTCAGGAAGCTGCGCCGTGAAGTAGGCATGATCTTCCAAAGCTTCAATCTAATAGAGCGTGTATCCGTCCTCAAAAATGTGCTGCACGGACGTCTTGGTTACATGAATCCTCTAACCGGAACGCTTGGCATATATTCCAAGCATGATATCGAAGAGGCTAAGAAAATATTAAGCCGTCTAGGCTTGAATCAACAAATCTATAAGCGTGCAGATGAGCTCAGCGGCGGTCAACAGCAGCGCGTAGGGATCGCGCGAGCACTTTCCCAGAAGCCCCAATTAATTCTGGCGGATGAACCGATTGCTAGTCTGGACCCTGTGACTTCGGAGACCATCATGACGCATCTTCACACGATATGTCAGGAAGACGGAATTACTTGTGTGGTCAATCTGCATCAGGTGGAAGTAGCTAAGAAATATGCAACTCGTATTATCGGGATTCATAAGGGAACAGTGGCATTCGACGGCAAGCCTGCTGAGCTGTCAGACGAAGCGATTCATCAAATATACCAGAAATAATCCAAGAGGAGCTGCGCGGAATCATGGAAGATCGGTTGAAGGAATTGCAACGGCAGAAGAAGCTGCAGTCCTGGCTGCTTGTAGCAGCAATCGTAGCCATCTCGGTATGGTCGGCAATGGAAACGGGTTTCTCGTTAATCGAGCTTTCTATAGGGGGAGCCGAGATATTCCGATTTATTGTGTTCGATTTCCTGCCTCCAGACTTCACCAAGATCGGCAAGCTGATCGGACCGGCGCTAGATACGATCTATATCAGCTTTGTCGCTATGGTTGTAGGTGCTGTGTTGTCCATGATATTAGCCTTTTTCGCGGCAACGACAACGGCTCCTAGCAAATGGATCCAAGTCGGAGTAAGAGCGATATGTTCGGTTATGCGCAATATCCCTACACTGATCTGGGCTATCCTGCTTGTGTTTGCCTATGGACTAGGGACTACCGTTGGCTGTATTGCGCTGATCCTGACCTCAATCGGGACATTAACGAGGGCTTACGCGGAAGTGCTGGAAGAAATCGATATGGGTCAGGTTGAAGCGGTAAGAGCTACAGGCGCCTCCTATGGTCAGGTGCTCGGGCAAGCGGTTATGCCGCAGTTCATGCCTGGCTTCGTTGGCTGGTCCCTGTATAAGCTGGAGCTGAATATTCGAGCCTCCACGATTATCGGGATGGTCGGCGGAGGCGGACTTGGGTTCGCCATTCAAAAAGGGATCAAGCTGTTTCAATACCAGGAGGTCAGCCTGGCCATCATCATGGTCATCTTGATCGTAATCATGACAGAATGGACGACTAGTAAAATAAGGGAGCGAATTCTATGAGTACAGAATGGACTCAAACCGCAGGCAAGCTTGCGGACATCCATCGACCGGGATTAGGCGATTTTCCTCGTAAGCCAAGAAGAGATCCACTATTAGTAGGCGCGGCCATTTTTGGAGCGATTTTCTTTATCTTTTGCCTGGTGAAGCTGAACTTTGATTACTACAAAATTTTTCAAGGGACGTTGACGTTTATAGGTTCGTTCACCAAAATGTTCCCTCCGAATGTATCGGATTGGAAAGAAATACTGTCAGCAGGAGTCGTTACTCTGCAAGTAGCCATTGTAGGAACAGTGATGGCTGTTGTGATCGCATTCTTTCTATCGTTTCTGGCAGCAGAGAATGTGTCTCCGAAGACATCTTATACCGTCAAGGCAATCGCTTCCTTTCTCCGAGCGGTTCCTACGCTGGTGTGGGCTTTAATTTTTATCGTTGCGGTGGGGCTTGGGCCTTTTCCCGGTATTCTGGCCATTGGAGTCCATGCAGTTGGGATGTTGGTCAAAGTATTCTCGCAATCGATTGAAGAAGTGGATGACGGCGTGTTGGAGGCGATGCGGGCTACAGGAGCCGGTTGGCTGCAAATTATGGCGCAAGGTGTGCTTCCCAGTGTGTTTACTTCTTTCTTGGCCTGGAGCGTGTTCCGTCTGGAAATTGATATCGGGGAGTCGGTCATTCTTGGGGCTGTCGGCGCTGGTGGGATCGGATGGGAAATCTCCAATGCGATGAGAGCTTACGAGTTCGATACCGTAGGATTCGTGGCTCTGATCATTTTCGTGATGGTATTCAGCGTTGAGTATGTCAGCAATCGGTTAAAAACGAAAATCCGCAGGAGGGCCTGATATGGGTGCAGTCATAATGAAAAAATCGCAAATTTCGCGGATTCTGATAGAAGGTAATCCTGATTTGCTGCAGCGGTTATGTGAGCAGATCGAACAGCGCTATGAAGTAACAGAAGTGAAGCCGCCTGAGAAAAGTCTCGTTATGACCAAAGCAAAGGACTCGGTATCCGGGCAGCCTTTCTACTTGGGTGAGGTGTTGGTTACGGAATGCACCATTTCGATTGATGGAGTGTATGGATTCGGTGCTCTGATGGGAGAACATCCCGAGAAAGCTTACCAGTTAGCTGTTGTAGATGCGGCTTTTCATGCCAAGCTGCCCGAAACAGAGTCCTGGTATGTGGAGCTTCAGGCGGAAGAGGAACAGATCACGGCCCGTCATAGGCTCGAGTATTCGCAAGCCATGAGAACGAAAGTTAACTTTGACACCATGGAGGAGTACAATGCCAAACGTTAAAGAACGGCCATTCGATCGTGTACATGATACGCAATTCATCTATCGACAGCTGTTGGATGCCATGTCCAGGCCTGGTCAGATAAGCAGCATCCATGCAGTAAGCGCCCGAGCTGCCGACACTTCTCCCTTGCAAGCGATGATTGCTTGTTATGCGTTCACATTGCTGGATGGGGAGGTAAGCTTCTCCGTTGAGATGGAAGACCGTTCAAATCTGGAAGCTTATATCCGTATGCTGACCTTTAGCCGTGTTCAAACAGCAGCTGAGGCGGACTACATTTTTGCGGATGGTCAAAGAAATGAAGATGAGATTGTAGACTTGTTCGCAAAAGTGAACAAAGGCACGTTGATCCGTCCAGAAGGCGGCGCAACAATATTCATTTTGGTTGAT
The DNA here is from genome assembly GCF_059692235.1 of Paenibacillus sp. J2R1T-4. NCBI lineage: Bacteria > Bacillati > Bacillota > Bacilli > Caryophanales > Paenibacillaceae > Paenibacillus > Paenibacillus sp. J2R1T-4. The sequence continues at coordinate 44,823 of NZ_JCAUBA010000016.1, read as the reverse complement.
ACACTTGAAGCTGCGGGAAACGAGGAAGGCTGCTGGACACTCACAGGCCCGGGGATCAAAGATAGCTGCACGTTATGTGTGCAAGGACTGTCGAAGGCTTGGGTGGATGAACGTGCTAAGGTAAATGCCGAATACCCTATGGGCGTAGACATAGTGCTGTTCACAGAGAACGGGAACATGACGGCATTGCCTAGAACTACGATCATGAAGGAGGCGTGTCTCTAAGATGGCATACGTAGCGGTTACCGGCGGTCAAGAAGCGATCGCAGAAGCGAATAGTCTGGTCCAATATTATCGAGTAAAGGGATCGACACAAAGTATCGATATTGAGCTGATCGAGAACCAGCTTCGCTTGTTAGTCGATCGGGTTATGGGGGAAGGCGGGATCTATGCCCCCGAGTATGCAGCGATTGCATTAAAGCAAGCAGAAGGCGATCCGGCAGAGGCGGCTTTCTTGTTACGAGCCTACCGTTCGACATTGCCAAGGAATCATTATTCCTTAACGGTAGAGCCTGCTGATATGCGTGTTATTCGCCGAATCTCTTCCTCCTTCCGGGATGTTCCTGGAGGCCAGATCCTTGGACCGACTTATGATTATACACATCGCATGTTGAACTTTTCCCTGCGTCATGAGGGGGATGAAGAGATGGTTGCTTTTGCCAACCAATTTACAGAAGAGGCCGTTCCCCAAGATGGCAGCCTTACATTGAAGAAAGTAGCCGATTTGTTAAGAGATCAAGGACTTATGGCAAAGATTACGAATTCGCAAGCAACGGGACAAGAAGAGCCCTTTGATATTACGAGGCAGAAGATGACGATTCCCTCTACAAGAGCGGCGCGCTTGCAGACTCTGGCTCGCGGTGAAACGGGGGCCATGACGGCACTCGCTTACAGCAGTATGCGCGGTTACGGTGTCGTGCACCCGACAGTGGGCGAGCTTCGCGTAGGATACTCAGCGGTCCATATCCCACATCCTTATAGTCAGGATGGAGAAGATGACCCAATCTATATCGGGGAAATGATGCTGACTGAAGTAGAAACGATTAATTCCTTCAAGCAGGATACGAAGTCTGGAGATGTGCAGTTCTTGCTAGGGTACGGACTTTGCTTCGGTCAGAACGAGGTGAAAGGAATTTCCATGGCTATTCTCGAGCGCAGCTTGGAGACAGAAGGCACAGCGCCGGCACAGGATGAAGAGTTCGTGCTGACGCATATCGATTCCGTTGAATCCAACGGATTCGTCTCCCATTTGAAACTACCTCATTATATTACATTCCAATCGTCGCTCGATCAGATCCGCAAAGTCCAAGTGAATCAACAGGAGAAAGCGAAGAACAAGAAGGAGGAAGAGCAGCATGCAGCAGATGGAACTAACCGTGAAGAAGCCGAATCAAAGGACCTTCAGCACAACGGCGTATAACTTCGCTTTTCTGGACGAGGGCTCGAAGCGGGAAATTCGCCGCAAATCATTGAAGGCTGTTGCTATTCCAGGATACCAGGTCGCATTCGCATCCAGAGAGATGCCAATCGGAAGAGGCTGGGGAACCGGCGGCTTGCAGCTCACGCTATCTCTCCTGGGCCAGCAAGATGTTCTGAAAGTCATTGACCAAGGCAACGACGATAGCGTCAACGCCGTCAGTATCCGCAGATTGGTTGAAGAGACTAGCGGAATTACAACTACGGAGCAGACTGCAGAAGCTACAATCATCCAATCCCGTCATCGGATACCTGAAGAGAAGCTGCTTCCTAATCAGATCCTGGTGCTGCAAGTTCCGCAACCAGAACCATTACGCAAGGTCGAGCCTCGCGAAGAGATGACGAGAATACGTCATGCCGAGATGGACTATAGCGCGATGTGGTTAACGTTGTACGAAAGTATAGTGAAATGGGGCAGCATCACACTGGGGGCAGACTATCCGGTTATGGTTCATGATCGATATATTATGGCGCCAAGTCCGATCCCTCGTTGGGATACGGAGAAGCTGCATCAAAGTGATCATCTCTCATTATTCGGGGCTGGCCGCGAGAAGAAGCTATATGCGATCCCGCCCTATACGAATGTAACTCCGCTCCAATTCGAGGATTATCCATTCACAGTCGAGACCTTCAAAGGAAAATGCTGCCGTCATTGCCTCAATGCCGATACGTTCCTCGATGAGGTTACGGAAGAAGCATCAGGAGTTACCGTATATCAATGCTCCGATACAGCTTATTGCAAAGAACAGCAGAAGAGGAGGGGGTAACCCATGTCGATGTCCACTCTTACTACAGCTTCAAGTGATCGGAATCAGGAGCCTTTGCTCTGGAACGATTCTCCTCTGCTCCAGGTTAAAGGGCTGAGCAAACGATTCGGACCGGGCTGTCCTCATTGCGAGCATCCTTCTACGGATGAGCAAATCAGCAGCCGTTGCCAGTTATGCGGCAGCATCTGGGCTTGCCGCAGCTTGAGCTTCGATCTGCACCCAGGGGAGATTCTTGGGGTTGTCGGAGAAAGCGGATCAGGCAAGAGCACGCTTGTGAAGTGTTTGTACTTCGACGAAGAAACGACCTCCGGCAAGATGAGCATCTCGAATTTCGAAGAAGGAGAGTCGAATCTGTTCGAGAAATCCGCTCAGCAGAAACGCTATGTCCGCAACCATCTAATGGGGATGGTTTACCAGAACCCGTATCTGGGACTTCGGATGAATTTCTCCAGTAGCGGCAACATTGCCGAGAAGCTGTTCGCGGCAGACCAGTATCATGTGGGCAGCATTCGTGAGCGTGCTTCGCAATTGCTTCAGCAGGTAGAAATTCCGCTGCCCCGCATGGATGAGCCGCCTAAGAACTTCAGCGGCGGCATGCAGCAAAGAGTGCAAATCTCTAAGGCGCTAGCGAATAATCCCCCACTATTATTGCTCGATGAAGTGACCACTGGTCTTGACCTATCCGTTCAGGCTAAAGTATTGGATCTCATCCGCAGCATTCAAAGGGAACTGCAAGTGGCCATGATCGTCGTGTCTCACGATCTGGGCGTGATCCGAATGCTGTCTGATCGAACCATGGTGCTTCGGCAGGGGCTAATTGTCGAGCAAGGATTGACAGATCAGATTCTGGAGGATCCTCAGCATCCTTACACGCAGCTGCTGGTGCATTCCTTACTATAGAAAGAGGTGATTTGCTCATGCTTAAGGTAATCGGATTAGGTAAACGTTTCGAGCTTTCCATCTCGCATGATATGATCGTTAATCCCTTCGAGAATCTTTCCTTTGAGATTGCAGAAGGTCGATTTATGGGTATAGCTGGTCCAAGCGGAATCGGGAAGTCGTCCATTCTGAAGTGTGTATACCGCACGTACTTACCGTCCTCTGGCGAGGTGTGGTACAACTCTTCTTTGTATGGGCCTATCGATTTGGCCAGAGCGAGCGAACGTCAAATCTCGCATCTGCGCATTCACGAGATCAGTTATGTATCCCAGTTTCTGAAAGTCATTCCGCGTATATCCGCTTTGGACGTTGTTGCGGAACGATTGCTTCCGATGGGGTACTCCCTGCAGCAGGCCAGAGTGATAGCGGAACGGCTATTGCAAAGATTGAATATTCCTGAACCCTTATGGCAAGCTTACCCGGCTACATTCAGCGGCGGCGAGCAGCAGCGTGTGAACTTGGCAAGAGCTTTTATCGTGCGTCCCCGACTGCTTATTCTGGATGAGCCTACCGCTTCCCTCGACAATGATACGAAACAAAACGTGCTGGCCATTCTAAGAGAGATGAAGCAAGAGGGCACAACAATGATCGGAGTGTTCCATGATTGGGATGTGATGGGCAAGGTGGCCGATCAGATCCTCGATATGCGTACTATCCAAGCGGGTAAGGGACAACAGCAAATGGCGGGCGTGGAGTAAATTCCTTCGAAGGAGAATGACTATGAAACGGAATCTGACGATACATGGCGGCAACATTGTAACGCCTCATGGCATTATTGAGAATGGAACAATCGTATTGGAAGACGGCCTGATTGTGGATATTCGTCCTTCCACTGCAGCTACCAAAGCTTTGGCCGATTACGATGCAACGGGTCGCTGGATTTTGCCGGGAATGATCGATACGCACAGCGATGCAATAGAGCACGAGATGCAGCCGCGACCGACGAGTCGGTTCGCTCTCGAGTTCTCCTACTACGAGCTCGAACGCAAGCTGGTTAGCCAAGGGGTAACGACCATCTATCATTCCTTGAGCATGTGGGGCGAGAATACGACCAATGACTTCCGCAAGAATAACAGCGTAAAAGAGATTGTGAACAGTATCAGTGAAATGCGCAAAAAGGAGCACTTGATTCACCACCGCGTTCATATTCGTATCGAGGTGACGAATGAAAGTGTCGTCCCATTTGTGGAGCAGTTTATCGAAGATGGCGTGGTAGATCAAATTTCTTTTATGGATCATACACCTGGTCAAGGGCAATACCGCAACAACGAAGTACAAAAGAAATTCATCATGGAGCGCCAGAAAAAAAACGAAGAGGAAGTCATAGCGATTCTGGAAGAGCGTAAGCATCGTCCCAAAATTGCTGAAGAGGAGCTGCAGAAGCTGGCAGATCTGGCCTTTCAACGTGAGATTCCATTAGCTTCTCATGATGATGATACAATCGACAAGCTGGATGCAGTCCAGAAGTGGAGAGGGACAATCAGTGAGTTTCCGGTCGATATAGAGGTTGCTATCGAGGCCAAACGCCGTGGTCTGCATGTTGTGATGGGGGCTCCTAATGTTATGTTAGGACGTTCGCATAGCAACAATCTATCTGCCCGGGATGCGGTGCAAGCAGGAGTGGTCGATATACTGTGCTCTGACTACTACCCTCCAGCTATGCTGCGAGCTGTTTTTCTCCTGCATGAGCAGGGGCTCGGATTAGTTGAAGCGGTCAATATGGTGTCCTTGAATCCAGCTAAGGCTCTCAGAATCGATGCTCGCACGGGCTCTCTGGAAGTGGGGAAGGAAGCAGACTTATTGATTGTGAAAGGGGATCCTCAAGGTCCTATTATCGAGAAAGTGTTGGTTCGCGGTCAAGTGGTATGTCAGATGGACTATATCACCGGTTTAACTTCAGCGGCATTGAGGGGAGTAGAACCCATTGAAGCTTAGAGGCGTAGGGGTTAGCTTGATGTCGTACGAGGCGGTCAGTCAGCTGGAGCGATTGAAGGCCAAGCTGATCAAAGTGCAGGAAGCAGGCTTCAACGTAGTTGAGCTCCCAATTCAAGGGATGAGAGTGATCTTGAACGGAGTGATTGATTATGAGCGGTTAGACGCTTATATCAAGCTCCTAGACAGCTTCCCTCTCCACTATACGATGCATGCGCCGTTTGATCTGAACTTGTTCCGTCGGGATGACCTTGCTTTTGAACAAAAGCTGTTGATGGCTTCTCTGGAAGTAACAGGAGCAGTCGGATCAGAGGTTCTCGTCTATCATGTTGGACGTTTTGTAGGGGAAGAGCAGTTCATTCATCCTCATACTTGGAACAAGTATACAGCAGCTGAGAAGCAGCAATTCATGCAGCAGGAACAGGAAATTATGCGGATTGCTGGAGAGCGCGCGGAACAACTGAATATTCGAATTGGCATGGAAAATGTACGCCCGTATTTGGATTGCACGGATTATTGTTATTCGACTATCCCGCAGGCACTCGCTCAGCAGGTTGCAGCTGTCAACCATCCTTCCGTCGGAATTACTGTGGATATAGGTCATTTATATTTATCCGCCCAGATGTATGGACTTAACCTGCAACATGAGCTGAAAGCTATGCTTCCTTACGCGGTGCACCTTCATGTGCATGATAATTTCGGGAAGCCATGCTTCTCTACTGAAAAGAACCAATTCGAGCTTCTTCCGCTAGGCCGCGGGGATATGCATATGCCGATCGGGCAAGGCTGTGTTCCAATGTTAGACATTGTAAAGCAGTTGGAGACCTCGGCTTACGATGGGTACTTGATCCATGAGATTCGAGAGCAGTATGAATCTCATTGGTCTGAACTGTCATACAAGTATAACGACCTCCTGGTCTCAGGCAGAGGGAGGGCGGTCTGATGATGGCGAAGCTCGGAAAAGTCGATCTGCACTGTCATACGAAGGCATCCGATAATACACTCTCCATCAGAGAGGTCATTCTAGCAGCCAAGGCCGCGGGGATCAGTCACCTGGCGATCACGGATCATGATACGACGCTTGGTGTGGAAGAAGCGATGGTACTTGGTCTTCAGCATCATGTTCACATTATTCCAGGGATTGAGATCTCTGCGTATGATTACAAACGGGATCGAAGGGCGCATATTCTAGGTTATTTCATCACTCCCGATCATCCAGCTCTAGCGGAGCTTTGTAATCCGATTGTCGATCAGCGTCATCAGGCTTCGGTGCAAATGGTGCAGAAATTGAACGAAGCAGGCTATAAGGTCGCTTGGGAGCAAGTATTGCGCTACGTTGAAGGCGGATCTGCAGTGTACAAGCAGCATATTATGCATGCTCTGATGGATAGCGGTTATTGCGAGGAGCTGTTCGGTACCTTATACCGGAAGCTGTTCTCACGTAATGGTGAAGGCGACCAGCCCGGTCTAGCCTATATCCCGTTGGTGTATGCTGATGCTGTTGCTGCTATCCGAGCGATCCGCGAAGCGGGAGGAGTCGCAGTGCTTGCTCACCCTGGACAGCTGCACAATTATGAAGCGATTGCCGAATGGGTAGAAGCAGGATTAGAAGGCATTGAGGTGCATCACCCGTCGCATGACGGAGCAGAAGTAGAGAAAGCAAGGTCCTATGCAGAGCGATATCATCTAGTGATGACCGGAGGTTCTGACTTCCACGGAGGATACGGGAACCCGGCTTATCCATTAGGCAGTATAGACGTTGGCAGGATTAACTTGCAGGCTTTGATGGAGATAAAAGGTAGACGGTAGCTGCTGCTGGAATACTAGTGTTAGAAAAGATAGCCCGACTAAAGAGCTGCCGAGTGGCATGCTGGAGTCGGGCTATTGACTGTTCAGATTTGACATAACGCATGCTTTAAGGGAAATTGTGGATAGGAATCCGCGATTAGCAGGAAAGCACAAATCGACCACGAATATACCATTGATGGTAAAATGTACCTACTCTTATAGGTGATAATTGGAGGAAAAATGTGAAAAAGTACCTAGTTATTCTTATGGCAGCCGCAATGTTATTAGGTTCGAGTACCGCAATTGCAGCAGAGAGCAATCCGACAGCATCATTGGAGCAAAGCATTCAAGTTTATAAGGACGGGGAACGAATCTTTTTCAACGAATTACCTTTGATTGAGGACGGGACCACCCTTGTGCAATTCAGGCCGATCTTCGAGAAGCTGGGTCTGCGCATTGAATGGGACGGTACAAGCCGGACGATTACGGGAACGAAAGGAACATTCAAGATCACCCTGCAAATCGATAACCCTATCGCCAAGATTAATGGAGAAGACAAGGCATTAGCCTTGGCCCCGCGACTCATTAATAGTCATACTTTCGTGCCGTTGCGATTTATTGGGGAGGCCACGGATAGCAAGGTTATCTGGAACGGCGATACAAGGACGATTGATATTAACTCTACTCTTTTGTCCCAAATCCAGGATGTTGTGTATGCAGATGAAGCTAAGCTTCGGTATGAAGGGGATAAAAAGGATTCTAAGAAGGATGGGACTGGGAAGCTTTATTATCAAGGTAACCTTTGGTACGAGGGGCAATTCTCTCAGAACAATCTGGAGGGAATAGGAAAGCTTTATGATTCGACGGGGAAAGTAGTACTTTATGAGGGTCAATTTAAGAGTAATAAAATGAGTGGGCGGGGTATTTTGTTCGCAAGCAATGAGAAGAAAATATTCGAAGGAATTTGGGAAAACGGATTAAGGACGGGCCAGGGGATTAGTTATTCGGGCGCGGGCAACCTTCTCTATGAGGGGCAGTTCCTGAATGATTTATTTGAGGGCGAAGGAAAGCTGTACCATTCGAATACAGGTTTAGTTTCCTACCAGGGAAAGTTCAAAGAAGGTAAACAGGATGGCATAGGCAAGCTCTATGATTCTGCAGGTTACTTACGTTACGAAGGAGAGTTTGCTGCAGGTAAGAAGCATGGAAAGGGCAAGTCTTATGCTGCTGCCACAAGGTTGTTGAGCTATGAAGGAGAGTATAAAGACGATCTCAGGGATGGCTATGGGACTATGTACTTCTCAGGCGGATCCAAGTATATCGGCGGGTTTAAGAACGGAAAGTTTGAAGGCCAGGGCAAGTATTACAGACAAGATGGAAAGCTGGAGCTGGATGAGGAGTTCAAAGAAGGCTTCACAGCAGCAACAAAACGTCAAATCAGTGTTTATTCCTTCCTGAATGGGACCGCCTTAATAACGAATTACTCTTCGGGCATCTCCTATCAGGATTTAATTAATGGAAAAACCAATGTATCAAGGGTAACATCGGCTGATTATTTCGGATTCAATTATTTTGAGCGGAACAGCTCGCGTGAATATGTTTTTGACGAAAGATTATTTACGTTACACATTATGAGTCGAGACGAGTATGAAAAAGATAAGAAAGAGTACAAGTGGCTCACCGAAAAGGAAGGGAAAGTATACGTATATACTTTGGGGACCAACCCATTCCTAAATGAAGGATCCAGCAAGAAAAACTATGAGGAGTATAATTCATTAATGGTTCTGATAGACAAAGTAATAGCTAGCTTTAAGGTTCTGGATATGGATGCAGATTATTAACAGTGTGGGAGAATAGGAGCTGGGGCGGGCATGAGGAAATGTTGTTATCTAATCCTATTGTTGATCGGGGTAACTGCTTCTGGAAGTGCCTTTGCTGAAGAGGCAGAGCATTCCTTTGTCATTGAAAGTGAGCAAGAAGTGAAGGTTTATCGTGACGGCGAGCCGATCTTTTTCAACGAATCCCCTCTTATTGAGGATGGAACAACACTAGTACAATTCAGACCTGTTTTTGAGAAGCTGGGTCTCCGAATCGAATGGGACGAAGCTTCCAAGACCGTGACTGGGATTAAAGGAACATCGACAATTGTATTACAGATTGATAACCCGATTGCGCGGATCAATGGTATAGACAAAGAGTTGGCATTAGCCCCGCGCCTAGTAAATGGATATACATTCGTGCCTTTAAGATTCGTCGCGGAAGCTACTGAAAGAAGCGTTGTGTGGAATGGCGAGGATAAGAGAATAGATATCGGCTCTACATTGTTATCTGAGATTCAGGATGTAATGTATGCTGAGAATGTTATGCTCCGATATGAGGGAGAAAAGAAAGACTCCAACAAACATGGGAATGGCAAGCTCTACTATAAGGAAAAGTTGTGGTATGAAGGGGAATTCTATCAGGGTAAGCTGGATGGAAAAGGAAAGCTGTATGACAGCAGCAGGGAGCAAGTCCTGTATGAGGGTCAATTCAGGGATAACAGGATGAATGGGCAAGGAGTTCTGTATTCGGGCAACGGGAAGAAGTTGTTCGAAGGCTTATGGGATAACGGGTTACGGAGCGGGTCAGGGATCAGTTATACGAATAGCGGAGCGATTGTGTATGAAGGCAGGTTTAGTGATGATCTTTATGACGGTGAAGGAAAGTTGTATAATCCTGAGTCGCGATTGATCTCTTACCAAGGTATGTTTAGAAAAGGAATGCCGGAAGGTATGGGCAAGCTGTATGATTCTTCAGGCAACTTGCGTTATGCAGGTGAGTTCAAGGAAGGGAAGAAGCATGGGAAGGGAAGATCGTATACAACTTCAGGTCTGGTAAGCTACGAGGGAGAGTATAAGGAGGATAAGAGAGACGGAACTGGAACCCTGTATCTTCCTGGGGGCTCCAAGTATGTTGGAGGTTTTAAGACAGGGCAGTTTCATGGGGAGGGCATACAATATAGTCCAAGCAATGATACGATCCAGTTGCAGGGAGAATTTATAGCAGGCTTTACCAAAGATTTCAGCACCCCGATTGTTGGGTTTATTAGTGAGGCCCGAGGAACTAAGCATTTCAATTTCTCAGCGGGTTATTCCTATCGAACGAATTATACGGGTGCATTGAGCTATAAATTCAGTATGCGTTTTTCTGTGAACCATTTGTCATTCATTTACAAACATTCAACCAGTGGAGTCCCAGGCACGTATAATCCTACTTTAGTGACGGTTAGTATCCTTTCCCCCGAGGAATATGATAAGAGCCCGCTAAATTACATCAAAATATCTGAAACGGACGGAAAAGTGTACGCTTATGTTGTAGAAAACAATCCCTTTGTTAGTGATGGTGCTAATACAGCACAGTATGATGAGTTTAATTCCTTGCAGATTGAGATGATAAAAGCTGCAGAGAGCATCGAGCCATTTAACTTATCCAATTACTAGTTCAGAGTTGAACCCTGGATTTATGTATGATCCAAATATGAGATAAGAGAGAGAGAAGACTGCATTGTGGCATGTCTTTTCTCTTTTTTGTGTGTCTGACTTTATTCGTCCCAGGCAGGAATTTCCAAAGAACTTGTCGAAAAGTATAGTAGGAAGCAACTGCAGTTAAGTTTCGTACATTTCCCCTCATCCCCTACCTTTAATTTTGCACTATGACACTATCTTCCTGAAACATCCCCTATTTCAAACCACTTTCAACTTGTCTCATAGATAAAAGGGAAAGGAAAATGATTATGTAGTATGGATACGATATTGAACTATAAGAACAATCCGGCCAATGATAGAATCAAAGAATTTAGTGTTGTTGGCATTGCAGCTTCACCGGAAAAGTTGGAAGGGTTAGAGCAATTTCTGGGGCATTTAGATGTCGTCCATGGACTGACCTTCATCATTGCCCAGCATGCTTCAACCAAATCGGAACTATTTCCAATAGAACGGCTCTCTAAGCATACCAATATGAAGTTTTTTCATGCAGTAGATCAAATGGAGATTCGTTCGGATTGTATTTATTTGCTGCCCCCCCATCATGATATTAGCTTCGGATCAAGAAAAATATGGTTAACCGACTATTCCGCTGATAAAGGCAACGATTTACCCGCTGATAGATTTATGTATTCACTTATCGAGAGCTTTGGGAGCAATGCGATAGCTATTCTTTTTTCAGGTGAGGACAAGGACGGTACACTTGGAATAGACCGGGTTTCAAAAGCAAATGGATTAGTAATGGTTGAGGAAAAGGATACAACAAAGCCTGTTCGTTTGACCGGGAGCGATATCGAAGTTGATCGGACCGATTATTTTCTTGCTCCTGATGAAATGCCGCAACACATTATTGAATACATTGAATTCTATATGAATCAGACTAAACAATCGATTGAAGAAGAATTAAGTACATTATTTTCGATCGTGAAGCAAGCTTCTGGTGTAGATTTCTCTGTTTATAAGCAGGCCAGCATTATGCGTCGTATTCAGAGGCGGATAGGTATGCAACAATTTCAATACCTCAAGGAATACAATCACTATCTATACAATCATTCCAATGAGGTTACCGCCCTGCAAAAAGATTTATTAATTGGTGTGACGCAATTTTTCCGGGATCCGGCCGCGTTTGAAATTCTTGCAGATAAAGTACTGCCTACTATCTTCGAGCAACGTGGAGTGGAGAAACTAATTCGGGTCTGGGTTGCAGGGTGTTCTACTGGAGAAGAAGTCTACTCCTTAGCTATACTGATTAGAAAATATATGGAGGAAATAGAAGAAACATTTGACATGAAAATATTCGCCACCGATTTGGACAAGGAGTCAATTCAATTCGCCAGTAAAGGGATATATCCCGAAGGGATTTCCCAGAACGTGCCACCGGAGCACTTAAATGCTTACTTCACTCGTCAAGGAAATGAATATAAAGTGAATAAAGAAATTAGGCAGATGGTCATTTTTTCCCAGCACAATCTGATCAGTGATCCGCCTTTTACCCAAATCGATCTGGTTTTATGCCGTAATCTGTTAATTTATTTACAGGTAGAAATGCAGAGAAAAGTGATCTCGTTGTTTCATTTTTCATTAAAATCAGATGCTTTCCTCTTTCTGGGTCCAAGCGAAACATTGGGGAAACTAACCACTCTATTCATGCCTCTAGATAATAGGTGGAATATATACCATCACAAGGCAAGTAATTCGTTATTGGCAACGGGTTCCTTAGGTGATACCGAAAATGTAAATGAGAAAAAACTGAATCATAAGAATAAAGTGATTGTAAGATTAAAGGAAGCAGAACGCGTTCTTAAATTGGAAACGATTTATACAAAGCTGATCGAAGAATATGTAACTGCATGCATTATACTCGATAAGAACAACGATATTGTCCATATCAATGGGAATGCCAATCAATATTTAGTGTTCCCTAAGGGCAAACCAACCCTCAATTTGTTTAAGCTGGTTCCGGAATATTTGGGGGTTGTTATCGGGACTGTACTTCATAAAGCGAGAAAAGAACTCAAGGAGATCATTTGTCGGGATGTAGAGATTAAGGATAGCCATAAGGGACATTCTATTCATTTGAGAGTGAAGCCATTTCAACTCGGCTCGAGAGATGACAAGATGATGATCCTGTTCTTTGAAGATGTTGCTGAACAGATAGAAGCTCCTGCCAATGATGTAATAGATGAAGACCTGCTTCAGATTCATCGCTATTCAGAGAAGGATATCAAGCAGCACATCCAAGACTTGGATCAAGAATTGGTTCATGCGAGGGAATTACTACAATCTGCTAATAGTAAATTAGAGGTTTACAACGAAGAGTTAGAAACCTCTAACGAAGAGTTGGGAATGGCCAATGAGGAATTGATTGTTTCCAATGAAGAGCTGCAAAGCACGAATGAAGAGCTACAATCGGGAAACGAAGAATTATTGGCCGTGAATCATGAATATCAATTTAAAATTCAGGAATTAACCGATTCGAATAACGATATGTCCAATTTCTTCAACAGCACCAATATTGCGACTATTTTTCTGGATTCAAAGTTGAATATACGCAAATTTACACCTGCGTTTAGCAAAGAAATTAACTTGCTAGACTCGGATATAGGGCGTTCAATTGGCGAGATCAAACACAGTTTAGAATATGACCAATTGATGGCTGATGCAATGAAAGTGCTTATTACGGGAGAATCTGTCAAGAAAGAAATCCGGAATTCAAATGGTAAATGGTTCAATATCAAATTATTTCCTTATCTAGCATATGATTCTGTGTATCAAGGAATTGTTGTTACATTAATTGATATTACTGAATTAAAGCAAGTGAGAATGTCTGAAGACTCTACGGAGCAAAAAAACAAGCAGGAATTGCTCTCGGTCGTAGGCCTTTTGGCAGCTGGAATCGCACAGGAGATTCGTAATCCATTAACCACATTAAAGGGATTCACGAAAATTATTGCACCTAGTACAGAAAAAAATGATTATATTGATATCATGACTACGGAATTGGGGCAGATCGAAGCTATAACTGATGAATTGCTAATCCTGGCTCGGCCGCAGAAGCAGCGTTTTGAGCAAAACGATGTAGTATTGATTTTGCAGGAAGTAATCTCTATGTTTGAACCGCTGGCTACTGTCTTCAATGTGGACATGATTACGAAATTTGCAGATCCGGTGCCTTTTGTCAATTGTGTTCCCAATCAACTCAAAATCGTATTTAGCAACATTATCAGGAATAGTATTGAGGCGATGCCAACGGGGGGCAATTTGTTTATTAAGGTGAAGGTTGGTGCTGAGGAATCGGTAATCATTAGCTTTAGCGACAATGGGCCAGGTATTCCTGAGGACAAGCTAACCAAGCTAGGAGATACCTTCTATACGACAAAACAAGATTGCATTGGGTTAGGCTTAATGGTCAGCTACAAAATTATCGAGAGCCATCAGGGTACGATATCAGTTACAAGTAAGTGGGGTAAGGGGACTTTTGTAGAGATTATCTTGAAACAAACCAATAAGTGAGAGCTCAGCCGTATTAATCGGCCCCGAGCTTTTTTTGTTAGAGCTGGCTAGTATGATGGTTAGGATAACGAGCATAAGGGTAATAAGTTAAGATCCATATCAAATAAATGGTTATTGTCTATATTTTGGAAAAATATGAAATAGAGGCGGCACAAAAATGAAATATGTGAATTTGGGACGTACGGGATTGAGAGTAAGTCGGCTCTGCCTAGGTACGATGAATTTCGGCCAAAATACGGAAGAAAAAGAAGCGTATCGTATCATGGATGCGGCACTGGACGCAGGAGTAAACTTTTTTGATACAGCTAATGGATACGGCGGCCAGAAACGCGGCTTTACGGAAGAAATCATAGGCCGATGGTTCGCTCAGGGGGGCAGCAGGCGTGAACGCGTCGTTCTGGCCACCAAAGTATACGGCAACATGGAAGACCCTAACGATGGACCGAATACGGAGAGCGGACTATCTGCCTACAAAATACGTCGGCATCTTAAGGGCTCATTAAAAAGGCTGCAGACTGATCATATCGAGCTGTACCAAATGCATCATATCGAACGCAACGCTACCTGGGAGGAGCTGTGGGAAGTGTTTCAATCGTTGGTTCAACAAGGAACCGTCGATTATATCGGCTCCAGTAACTTTGCGGGGTGGCACCTTGCTCTGGCACAAGCCGAAGCTAAAGCAAGGCACATGCTCGGACTGGTATCCGAGCAGCATAAATACAGCTTATTATGCAGAGAACCGGAGCTGGAAGTATTGCCGTCAGCCCAATATCACGGGATCGGGGTTGTGGCATGGAGCCCGCTTGCCGGAGGCTTGCTAGGTGGGAATGCACTTAACCCGCAGAAAGGTTCCAGATCCTCTCATGAGAGGAATGCTATAGAGGCTAAACGGGCGCAATTGGAGCGTTTCGCAGCACTTTGTTCGGAACTGGGAGAAAGCGAGTCGAATGTTGGCTTGTCCTGGATCTTGGCAAATCCGGCATTGACTGCGCCGATCATTGGCCCAAGAACCCAGGAGCAGTTTGAAAATGCCCTTAGGGCTGTGGATATAGTATTGACAGAGGACACAATGGTCGAATTAAATCATATTTTTCCCGGCCCCGGCAAGCCTGCACCTGAAGCCTATGCGTGGTGAATAGGGTTAACTTAGGAATTCGTGGCTGTTTGTTATAGACTTATATTTCGCTAATAAAAAGGAGTCTTATACGACATGTCGTGTAGACTCTGTTTTTATATGGCTTTTCTATGATAGCTTGTCACAATAATTACATCTAGATCACCCCACACGAATCCTTATTGGCAATATAATACTAATATGGAGCTTTATAAAGATAGAAGCTGGGAGTGAATCGACATGGATATGTGGCATGGTGCAGCTGGTGTATGTGTAAATACCAACAAACAAATGCTTATGATTCTGCAAGGAAAACCGGAGGAAGAGAAGGCTTGGTCCGTGCCCTCCGGATGTCGTGAACAGGGAGAATCGTTAGAGCAGTGCTGCATCCGAGAAGTGCTGGAGGAGACGGGGTATGAGGTCAGAGTAGTTCGGCTTCTGCATGAAAAACGAGGCTGTCACGCTCAGATTGATTTCCAGATTACTTATTTTGAGGTAGAGGTAGTAGGTGGAGAAGCAACCATACAGGATCCGGATCAACTGATTCATGAGATAGCTTGGAAATCGTATGGTGAGGTAGAAGAACTGTTATTTTGTTTTGAGGAAGACAGACAGGTTCTGTTGGATTATATGAAGAGGAAAGAACTTAGTATGGCAGCCCCGGGAGTGAGTGGAATTGAAAAGAGTCGACGTAGCTAGCGTAATTATTATTAACCCAACAGATCAGAGTCTGTTAATCGTCCAGAATAAGAAAGGCGATTCCACGTATTGGAGCCCTCCGGGCGGTGCTGTTGAATCAGGAGAAACTCTGGAGCAAGCGGCGATTCGCGAGACCAAAGAGGAGACCGGATATGATGTGGAAATAATAAGTCTCCATTCAGTAAGGGAAGCTTTCTATGTTGCAAGAGGGCATCATGCGATCATCTTCACATTCATGGCGCGTGTCGTAGGGGGAGAAATGAACATAATGGACCCCGACAACGATATTGTCGATGTTAGGTGGGTCGATTTGCCTACTGCTTTGCAGCTGAATCCGAAGATGGAGAGACTTCAATTATCGCCTGACACTATGCATGGAGCGGGTTTTTACTCCTTTGAAGGTGACGTCAGCGGCTAAGGCGGGAAGATTAGATGTAGAATCGATTGATTCAAATAAACCTTCTAACGGACACGGTAGTGTTGTTGGGAAGGTTTTTTGCCGTTAATTAAGCATTTTGAAAAGTATCGTTGACAGCGTTTCCAATTGATGATTATAATAAGAGAAACAAACCAGAAACAAATCAGAATAATGAGTTTTTAAGTTTACTAAATGGGTAATCATGGTATTTTTAAATCAGAATTAAATCAGTAAAAAGGTTGGCGATTTAATTAAGATACGAAAAGGAGCTGGTATCGATGAAAGAAGAGAACAATGGCAAACCGGGCACTACAGAAAATGGGAAAAATGAAACGATGAGCCGGAGAAAGGTGCTAATGACCTTGGGAATTGGCGGTGCCATTCTAGCCGGTAATGCCTTAGCATCCAAGGTAGCACTAGCGAGCGATGAAGATTTGGATAAAAAAGATAAGGAAAAGGGAAATACCGTACTGCAGGTTGCAACTGTGCAACAATTACTCTCGCTTTCTTCCAAAACCCTGATTGATGGGTTATATGTACATGTTGGCGGCTATTACCAGAATGGAGACGGCGGTGCCAAGCTTGTTCAATGGAAACCTGGCAGTACTAAGGCTGATAATGGCGGGACTGTGCACAGCAACGGAGGTCAGAATGGCCGTTTCGAGGTAGTGCATAACGGTGTTGCTGATTTTCGCTGGTTTGGAATCTTTGATCCAACCAAGAATGCAGATGCAGCGTTGGATGCAATGGTTAATGATCTATCTATCCATCGGGTTGAAGCGCATTCAGACCTGAACTTTATTGTTCGACATGTATATCATCGCAGTAATATTGAAGTCGACTTTCATAATCATACGGTTACAACGGTAGGGATGCAGTTGAACACGATCGACAATCCATTTGGTGCCGTCTTATTTTTTCAAGGGACTGGGCTAGGGGTGAGTCAGACGGTAACGCTCGCAGCAGATGTTCTGGAGTACTCTGACATATTCGAGGTTGCGGACTCCGCTCCATTCGAGGTTGGGAGCTGGTGGCATGCGCAGATCAAGAACAACACGGGAGGCGGGGCACAGCGGGAGCTTGATTACTTGGTTAAAGTTACGGAAGTATTCAGCTCTACTCACGTTAGATTTAATTACAAATCCGGATGGCAGCTCGCTGCAGGCCGACAAATTACGTATAAGAAAATTAACCCTGCTGTACGATGTCATGTACGAAATATGAATTTCATAGGGATCCCCGTTCCAGTCAATGGAACCAGCCTGAGACCGACTCCGGATTGGGATATGATCGGTTCTAATCCTGTAGCTTACGAGTTCGCAGTAGAATGTGATGCTACCGGTATAAATGCGACCAAGGTGTTCTGGCCTGTCGTTATGCGTCGATACAACACTCATTTCTTAACAGAACGCTGTCAATTAATGAATCCGGAGGAGCGCGATTGGGGCGGTACCGGATATTTAACCCAACAAATTAATGTGTTATACGGACATGTGAAAGATTGTAATACCAGCAACAGCCGTCACTTGAACGATTTCACGAATGCTGCGTATTGCATGGTAGAGAATTGCCACGGCGATGGCGATGAGTACGGCCCATTTGTAACACACGGACAATATGAGCATGATTTAACGTTCATTGGAAACTCTGGTTTACTATCGTTCGCGAACAGCGGAACATTCTGGGGAGATAGCGCCAAGCGGATTACGGTCAAGAAACACATAGCATCACGTATCGTAGCTCACAAGCGGTTAACGGACTTGACGCTAGAAGACTGTCATGCTGTGGTCACATATACCAAACCAGGTGTAAAGATGGCGAACTCGGGTTCGATCTGGGTCAATATGGACGGTTTACAGATGAGAGGCTGTACAGCCCAGGAAATGATAACGATTAACAAAGGCTCTTCCCGAGCCAAACGGAAGAACATCATCGATAGCTGCTCGTTCGGTATGTTGAATGGGTATGAGATTGCCCGTCCTATTCGCTCAGGTACAACACAAGTGGGATTCACCCCCAGCAACGGAGAATTGACCATTCTCAATAGTGAGTTCTATAACGTGGAAGAAGTTACGCTTGGCAGCATTAATAAATTAACTTTAATCAATACGTGGTTCAAGGGTGCTTCAGCTGCAACAGGTAAGATCAAAGTTGGGACCCGTGAGATTATTATGCAAGGTGGAGGGCTAATTAATTGCGGGTTCGTGTTCACGGGTGCCTGGGATAAAAGAGGTGATGTGAACAATCCCGCGAATACTCCAGATCAATCCATCACAGTAGATGGTGGAGCAGTGTTCAGCGGAACAAATGGCGAGAAAGCATTCTTGAAAAGTGTAGATCCTGCAAACATTATTACTTGGAGTTTTGGAGATTGTGTCAGCACGGCAGGCGACACGAATACAGCTCATTTTCACATTGAAGGTGGCAGCCATAAGTTAAAGGCTATAGGATCACGGTTTATTGGGGGTACTTACTCGGTAACTAACGGAGGTTTTGGCGGCAGCAATTATCTGTTTATGAATGCAATAATCGAAGAAGGGGTCACTCGCTCTTCACTTCCAACGGAGACAGACACGATTCAACACAGTAAGAATAATATAACAATAGCTTAGAGCTTAAATAGAACAGCAGGCAAGCGGATCTTAACGGCTTGCCTGCTGTTTTTTCCGCTTTCTCAATAATCTGGGCGATTCCCCAATCCATTACCTGGTATGATCTAACAAATATTTGGCATATCCAATCGGACTGCTGTAAGTTTGTTGGAACTCTTCGAGCTGCTTGCCTTCTTGAAAGCAGATGCGCAGATCTCTGCCGTTGCTCTCAATAAACAGAGGTTTTCCATTGCTGTCAATCCCGACATCAAGTCCAATATCCGCGAGATGCGGCAAATGCCCGCTCAATCGTTCGGCAACAGCAAGCGATAGCTGTTCTACTTGATTCCTTGTATGAGCTGGTTCCAAGTGAGGATATTCCCTTAGCACGTCCTCGAAAGAATGAACCTGACCCCCTTGTGCGATATTGGTCAGAAAGACATTGGCTTTGGCAACCTTAACCGCGATACCGGACACTCGCCATGAACCAGACTCGTTACGTTGGACTGACACGCGCATATCGAACGGCCGACCGCGGTACGTGGCAAGCGGCCAACATTGCTGGACCAGGTAGGAGCAGGCGTGAATTCTTCGCAATAAGACGGAAGGAAGTCTTGAACGAAAAGCTATCGTTCTACGAATTCTACTCTTCCGTGTAATCGCATAATCGAGGATCCATCGATCACCGTGTCGGGCTAGTTTCATAATACCACGCCCAATGCTGCTGTTGTCTGGCTTCACAATTAACGAGTCAAAGGAAGCCATCATTTGTCTTATGCTTTGAGCGGTCGCGGCTACTGTCACAGGAAGATGGCTGCTTACAGTTGGGTCTTGTTTCAGGAGCTCATGAATGGCTTTTTTACCATACCGATTCCAAACATTAAAAATCTGTTTTCCGCTTTTAACAAGACGTTCGATCCTGCCTCGGGCGTTGGAATTGAAGTATAAGCCGCGATTATGAATGACTTTTGGAGCAGGAACAATCTTTTTGACGTAGTTGCCTCGATCCGATAATACAAAAGCCTGTATATAAGGAGAATCAGGCTCTATATCTTGTAAACGGAAGTAACAGGGCGTAATGCCATGCTGTCGCCCTGCTTGCTCGTAACACGGTAATGACTCGTGTCCACCTCTGCCGGTCGGGATACGCCTATACAGAGAATCGTTGACCATGATGCCTACATAGCGGTTGACCATTACAGTTCGCTCACCTCCATTTTTACAGTATGAAAGTAGACGGGAGAACGTATGGACGGGTGTTAGGGGGGAAGTGACCATATTGTCCAGAAGGCAAATCAATATGGAATGTTAATCGATGTGGAGCAATGAGGAGCAATGAAAGGAATCGTTCCGACAAAGCTGACAGCAAGTTAGGTTGTAATAAAAAATGAAGAAATACAAGGGGCACCTTTCCTATTTGGTGTCCCTTTTGGCAGGCTCTCCACATACGATATCAAAATAAAGCAGAGGAGAATGTGAAGATGCCTGCCTATCGCATAATAGTAGATTTGTCTGATCGTAAACTGCACTTGTTGGATGGTAATCAAGTCGTAAGGTCTTTCCCGGTCGGGATAGGTCGGATGGTAACCCCCACTCCTGCGGGACAATACACAATCGTGAATAAAGCAGTCAATCCGGGGGGGCCTTTCGGTGTTCTTTGGATGGGACTTTCGAAGCCGCATTATGGGATTCACGGAACGAACGATCCTAGCTCTATTGGCAAGTTAGTGTCCCATGGCTGTATTCGAATGCACAACAAAGATGTGTTAGAGCTATCCAAGCTGGTCTCCATCGGAACGAAGGTAATGATACGTGCTTAGCCTGCGTCCTGCTCGACCGATCGCTGTCGTTACTCCAGGGACATTCCCTATCCCATCAGGCCGCAGCAGTTCCGTTGAGCTAGTGGCGATGAACGTTGGGGAACGGCTTCGTCTCACATTCCAGATGCCTCTTCATGTCTTGGGTGTGAAGACGAGGAGATTGCCTTCCCAGCAAATAATAGACGGAGTAGTGTATGTCCGCTGCCCGAAACGCGCCTACATTAGTCACGTTTATGCGAGATTGAAGCGTTTGAAGCCAACGCTAGTTCAAGTTGAGAATCGTCCTCGTTATGCCCGCTACCTCAAACGTATGTTAGGCAGCAAATACCCAGTCGTACTTTCTCTGCATTCCATGACATTCCTCTCTAGACCGCATATTTCATATGCCAAGCTGATTCCATGTTTGCGAAGTGTAGATGCCATTCTAGTCAATAGTTACTTTCTGAAGGAAGAATTGATTAAGCTTGACTTCCGGTTGTCGAACAAAATTGTTGTTAATCACTTAGGGGTTGATCCCGAGCGCTTCCCTTCCCGTTGGTCCGAAGAGTACCAAGCCGCGCGTCAGCAGTCTCTGCAATCACTTGGCTGGGCAAATTGTAAAATCATTTTATTCGTAGGGCGGTTAATACCGATCAAAGGGATTCACCATCTTCTTAAAGCCATGCCAAAGGTATTGGAACAACAGCCTGATGCGCGATTGCTGATTGTAGGAGGCGCGTTTTATGGCAGTAACAGAACTACCCCTTACGTAACGCATTTGCGAAGGCTGGCAATACCACTAGGGAATGCTGTTCAATTTATTCCGTATGTCCCGCATGAGCGTATAGCAGAGTGGTTCCGGTTAGCTGACACTTTAGTAGTTCCTTCCTCAGAACGTGAAGCGTTCGGTTTGGTTAATGTGGAGGCGATGGCGTCAGCCGTACCGGTAGTAGCTACTCGAGCAGGAGGAATGAGTGAAGTGATTGAACACGGCCGGACCGGATTGCTCGTGCCGCTGAACGAGATCGATCAAGAGCTTCCGAACAGCATTGTTGCTTTGCTGCAGAACGCAGAATATGCCCGATTGTTAGGGGAACAGGGACGCCAGAGGGTGCTCGAGCAATTCACTTGGCAGCATACAGCAGAACGATTAGTCAAACTGTATCAATCCCTGCAAAACCAGTGACCATGATCTGGGTGTTTGCATATGTTACAAATGACTACCTATGACTATTTATGCAATAGAAAGGAGTACCGCAGTGAAAAAGAAACCCGGTGATCAAAAACGAAAAAGAAATTCCGGAACGCAAATATTCAATCCCAGTTTGAATGAACTCAGCTATGTGGATGATGACAAATACGGTGCAGCAAAACGCAAAAAGGCGGAAGACGCGAAGAATCATGACGTTGACAAATCGAACACTTCCATTAATGAAGTTGCGATGATCAATCATCTAGCGGTTGCAGAACCGACGGATCAAGTGTCAGATTCCGTGCAGGATGACATTTCGAATGAGCAGGAAGAAGCAGGCTTCTCACCAGAAGCAGACTCCGTTCCCCAAGAAGATCAGGAGGCTGGGAAAGAACCGGCCCTATTTGCTGACTCTGATGCCATTTCTCCTGTGCTTCTGTTATTTGAACGAGCTCAGCAAGAGAATGTAGCAGTAGTCTATACGGACGATCTTGTAGATGAGGCCGTAACCAATGAGAAAATTGCTAATCGCTCTATCGACGGCACCAAGATCAGGCCAGGCAGCATTGGCCGTGAATCTTTATCCGATTATGCAATTGATAATGCAAAAATAGCGGATAACAGTGTGACGGCATCCAAAATATGCCCGGCCACCATCGATGACAAACATATTGTACAAGGTGCCATTTCCGGAAGAAAGATCAAGAATAAGTCCATTCCTGGAGAGAAACTCTTAGATAACAGCATTACATCTGAAAAGCTTGCCGATAAGACGATCGACTCTATGAAGATTGCTGAAGGCTCAATCGAAACGAAACATATGCATACCCAATCGATAACGACTGAACTAATCCAAGACCA
This sequence comes from Paenibacillus sp. J2R1T-4, assembly GCF_059692235.1. Taxonomy (NCBI): domain Bacteria; kingdom Bacillati; phylum Bacillota; class Bacilli; order Caryophanales; family Paenibacillaceae; genus Paenibacillus; species Paenibacillus sp. J2R1T-4. The sequence goes on along the minus strand of NZ_JCAUBA010000016.1, from coordinate 22,213 downwards.
CGCGATCATTAGTGAGAAAATTAAAAGCGGAGCGATTCAATCCAATTCGTTGGCAAACGGTGCCGTTAATTCTGCCAAAATAGCGGATGGCGCTGTATTGTCTGAGAAGCTGAGAGATGGTGCTGTTACCAGCGAGAAGCTTGCTGAGGAAAGCGTGGATTCACCGCACATAAGACCAGCCTCTATTCTGAAGCACCATATTGCCGAGAATACGATAAATGGAACGCACTTGGTCGCTTGGAGCGTGCAGGAGCTTCATTTGGCGCAAGAATCGGTTTCAACGCTTCAGTTGAAATCAAAGAGCATTACTTCAGATAAGTTGAGTCTTGAGTCGGTTGGTCCGCAGCATTTGCAAGCGCAATCGATTCGTCCCGCTCATTTGGCGGATGGTGTAATTCTGACGGAGCATCTGCAGGATGATTCCATTACATCTGTAAAGCTCGCGCCCCAGGCAGTCATCACGGAAAACCTGCAGAACTTGGCCGTGACAACGGAGAAGCTGGGGGATCACAGCATTACATCACAGAAGCTGCAGAAGGAAACTATCAAGAATATTCACTTGGCCCAGGGGAGTATTACTCGAGACAAAATAGCGGATCAATCGATATTGACTCAGCATTTGACCGACCACGCCGTGATGGAAGCTCATTTGCAGACCCGATCCGTAACAACGTCCAAAATCGCCCCTCTGTCTATATTGCGCGATCATTTGACGGATGGTATCATCGGGACCAATCAGCTCGACGACGACTCCGTAGACCGCAGCAAGCTGGCCGCGAACAGCGTGGCGACCGAGCAAATCATCGACAGCTCTATTACGACCTCCAAGCTCGCGGGCGCTTCCGTCCAATCCGACAAGCTGGCCCGATTCTCGGTAGGAACCGACCACATCAGCGAAGGATCGATAACGCCTTCGAAGCTGGCGGGCGAAGCAGTAGGAGCCAAACATATCGCGAAGCAAGCCATAGGAAACGATCATTTACAGAAAAACGCAATCAGTTCCGACACGATCCAAGATCAAGCCGTAACTTGGAGCAAAATCGCACTGGGCTCCGTAACACGCAATCATCTCGTTCAAAGCAGCGTCTACACTCATCACCTGATGGATCACGCCGTTACAACCGCGAAGATCGCACCGGAATCCATATCTACCGATAAAATGACAGATCTTTCTGTTACCAGCTCGAAGCTGGCAGAAGGGTCGGTAAGCAAGAATAAGATTGCGCCTGGAGCCGTTGGTTCTTCACAATTGGGGCAAAATGCAATTTATTCCGGCCATATCGCCGAGCAAGCGATCCAATCCAACCATCTTGGGATTGAATCGGTGCTTGCTGGACATATAGCAGCTGGAGAAGTAAAGGCTGAGCATCTGAGTGAGGGTATTGTTGGAGAAGCTAATCTGATCGCTGGTTCAGTGACTGCAAGCCGAATAGCGGAGCAAAGCGTTGACGGCAGTAAACTGCGAGCAGGCGCAGTTGGAGAGGCGCACATAGCGAACGGCGCGGTGACGGCGGCGAAGCTTGCGGCTGCCAGCGTTGAGCGCGAGCATCTTGCGCAGGGCGCCGTCAGCCGCGAAGCGCTCGCTGACGCAAGCGTGGCCGGCGCCCAGCTGGCGCCGGGTGCCGTGAGCGGCGAGCACCTCGCCGCAGGAGCGGTTGCGGCGGCGCATCTCGCCGCTGAGAGCGTGCGCGAGGCGCAGCTCACCGCTGGCGCGGTGACGGCTGCGAAGCTCGCGCCGCAAGCGGTGCAGCGCGAGCATCTCGCGCTGGGCGCAGTCAGCGGCGAAGCGCTCGCTGACGCAAGCGTGGCCGGCGCCCAGCTGGCGCCGGGTGCCGTGAGCGGCGAGCATATCGCCGCAGGAGCGGTTGCGGCGGCGCATCTCGCCGCCGAAGCGGTCGGCGAGGAGCACCTCGCCGCAGGAGCTGTGACCGCGGCGAAGCTCGCGGGCGCAAGCGTCGAGCGCGGGCACATCGCGCTCGGGGCCGTCAGCGGCGAAGCGCTCGCTGACGCAGCCATAGTCGGCGCGAAGCTGGCCGACGCCGCAATCGAAAGCCGCCATCTATCGGGCGGCTCCGTAACCGCTGCGCATCTGACGGCGCAAGCGGTACAAGGGCAGCACCTGGCGAACCAGTCGGTCGGGACGGATAAGCTGATGCCTCAGTCCGTTAGTGTAGATCAACTTGCGACGGGTAGTGTAACGGGCGACAAGATCGCTCCGGAGGTAATCACGAGCAAGCATCTGCGTCATGAATCCGTTCAGGGGTACCATGTCAAAGCGGGTACGATCAAGGGATACCACCTGGAACCAGGTATTTTTTCCGCAGAGCATATTTTGAATGGTGTCATTGAACGTTGTAAATTGAAACCCGCAGCGATTGGAACGGAGCAACTGGATGAGGCTTCCGTCACGTCGTCGAAGCTCGCCGATGGAGTTATTACACCCGATCATTTATCAGAAGAATTAATTCAAGCGCGTCATCTGGCTTCAGGCGTTATCAGCCAATGGCATATTCGTGACGGGAGCATAGGCGCTACACAGCTTCAGGATGAAGCTATCAACGAACAGAAGCTAGCGAATCACTCCGTTACAAGCGCGAAGATTGTTCCTGAGAGCGTGACCGGAGAACATCTGCGCCCAGAGTCGATTTTTGGTTACCATTTGCAGCCGGGAGTCATCAAAGCTTACCATCTCGAGAATGATCTGCTCACAGGGAATTATTTAGTTGAGGGAAGTATCATTGGCGATAAATTGGCACCTTTGACGTTGACTGGCGATCATTTGAAGAATGAAGCGATTGAATCCCGGCACATGTCGGAGGGATCGATTCTAGCAGGCCACCTCGCTGCAAGCTCCATTAACCAATGGCACATCCTGGAAGGAAGCATTGGATCGTCCCAGCTTCAGGATTCATCGGTAACGGAGCAGAAGCTGACGGATCAATCGGTGACCAGTGAAAAGCTTGCTCTTGATAGCGTGAGCGGCGAACATCTGCGGTCAGAGTCGATATTCGGCCATCATCTGCAGCCTGGCGTAATCAAAGCTTCTCATTTGGATAACGACCTTCTTCAAGCGAATCACCTATTGGAAGGAAGTATTACTGGCGATAAGCTGGCATCTTCAACGCTGACAGGCGACCATTTGAAGGATAATGCGATTGAATCCCGACACATGTCGGAGGAATTGATTCAGGCACATCACCTTGCCTCTGGCTCTGTTAGTCAATCCCATATCAGCGAAGGAAGCATCGGGTCATCTCAGCTTCAGGATTTGTCAGTAACGGGACAAAAGATAGCGGATCAAGCGGTAACCAGCGACAAGCTTGCTCCTGATAGCGTAAGCGCCGAACATCTGCGTTCAGAATCGATATCCGACTATCATCTGCAACCAGGCATTATAAAAGCCTTTCATTTGGAAAGCGATCTTCTTAAAGCGGAACATCTGTTGGATGGGAGCATTACCGGCGATAAACTGGCACCTTCGACGCTGACAGGCAATCATTTGGAGAATGAGGCGATTGCATCCCGACACTTGTCGGAGGGGTTAATTCAAGCCAATCACCTTGCCTCCGGGTCTATTAGTCAATCCCATGTCAGCGAGGGGAGCATCGGGGCAGCTCAACTTCAGGATGAATCTATAACCGAACGGAAGTTAGCCAATCATTCCGTTACAGGTGCGAAGCTGGTTCCTGAGAGCGTGAGTGGAGAACATTTGCGTCCTGAGTCGATATTTGGGTACCATTTGCAGCCTGGTGTTATTAAAGCTTACCATCTAGAGAGTGATCTTCACCATGCCGATCACCTGGTGGATGGGAGCATTACCGGCGATAAGCTGGCACGCTTAACACTGACAGGCGATCATTTGAACAACGAAGCGATTGCATCCCGGCACTTGTCGGAGGGATTGATTCAAGCGCAACACCTGGCCGGCGGCTCTATTGATCAATCCCATATCAGGGAGGGAAGCATCGGGGCAACTCAACTTCAGGATGAATCTATAACCGTAATGAAGTTAGCCAATCATTCGGTTACAAGTGAGAAACTGGTCCCTGAGAGCGTGAGTGAAGAGCATCTGCGTCCAGAGTCCATTAATGCTTACCATTTGCAGCCCGGCGTTATTAAAGCCTACCATCTGGATAACGACCTTCTCCAAGCGAATCACCTATTGGATGGAAGCATTACCGGCGATAAGTTGGCACCTTTAACGCTGACAGGCGACCATTTGAAGGATGAAGCGATTGAATCCCGGCACATGTCGGAGGAATTGATTCAGGCACATCACCTTGCCTCTGGCTCCGTTAGTCAATCCCATATCCGCGAAGGAAGCATTGGGTCATCTCAGCTTCAGGATTTGTCAGTAACGGGACAAAAGATGGCGGATCATGCGGTAACCAGCGACAAGCTTGCTCTTGATAGCGTAAGCGGCGAACATCTGCGTTCAGAATCGATATCCGACTATCATCTGCAACCCGGCATTATAAAAGGCCATCATTTGGAAAGCGATCTTTTTAAAGCGGAACATCTGTTGGATGGGAGCATTACCGGTGAAAAGCTGGCACCTTTAACGCTGACAAGCGATCATTTGAAGAATGAGGCGATTGCAACCCGGCACTTGTCGGAGGGATTGATTCAAGCGCAACACCTGGCCGGCGGCTCTATTGATCAATCCCATATCAGGGAGGGAAGCATTGGGGCAACTCGACTTCAGGATGAATCTATAACCGCAATGAAGTTAGCCAATCATTCGGTTACAAGTGAGAAACTTGTTCCTGAGAGCGTGAGTGAAGAGCACCTGCGTCCAGAGTCCATTCATGCTTATCATTTGCAGCCCGGCCTTATTAAAGCCTACCATCTAGATAGCGATCTTCTCCAAGCCGATCACTTGTTGGATGGGAGCATTACCGGCGATAAGCTGGCGCTCTTATCGTTGACTGGAGATCATCTCGAGAATGAAACGATTGAATCCCGGCACATCTCGGATCAGGCGATTGCTGAAGAGCATATTCAGGAAAATGCAATAACGTCTTTAATGATTCAGGAGGAAGCGATCACTTCCGAGAAACTAGCGGCTAACAGTGTAACGAGCGATAAACTGGCAAATGAAATTATTGGTAGCGTGCATATCCAATCAGGCTCAATCCAGTCGCATCATTTGCAGTTCTCGATTACGCAACTCATAGAAGAGCACGCGGCCAACAATCCTCCAGCTCCTGTCGAGGATGTGAAGATTGGTGAGAACCAACTGGTTGATGCCAGCGTTACTGCTTCCAAGATAGCGGATCGAGCTGTTTCGAGCTCTCATATCCAGACACAGTCCATCGGTGCCAGCCATCTTGCTTCCGAAGCTGTGACCTCGCAGCATCTGACCGAAGGCTTGATAAGCTTGCGCCATCTCTCTGCTGAAGTATTGGAAGCCCAGCAGCAGTTGGCCGAAGGTAGCGTCACCTCACGTCATCTGTCAGCAGAAGCTGTGACCTCGCAGCATCTGACCGAAGGTTCCGTAAGCTTGCGCCATCTGTCTGCTGAAGTATTGGAAGCTCAGCAGCTGGCCGAAGGCAGTGTCACCTCGCGTCATCTGTCAGCAAAAGCGGTGACCTCGCAGCATTTGACCGAAGGCTCGGTGACTTCGCGTCAACTGGCTGCTGAGTCTGTCACATCCAAGCACCTGACCGAAGGCTCGATAAGCTTGCGTCATTTATCAGAAGAGGTACTGAAGTCCCAGCAGCTAGCTGAAGGCACCGTAACCTCCCAGCATCTGGCTGAAGGTTCAGTGACTTTGCGCCATCTGTCTGCAGAGGTCATCAGGTCCCGGCAAACAGTTGATGGTAATGTGACTTCGCGTGAGCTGCCCGCGGAATCTGTTACTTCTCAGCATCTAGCGGAGGATTCCGTTACGGCCAAAGCAATTGCAGCCCAGACAATTACAGGAGAGCATGTAGCGGATCGTTCTCTTGGTGCAGATAAGCTTAGCATCAACCCTGTTCAGTCGGTTAAATCCAATGTGCCCACTATACAACAATTCGGTATTTCAGCCTTCAACTTCGGCCCGCAGGATGAGAAGGTGGAGCTCAGTATTGTGCTCGATCAACCATTCGCGAGCGCCAACTATGTTGTCGTCGCTATGACGAATCACGAAGCTTATTGCGCTGTGCTTAAAGAACAGACTCCTGAGCTAGCCGTAGTAACCATTCTTAGAACACGATTCTCGCCTCAGCCAAGTGGATTTGTGCACTGGATTGCGATCGGAGAACAAGCATAACCTGCAGTATAACCTCTTGCACTAACTGGTCGTCCCGAAGCACCCCTCTAACCCGTTATTTGATGCGGGATGAGGGGTGTTGTAGTTTTAGATACAAAAAGAGAACAACTCAGATGCATTTTTGTCAAGGGTGTGATATAACTAGGATTATTATGATGAGATAAGGAACGTAGCCATGAGTAGACCCGATCGAGTGACATTCAAGAAGCGACAAGATGACATGTTATCCTCCATAAGAAGTGAAATTGATGCAGGCACACTGCAGGTTGGCGATTTGATCCCCTCTGAACAGGAGCTTGCAAAGCAATTTCAATTAAGCCGTAATTCGGTTCGCGGAGCCTTGGAGATTTTGCAAAATGAGCGAGTCATTGAAAAGATTATGAATGTGGGAAATAAGGTGCTGGAGAAGTCCAAAGAACAAACTATTCAGCTCAAGATGGGTGTTTATAAATCTGCTTATCGAGACATGGCTATAGAAATACTGCTCTCCGACTATCACAAAGCGAATCCTAATGTGCGGATCCAGCCGGTTACCTTGCCAGATGAAGATTCTATTCAGCCGATTGAACGTTATTTGAACGACAATGGGCTGGACCTAATGACAGTCAACTATACTCATTTCAGTCAGATGCAAGAGCGGGGGACCTTAAATGAGGTATTTGAACCGATGGAGGACAAACCGGAAATTTATTCTTTCCTAAGCAATCCTTTCAAAGACCAGTCCAAGCTCTGGTTGCTGCCGATTATTTATTCACCCGTAATCCTTTGCTATAATAAGAAACATTTCCATGAAACCGGGCTTCTGGAACCGGATAGCAGCTGGAACTGGGAGACGTTATCGGAAGCCGCCAAGAAATTAAGCGAAGGACATAATCGTTTTGGGTTCTACTTTTTTCTGTTGTCTGAGAATAGATGGTCCATATTCTTGCTGCAGAACGGGGTTCAGTTCGCAAGGAAATCAGACGGCAAGTTAAATATTCGTCATCCTGGATTTATGAGTATGATAGAGTATTGCCGGGAGCTATTATTCAATCAGGCTGATCGACCCGTGTTCATGCTGGCAAGCGAGAATGATGCGGAGTTGCTGTTCGCACAGGAGAAAGCTTCGATGATTATCACGACTTATTTTAACTTGAATTATTTCAAGGAATGCAAGTTTCCTTTCGATATAGCGCCGCTGCCCACTTCAGGACAATACAAAACATTGTTGCTTAATATAGGGATAGGCATCAACCGTTTCTCGGAATTGAAGGAGGAGGCAGCAAATTTTGCTGAATATTTGACTAGCCATGCGGGGCAATTGGCGATTCGCCAGCATACTTACTCTTTACCAAGTGTAAAGGTGATTGCGGAATCGGATGAGTATCGCAGTAAGAATTTATCAATCCCATCCAGATACATGATGTTTCGAGAGATCTTTCCTACCTTTAATTATTACACCGCCCTGAATGTAACGCCTCATGAATTTGATAGAATACGCAAAGAATTACGCCTGTTCTGGGCAAATCTGGAGACGGTTGAACAATTCTGCGACCGAATGGATGAGATCCTCTCTGAATAAGTGAACAAGAATTGTCTTTGTATTGCTTTACTACTGTGAAATATAAAAATCTCCTGTTTTTCAGTGTCTCTGTCTAGAAATAATAGCTTTGTTGATGGAATGTGGGCTTAAGAATCGAATCGAATATGTGCGTCGGGAAAGACCGGGTACAGATAGTATTAAACCGTAACTCCTAGAAAAAAGAAGCACAAAAAGGGCAGGGAGGTGGAGCGGAGAAACGAAGTGGTTGCCTTTGTGGTTGGGTTCCTACCACTAAACATTATAATCAAGGGAACCCTAGCACAACAGCAATCGTAGCCCACATTCCTGTCCTCCTGCGCGCACAAATGAACTCAACCACCAAGGACCTGGCCAACGGCCGGGTTTTTTTCTGTTGTTCATGAGGTGAGAAAACTTGTTGACAGTTTTTTTGTGAGCAAACTATAATTTATTTGAACAATAAAAGAACAATAATGGATACTAGGGGGATCGCTAACTTATGAAAATGCTCGTAACCCGGAACCAGGACCTGGAATTAATGGATTATCCGGAACATTGTTTAAAACCAGGATATTTGTTAGTTGAAACGAAATATTCGGCCATAAGTCCAGGGACTGAAATGACAATGAAGAGTCGTGACTACAAGGAGCCGGAACCGATCGGTTACAGTGCTTCTGGAATTGTGGTTGCTGTTGGTGAAGGTGTGGACGGTTTCCGGCCGGGTCAACGAGTAGCTTGTTACGGCGGCCCTTATGTGCGGCATGCCGAGCGATTGCTGGTACCCAAACATCTTGCTGTGCCGGTTCCTGATCATGTGGGTCTTAGAGAGGCTGCGTTCGTAGGGCTTGGGGCGATTGGCATTCATGCCCTGCGGCAAGGTGACCTCCGTTTTGGGGAACATGCGGTCATAATTGGACTCGGGATCTTAGGACAGATCACGACACAGATTGCGCACGCAGCTGCAAATCAAGTGACAGGCTGTGATTTGATGCCGTCGCGCTGTAAACAGTTGAACCAATTCGGTATCTTATCGACCGCCACCACGATGGAGGAACTGGAGCAGGTCGTTATGAATGATACGGAAGGCAAAGGAACGGATGCGGTATTCGTGTGCGCAGGAGGGAAGAAGTCTGGACTAATGGACCACAGTCTCAAGCTCATTCGAGATCGCGGGAAAATCGTCATAGTAGGAGATATTTTACCTGATTTCACGAGAGCACTTATGTTCAAGAAAGAAGCGCAAATTATGATTTCTCGAGCTGGCGGTCCAGGTCGATACGACGCGGAGTATGAAGATCAAGGATTCGATTATCCCATTGGTTTCGTACGATGGACGGAAGGACGCAATATGAAAGAATATGTTCGGCTACTGGCGGAAGGTCGCATTCAGGTTACACCTTTGATCACTCATGAGGCTAAGCTTGATCAAGCCAAAGAGCTTTTCCATTCCATATCTGAACATCCGCACAACACTTTAGGTGCTCTAATAAGCTATGACTAAGTGATAGTTACTCATTGAATATTTTTTTATGAATTATATGAACAATCAATAAACAATTGTATTGCTAGAACAATTAGTCATCTGATATAATCGAGCTGAGTTCACATTCTGTACTTATATGCAGATGTAACACAAATCAACCGTGTAGCTTTTTTCAGCAAGTATGAGGTTAGATGGAGCACTTATTTATTATTTGAACCGGGGGGTCAACATTTTGAAAAAAAGATTTAAGCAGTTAAGTGTAGTATCGATAGCTACTGTTCTTGTATTGTCTGCATGCGGCAGTAAAGGTGATGAGAAGTCAGCAGAAACGGCAAACCCATCAAGCACCCCATCATCAAGCACGGCTCCGCAGCGTGAGAAATTGACACTGAACTTCATGACCACTACTCCGACAAACACCTCAAGCTTGCCTTCAGGCGACAAAGATTTTATTAGAAAAACGTTGGAAGAGAAGTTCAATGTTGTAATCAACATGGACTATTCGGTTCTGGGTGAGGAGTTCTCAACCAAGCTGAACTTGAAGCTGACTGCAGGGGATGCACCCGATCTTTTCCATGCTGAAGGCGCCAAAACTACAAAGTACATGTTGGATGGGGCTGTTGCGGATCTAACGAAATTTGTTACACCAGAGAAGATGCCTAACTATTTTAAATGGATTAGCAAAGAAGAATTGAAGCGATACGAGGTACAGAATGCATTCAAGCGGGCGCCTGTTCCTTTTGAGAAGAACCAGTATCATGCTTATTATGTGCGCAAAGATTGGCTGGATAAGCTGAACCTGAAAGTACCTACCAACTACAATGAGATGATTGAAGTGATGAAGCAATTCACGCTGAATGATCCGGACGGCAACGGTAAGAATGATACGTACGGATTTACGACTTTTGGCAGCGGGCAGAATGTGTCCCGTGAGTTTCCAGAGTGGTTTAAGAATGGATTTGGCGCAGGATTGCTTATTGATAAAGATAACAATTTCATCGACACAGGTTCCAATAAACGGACAGGTCTGATTCTGGATGAAATTCGCAAAACCCTTGATTTGAAAGTGGTGGATCCGGACTGGTTCTTGAACAAATCGGGTGAGCATCTGAATAAGGTTCAACAAGGTAAGGTGGGAATTTTCTACTCCGGTTCTCGTGATATTGCCTTCACAAATTCCGGAATAAGCGTACAGAAGAAAACTCAGGAAGTTACGGGCAATCCGAAAGCCGAATTCGCAGCCTTCCATATTGCAGGCGACAGTCCGATTACTTACTCTGCGATTCCAGGTCTGCCATTCCTGATCAATGCTAAGACACCTGAGAATAAAATCACGCGGATCATGGAAATTTTGGATTACCTCGCGTCCCCAGAAGGCTTCACACTTGCTAACTATGGGAAGGAAGGCATCCATCATAAGAAAGAAGGCAACAAGATCACATTGATTCCCGATGCCTTTAAGAAAGATATTATTGATAACGGAAACTTCACGGATGTGTGGGGCAGCGTGTTCAGCTTTGGTGTGAAGGATCCTTCACCGATTGGATTGCAATACACGGATCCGCGTGAGACTGAACATGATCGGGCCATTCTTGAGGTGTTCAAAAAGAACAAATATTACACGTTGGGTACTAACGTAGCTCCTCCAGCAGGTCTTGATCTTGGCGCGTTCCGCAAGCAAATGAATGTATACTTGACCAAAGTTTTGTTCGAAGATAAGGACTCCTCCAACTGGGCTAAATATTCAGAAGAAATATATGGCAAATATCAGGGTAAAGCGATCTTCGACGGATATGCGGAACAAGTTTCTTCTGCTTTGGGCAAAAAGATTCCTTTCAAAATGGATTAATCTCAACAGCTTTCCTAGCCTTTTCAAAAACCTGTATGGTTTTTTGGGAAGGCTTTTCTATTATTAAAAACCGCACGAAGTCTGAGATTTAGGCCATTTTACTACTGGTTATTTTGGCCATCTCGGCACTCATGATACAAATAGCCATTCTTACTATCCCTTATATTCGTGAAAAACCCCCTATTTCTCTGAAACCAGCCCAATACCCAGTAGTAACACTTGCTATCCAAGCATAATCGATCGATTCCGCCCAAATAACCAATACGGGCACCACTGGCGTTACAAATAAACTAACATGATCGTAAATAAACCGAAGAAGAGGGCCGCAAAACTTTAAAACCCCTTATTTAAATATCTATTGAAAAATATTACAGTTTACTTGATCTGCCAATGAGCCAAAAAAGCAGCACTCCAGCGGGAAGGCGATTTATTCCCATATTATTGATTTATTGATGTTTGTTATCTAGTTTTTCTTGTTCTTTCCCTCTTTTCTCGGCTTCATGATTCCTATGGTTGTTCGGAGCTTCGGTAGTTTCTTCACCGAATCGGGCTCCTTCTTTGCTGTTCGACGATTTCGTAAACTTCTGCAAGTGTTATGCGGAGCAAGACGACATTTTGCCCGCGGCGCCGGTGAAGTACAAGAAGCTCATCCGCTTCCTACATGGTTCGGGCGTGCCGGACGGCCATCCGTTTATCGAAACGGCTCAACAGGTGTCCAGGCAAGTGATACCCGGCGGGGTTCCCGCCTCCGCTACAGCTTATTCATTCGGCGGTATTCCGTCGTGTTCATATTCATTTTTATGTAAAACAGGCGGCATAGGTAGTTGCCGTTCTCGAAGCCGCATAAATCAGCAATGGTTTGCAAAGACAGCGTGCTTTCAGCCAGCAGCCGAGCCACCTTGTTCAACCGCAGTTCCATCACGTATGCCATTGGCGCCATGCCGAACGCCCGATTGAATTTTCGGCTGAACTGCACGGGACTGAGTCCGGAATCATGCGATAAACTCTTGACACTGAAGCCGTAGTCAAAGCACGTTTCATTGATCCGCTTCAAGGCGGCGTTCATCACTGGATCTGGGCTCCATTTCGTTCGTGTCGAAGGTTCTCCTTCCTGGCAGCAGAGCAGCCAAATGTCGGAAAGCAGATGGTTCTTTCGCAACACGTCCGATGGAATAGACCGATCGATCAGTTGTTTCAAATAATCGCAGTTGGATTTCAGTCGCTCTTGATTGCGCAAAGTGATGTTCCCGATCGGAATTTCCGACAGAAGAAACGGCTCCGTCACGATTTTTTGCCCCGCAACACTTTTCCACTGAAGGTTGATAAAGTGAAAGGTAAGCGTGTTCACAATTTTTCGCCGGAAAGGCACGGATGGTGGGCAAAGCAACACATCCCCCGCTTGACCGATCCCGTTCCGATCTCCGATTTCATACTCAAAACATCCCCCCTCAGCGATCAACATGATCCAGTTCGAATACGTATCGACTTCCAAATAAAATTGCTCACGGTTCTCCCAAAACCTGTAGTTAAGTAGTTGAGGAAGAATACCATCCACAGCATTAGGATTCATGACAAAACCCTCCTGAGTAAATTTCGAGTTCATTTCCGAGGAAACTTATGATTGACTGTCGAGCTAACGTAAAGTGAGTTTTAGTAAGCGAAAGTGAAAGAAAGTGCTATGCATCATGAAATTCCACACATTTCCATATGAGCGATACAACGGTATTATTCAACTAGAATGTTTTTTGTGCTCATTATGATAGACACCTAAAACATCTAAATCGTTTACAAAAAATTGATATTCGCGACAAGGTGGTGGATATAAGGACAAGCATTCTGGAAATTGCACCTGGTTTCACACAAATGCGGCACTTCATGGCAGGCAACGTAACGAACAAGGAGGGTTCGGCATGCCGGATCAAGGGAAGCGAAGCAAAGCTAAAGCGCAAAAACAGATTTCTGATGATGCCAAAAGCGGTGCATATTCAAGCCAGGAAAATCGTGAGGAGGCAGCAGCAACGAGCGAGAATGCTAGAGCTGGTGAACAGGAAAGAGCGGAACCATCAGTTGAGACGAACGATAAAATCACCCGCCGAAAACTGCTCGCCTCTTTAGGCATGGCCGGCGCGGCAATCGCATTCACCGGGCCAACGGTATGGGGAAAAGCGGCTTCTGGCCCACCCGTGATATCAGCAGTTTATGGGCATCCGAACGACGGCAAATCACTCTCGTTCTGCACTATCACATCCGTCGATTCAGTCGATGCCTTGTTGGCTCAATCGCCGGATGTCCAAAAGACGTATTCCGTCAAAGCATATTTTGACGGTGAACGGGTCGGCGGCGGCGAATTTTACTACAAGCCGGATGAGCCGAAGGCGAACCATAATGGCGGCGACATCATCAGCAACACCGTTCCGTGGGATGGGTCTGCGGCGACACTGGCCGGTTTTCTGAACGGAACGGGCGAGACGAACCCCGCAGGAAACGGTTGTTTCGTTCGCACAGCTTGCGTATTGAACCCGCATATGTTTGGCTGTCTCAACGGAGTGGACAGCACCGCAGGTTTGCAAGCGTTCGCGCTGCGGGCATCGACAGTTAAAGGCGAAATCAACTGGGACATCGACACGATCGTTTCGGACAAAATCGTATTTCGCGGCGGCAGTACAGAACGGCCGTCGACCATCCGCGGCACGCTCAAGCTGCAATCGAATTACGCCTCAGACGACTGGATGCTGGAAATCGACCATTTTCCATACACTCAATTCGACAGCTTTGTATTAATCGGAAAAGGAAATCCGGTACTCGTGTCCAGAACGAATCATCGCGGAGCCAAAATTACGGATGTGAGTGTAAGCGTTTTCCGCAGGATGGAAGTGCGCTATATGAAAGTGCAAGGAATTGAAATCAACTTCAACGCTTATCATGTGCAAATCGAATCAGTGGCGGTGCTCTACTGCGGCTTCGGCATCACGACGGCAATCGGAAAAGTGTTTCAATTCACTGGCCACACCTTGTCCGGATCATTCGGAGGCTCTGCACAATACACCCAATTTACCGGCGTCACCAATATTCCGGACGAAACGCAAGCGGGCGACAGCCTCATCATTGGCAAGAACGAGTACACCATCACCGAAATCAACAGAACATGGGGAACCGTCACCGTCCGGCTATGGGTAACCAATGATGATTTCGCATTCGCAAAAGAGCGGTATTGGTGCGTGGGCTCCGGCTTTAAGGTGGTGGGCAGCACGTCAGGCCCGCTTTCCGTAAGCTCCATGACAACGCTTGGCTGTTCCATCGGATATTTTATCGCCCAGTTGTACCCCGGTTTTATCGGCAAGCTGAGTGGAGAGTCAAACCTGATCACAGCTAAACTGGGCAGCAGCCCTTACAGCGCTCATTTAGGCGGCTATATCGATACCGTTTACGCCGAAGCTGGGCGAATCGCAGTATCCAATAACCATGTGACCGGACAGTACGCCATCGGCAACATGGACCCGATTACTTGCGACCAGCGAATCAGTCAATGCGTCGGGCGTTATCTGATTGATTTTGATCTCAACAAAGGCGCCGTCGAAGCGATCGATCTCGATTACCAGGATCCTTCCGCCGCTACCGCCTATCAAAGATTGGAAGCCCCGGTCGTAGATCCCGCCGTATACGGGCCTGACATTCCCGCGACCGTTGTGACCGGCACGAGTGCAACCCTTTCTTTCGTGCGTGACGATTTTATTTCGTCCGGCATATCCCACAGGCTGCTCGTGTTTCCGCGAACGGGGACCCGAACGGTCACCATCAACGCCGGCGCCGGCACGACAATCGGCAATCCCGCCGCAGCCTCGCAATCGTTCATCCTAAGCGGGCCGAGCTTCCTGTTCGCGGAGTTTTACCGCGCCGGCAAAAACTGGCGAATCAGCCGGTTCGATGCGAGCTCCGTACTTATGGCTTCGACCGTGTACAATGCACCGTTGCTTGCCAGCGGCGACCGCGATCCGGCTCCTCCGACGCTTACCGTAAACGGCGCCGCATTCGGCGATTTCATTGAAGCGTCACTGAACGTAAACACCCAAGGCGTCGAATTGATTCCATACATTTCAGCGCTCAATACAGTCACCGTGGAAGTAGTGAACCGAATGCCGACGGCGATTGATTTGCCAAATGCGACATTGACCGTACGCGTACACAGGCGTTAAACACACACTTTTAACTATTATCGATTCCTTTTTATATGAAATGGAGGACAATCAAAATGAAAAAACGCACATATCCCAAATGGCTTTCTCTTCTTGTTTGCATTGTTTTGGTGTTTACGATACTCCCGTCTATCTACGCTGAGGGGCTGAATGGTCCGGGCCAGTCGAATGAATCGAACGAATCCCGGAATGCCGATCAGCTATATCAACGGAAAAACCCAAACCCGGACCAGCCTCCCGGACAAGTCACAATTGTCGAGAACGGGCAAGCAGACACGGTAATCGTAATTGCCCAAGACGCTACGGCAAAAGAACAACAAATAGCCAAGGAAATCCAAAACTATCTATTTCAAATCTCCGAAGCCGAAATTCCTGTAACGAGCGCGGTGTACGATCAATATCAGACGAAAATTTTCGTCGGAAAAGCGGCGCCGGACTATGCAGCAAGCCAGGCTACCATTCTTGAAGACGGCAGCAACCCTGACGCGTTCCGACTGCTGGCTTACGACAAAACGATTCAGTTAGTCGGTGTGGGCGATAACGGAACGGTATATGCCGGATATGATTTGCTGGAGCAGCTGGGCGTCCGTTGGATCATGCCTGGCGATATCGGCACCGTCATCCCGAAAACCAATACGGTTGTCCTGGAAGAGCAAGACACGATTCAGCATCCAGCCTTCGAACTCCGAATGCAAAAACCGGACATTTACCAGACCCTCCCGTCACAAATTCCCCTTGTGTACGATCGACTGGAAGTGAAGCCGTGGCAGGGCCACATGCGACTGCTTGACTGGAATATCGGTGCGCAGTCGTGGCCGTGTGGCATTACCCGAACAAAGCGGCCTGACCTGTTTCTGAAAGACAAAAACGGCAATGCGACGGGACAGCTGGATGTCAGCATACCGGAAGTGCTCAATTGCATCGTGGACGGATCCATTGCCAAGCTGCGAAAGGATCCGGGCATGAAATTTCTGAGCATGTCGCCGGTGGACGGCGTTCCGGAAGTGCTTGATCCCGATCCCGAATGGGACGCTGAAGACTTCGACGCGCTCAACGGCGTCAACTCAACGACCGACCGTTACATCAAATTCATCAATCAAGTGCTGGATCGCCTGACGGCAGCCGGATATCCGGACGTCAAAATCGTTCTGTTCGCTTATAGCAGCTACATGAAACCGCCGGTAAGGGAAATACCGAATCCGCGCATCGTGCCGATCATCGCTCCGATTACAATCGAACGGTTCCATGCGATGGGCAACGACCTGTCCTGGGAGCGGAACTATTTGAAAGAGCTGATCGAAGATTGGGCGGCGCTCGGTGTGCAGCCGATGATGTACGACTACCGTTTCAACTTGGCCGATCCTGGACTGCCATTCTCGATGATGAATCAGGCTGCCAGCGAACTCAAATTTTACTACGAAACCGGCCTGATCGGTGCGAAAGCGGAAGTGCTCCCGGCATGGGGCTATCACGGACCGTCGCTTTACCTTGACGCCAAGCTGAAATGGAACCCATATCTCGATGTAGACGCACTCATGGACGATTATTTTGAGAAGTTTTTCGGTCCGGCCGCCCAACCGATGCAAGAGCATTTCGACATTCTGGAAAATGCGTTTGCGAAAGCCGATTACTTTGCCGGAAGCATCTATGACTTCCCACATATTTTAACGAAAAAAGTAGTAGAAGACATGGAAAAAACACTCAGCAAAGCGGAAAAAGAAGCAGCGAAAGCGAGCGATCCGGTATACGCCCAAAGGGTGAACATCACCCGCATCGCCTTTGATTTCGGAGACAACTTTCTGAAGATGATGGATGAGCTGAACAAATTTGAATTTGCAAATGCGAAGCAGCATCTCGACAACATCCTCGAACTGCGCTACGAAGCGATTTCGCATTCGCCTGTCGCATTGTCGCCGTGGTCTTCCTATCTGTATACCAACTGGTTCTGGAAAGATATTGTCGAGGACGGCTACAACCGGACACAGAACGGCGGACGCATCGTCGCCGAGCTGCCAGACGAATGGCACGCGATGCTGTTCCCGAACAATCACGGCCACGAGCTCGGCTTATGGAAAAAGGAGCTGGGCACCAAATCATGGATGAAGCTGAAAACGTACTCCGAAACGTGGTCCGACCAAGGGCTGCGCTATTACAAAGGCAACGTCTGGTACCGGACGACGGTCGATCTTAAAAAACAATACGACGACGGCCGTCCCGTACACCTCTGGATGAGCAACGTCGACGAATCGGCTCGCGTCTGGGTGAACGGCATCGAGCTGCCGGTCGTCCAGAAAGGCGCCTCAATGATGAAACCGTGGGTGTTCGATGCCACAGGCGCCGTCGAATTTGGCAAGCCGAACGTCGTCGTCGTCGATACGACGAACCTGTTGCTTGACGAACTGGGCACGGGCGGAATTATGGGACCGGTGATGTTCTACCAGCCTAGGAATTAATTAGCAGTAATCATTTAAGGAGCAAGGCATTTCGCGCTTGCTCCTTTTTTATGCTGCCATGCGCTTACAACGGCTATTCAACGCTCCCCAGCAGCATTTCCATAATCACGCCTATCACCAGCTCGGGTTGATCGTGATGAATATAATGGCTGGAATTTTCGGCAATGATCCGTTTACTGTTCGTCGATAGCTTCAAGTAATCATCCTGCTGGTCCTGCCAATGAATATTCGACTTTTCTTCCTCTCGGGCTTACTAGAACCGGTTTTGTTTTCTAAACGCTGAAGGGCTCGTACCCATAATCTTGCTAAACACTCGACTGAGATAGAAACCATTCTCATACCCGCAATTCTCTGCGATTAGATCCAGCTTCCACTCCGTGGATAATAACAATCGGCAAGCTTTTTTTATCCGGAGCGAAGTTAAGTATTGCAGGGGATTGATTTGATAAATGCTTTTGAATCGGCGAATCAGGGTGACTGGAGTTAATCCAAAGTGATGAGCTACATTTCGGATTTCAATGGTTTCATGAGCATGATTAGCTAAATAAATGGCAACCTCGAGAATCAATTCGTCATCGTTCAAGAAGGGGTTCATTTCCAGATGCTGCATGTTTTGTTGAATGATCATAAGCCACAAATCCAGAAAGTAATGCTGCTTCAATCGCTGATTATTCAAATTATAGTGCATCACTTGATCGGCAACCCTTAAATGAT
Organism: Paenibacillus sp. J2R1T-4; assembly: GCF_059692235.1. Classification (NCBI taxonomy): domain Bacteria; kingdom Bacillati; phylum Bacillota; class Bacilli; order Caryophanales; family Paenibacillaceae; genus Paenibacillus; species Paenibacillus sp. J2R1T-4. Next base: position 3,725 of record NZ_JCAUBA010000016.1, on the reverse strand, counting down.
GATAGTTTTCGGATAAGCGTTTAGTTTGCTGTACTGTAATTTTGTGCTCGGGCAATAGGTTAGACAGGGACTGATTCTTGTCATTAGTGAATGTAAACGTTATTGCGTGAAAGCTTATGGGGGACAATGTGTTGCGATAAAATGCTACGTAAGGGGGACATACAACGATATCCCCGAATACGGCTTCGCCATACTCATTCCCGATCTGATACTCGAATCGACCGTCCTCAACGGCAAAGAGCACCCATGTCAAATAAGTATCTGTATCATACAAAAACTTGCCCTTCTTTTCCCAATAGGCGTGGGTTACCATTTCCGGCATCCATTCTGACACGTTCGAGCCCTCATTTACAAATTGTAATTTTGGATATGAAAATGAAATTCTATGAATTCACAGTACAATATGAAAACGTTTAATATGAAATTAAAGATATCATAGATATAAAAGGAGTCAAGGACCATGATGAAAAATTGATGCAAAAAAATTGAATACACAAATCCTGGTTGCCGGGGGGGTGGTCCCACAGGAGTAACTGCAGCAATTGCAGCTGCGCGAAATGGATCCCAAGTCAGGGGACATACGACGATATTCCCGAATACGGCTTCGCCATACTCATTCCCGATCTGATACTCGAATCGACCGTCCTCAACGGCAAAGAGCACCCATGTCAAATAAGTATCTGTATCATACAAAAACTTGCCCTTCTTTTCCCAAAAGGCGTAGGTTACCATTTCCGGCATTCATTCTGACACGTTCGAGCCCTTATTTACAAATTGTAATTTTAGATATGAAAATGAAATTCTATGAATTCACAGTACAATATGAAAACGTTTAATATGAAATTAAAGATATCATAGATATAAAAGGAGTCAAGGACCATGATGAAAATTGATGCTAAAAAATTGAATACACAAATCATGGTTGCCGGTGGAGGTCTCACAGGAGTAACTGCAGCAATTGCAGCTGCGCGAAATGGAGCCCAAGTCATTCTTTGCCAAGATCGTTCTGTTCTCGGTGGCAATGCATCCTCCGAGATTCGCATGAATATATCAGGCTCCTCGACAAGGGGGACGGAATTAGAATCTGAGCGAAGGGAAAGCGGTATCATTGAGGAAATTATGTTGGAATGCTCTATACGCAATCCACAACGCAGTGCAAATATGCTGGACTTAATCCTGTATGAAAAATGCCGAGCCGAGCCCAATTTGACTGTGATGGTAAATACGACAGTGGTCGGAGCCACAATGGAAGGATCACGAATCGTTTCTGCCTATGCCGTAAGGGAGAGTACGGAAGATCATTTCGAGATTCATGCAGAGCTATTCATGGATTGTACGGGTGACGGAAGGCTTGGCTTTGAGGCGGGAGCCCAATTCAATACCGGTCGAGAAGCGGCGCATGAATATAACGAGTCCGGTGCGGTTATAAATCGGGATGCGTACCGCTTGGGATCCACCCTGCTGTTCACTTCGAGAGATATGGGTAAACCGATGCCGTTCATTCCTCCGGTATGGGCTCGCAAGTTTACGGAGGAGGATTTAAAATTCAGAGATCACAGTTCTTGGGAATTCGGCTATTGGTGGGTTGAATTCGGCGGGACGCTGGATACCATCAAGGACAATGAGCATATTCGGGATGAACTGCTTGCTATCATGCTCGGAGTATGGGACCACATTAAGAATAGCGGGAACCACCCGGAATCAGAGAACTGGGCGTTGGATTGGTTTGGCTTCCTGCCTGGAAAAAGAGAGTCTCGGAGATTTATTGGACAGCATGTTTTGAACCAGAACGATATAGAACAAGCGATAGATTTTGAGGATACGGTTGCTTATGGAGGCTGGTCTATGGACACCCATCCGCCTAAAGGTATTGAAGCGAAGGATGAGAAGCCTTGCAACCAACCTTATACTCCATACCTATACAGCATTCCTGTACGGTCGATGATCAGTAAGAATATATCGAACTTAATGTTTGCCGGTCGCAATTTATCGGCAACCCATATTGCTTTTTCAAGTATTCGTGTCATGGCGACTTGTGCTGTGATGGGGGAAGGGGCAGGAACATTCGCAGCTTTCGTTATTAAGCACAAGGTTCCCTTGGAGCAAGCCTGGAGCAATCAGAGTACGATGAAGGCAGTACAACAACAGCTGCTTCGCCAAGGAGTTTTTCTACCGGGACATAAGCTAATAACAAATTATGCCAGACAGGCTCGAGTGACAGCGTCATCGGAACAAGCTCAAGGCCAAGCTATTAATGCCATAGATGGACATACCCGTTCCGTACATGGTGAAAAGGGGGTACGTCCGGATCTAACCGAACCTGGCACACATCGCTGGATGTCGCTGCCAAGTGATGATGATCCTTGGTTACAGCTGGACTGGGAACAGCCTGTTCCGGTAATATCCAACATCGCTATCGTGCTGGACACGGGGCTTCATCGGATGCTGACCTTAATTCACATCGACGGCTTTCAACAACGAATGCAATGGGGACAAGCGCAGGCTGAAACCTTGAAGGAATTCAAGCTGATCGCCAGGGACGAACAAGGCGAAAGGGAAATTGCACACATCACCAACAACCATCAACGTATGATTCATTTACAAGTCAATCTGGTCCATGTCTTATCCTTACGATTGGAGGTTATTGCTACCAATGGATTAGATCACGCAAGAGTAGTGGAAATAGTTTGCGAATAACGCATGCCTTGAAAAGGCATTAATTAGAAAGGAGAATGGGATGGATGAACAATAGCTCAACGGGCGGTAACTGGCGCTATTTCGTAAAAAACAAATGGCTGTATTATTTATTAATCCCTGGATTTCTGTATCTGTTTATTTTTAAATATATTCCCATGCTCGGGATCGTCATAGCTTTCCAGGACTTCAACCTGGTGAAAGGCATATTCGGAAGTGACTGGATTGGCCTGGATAACTTTAAGTATCTTTTCCAATCTGAAGAATTTTTCAATGTTTTGGGAAACTCGTTAATTATTAGCTTCTACCAGATCCTTTTCGGATTTCCGGCTCCCATTATATTTGCTCTTTTGCTTAACGAGGTTCGAAATATGGCGTTCAAGCGAATCTCGCAAACGATCGTTTATTTACCCCATTTTATATCCTGGGTTGTTATATCCGGTATTATTATTAACTTTCTTTCTCCTTCGACAGGCTGGGTCAATCAATTAATCGTCGATTTTGGCGGGAAACCAATCCAGTTCTTGCTCAAGCCGGAATACTTCCGAACGATATTAGTTTCCGCTGAGATATGGAAGGAGCTAGGTTGGGGCACTATTGTTTATTTAGCGGCCTTAACCTCCATTGATCCAAGCTTGTACGAATCGGCAACGATGGATGGGGCGAACCGGCTTCAGAAAATATGGTATATATCCATTCCAGGAATTTCCACAACGATTATTATTATTTTGATTCTGAGAGTCGGCCATATCCTAGACAATGGGTTCGAACAAATCTTCTTATTGTACAACCCTATGACTTATGAGGTCGCTGATGTGTTTGAAACCTACACCTATCGGGTCGGTTTATTGGAAGGACGACTTTCCTTCACAGCCGCAGTTGGATTATTTAAATCGGTAGTCGGTCTGGCTATGATCTTGTTCGCTAATCGAATTGCCCGCATCTTCGGAAAATCTTTGTGGTAGGTGAAAAGGATGAAAACTCTCAAGCGAACCAGTCTATTCGATATGATCAATTACGGAATCATTATA
>NZ_JCAUBA010000015.1:0-177004 GCF_059692235.1 Paenibacillus sp. J2R1T-4 | reverse complement strand
TCCTGCACATATTTTACGGCCTCTCGTTTAAAGGTCTCATTATACCTTTGTCTCTTGTCGCCCATCGTTAACACCTCTCGGTTTTGGTATATTCATTATCTGTTTACCGAGGTATGGGTGTCCACTTTTTATTCTAGGTGCAAAACCTGCTTTAGAAAATTCTCTGGACGTTCATTAACATTAAAATATCTTGCATCCTAGCAGAAACATAAGATAATACAAGTATACAGTGATTTCCAGTTTACCTATTACAAACGGCATTCGAGTCAATACAGCCTAAGAATTAGTCTCGATTCAGGAGGGATAACATGAACAGGGAACAGGATCCGATGTTGAAGGTAACGGCTTATATCACGCGGGTCAGAAACAATAGAAAGCAGCTGCTTGTTTTCGTAGAACAAGGCTTTGAACATCTGGGCTATCAAGTGCCTGGAGGTACCGTTGAAGAGGATGAAATGCTGCTCGACGCCTTGAATCGGGAGCTGCAGGAAGAGGCGGGGCTAGTACCGGCTAACATTATCCTGTTAGGTGAGCATACGTATTCCTCCACTTCCAATGGCCGTAATATCCTACGGTATTATTACCAAATGGAGGCCGAATGTGAGGAACATTTTACACATATTGTACAAAGTAATGACGAAGATAATGGATGGATTTACCACTACTCCTGGGTTAATTTGGACGAGTTGCAACAATTGCATGGATACTTAGGGGTTCATCTTCACCGGCTTGACTCTTCATTATAAATCAGGAGGATTTGAATTGAATAATTATGTGAAATATTTTTTCAATTGCCGATTGAGTCAGGTTACGAGTTACATGAATTATAAGAAATATCCGATCGACTTTATGTTTTATTGTTGTCTGATGAATTCCGATGATATATACAACCAAGCGGTGGGGGAGAAGAAACGGATCTGGCAATGTAACTTCCCCCTCAAAGGTGACAACCTGACACGATTCGGGTTTGTGGAAACTCGACAATCCTTCGGTGATTTTCAAGAGGCGCGTCCGTTTATTCATCAAATTCTACAGCAAGAAGAGGCTGCCTTTATCTCGGTAGATGCCTTCTATCTGAAGAGCCGCAATCAACTTATTCATTCTGGACATTCCATCATGCTTTTCGATTACAAAGAGACGGAGCAAGGTGGTTTGTATTGGGTTCAGGATTTCAGCCCTGATTATTGCGGATATTTGGAGGCAGAGGCAATAGAGGAAATGTTTGATAGTCCAGTTATGAAGTATAGATCTGTCAGTTCATTTGCCTTTGATTCGGATAAAATGCAGAACAATTTCCAACTGGTGCAAAGTGAATTAGATCCATTGCTGGATGCTTACTCCGACAAATTCTCCTTGTATGATGGCTTCTTAAGAGATATCCAGCAGTATGATAATTCGGTTATCGATTGTTATGATCAGGCTTTTACCCTCATTAGCGGGTCGAGGCTATTATTCAACAAATTTCTGTTGAGGATTCACGGGGATGAGGAGTTAAGCGCGAGGTTGCAGAGGTCCAGCGACATTGCGCTGCGAATCAAGTACCTCTTGTTGAATGCTAAGCTTACTGGCGCCTATGATACACCGCAGTTGTTAGAGTTATGTGAGCTGTTGAGAAGCAATGAGAGCATCATGATCGATAGATTGAAGACACGGAAAGCTGATCTACTGGCGAAGCTTGACGATTATCGTCTGGAAGAAACGATACCTACTCCGCTTTTGGATGATGTACATGCAAATGCGCAAGCCTCTGAATCCAACTCGGTTGTCAGGGCTAGATTGCAGGAATTCCTCACAGCATACTTAAAAGCAACCGACAGGCAAGAGATCGTGCACTTCCTGCTCCCAGGGTTTCAACCTGAGCTGTTGAGCAGGGAATTTGAATTTATCATCATCGAAGAATTCAGCATAATGAATGATGTGGCTCATATTACGCTGCTTATCCGTGATTTGAGCACGAAGTGGACGGTACCTCAGAAATGGCGGGTTGGATTCGATCATACCGAGAGAGGGATTGTAATTAAGTCTCTGGATTTGTTATAAGAAATGGATAGTAATTCCACATCTTTCGTTCAGCCACATCCTTCGATGTGGTCTTTTTGTTGTCAAGTAGATTTAACTAGCAAATTCTCATTATATTCTCATATAAGCCATTTTTCCCATACCCACTAAAGGATTGATTGAATCATGGTAAATGATGGCGTTTTTACTTATGGTATGGTAAATATGGGCGCAACGCTCATGATAGATTACTAGGTTGTTCAACACAACGTACTTAAAGGAGGAAGTTATGATCAACACGAAGAAGAACCGCATCGGGAAAACATTAGTGGTACTAAGTCTCAGCCTCTCATTCGCTTTCTCAGGAAGCATGCTCATACCGCCAAAAGCCGCTCAGGCCGCAACAGAAACTATAACAACCTCTTCCGTTGCAAGCAACGTGATAGCTACAGGAAAAAGATATCTTGGAACTCGGTACCAATTTGGAGCGAAAACAGGTAATACAAGCTCATTCGATTGCTCGTCCTTTACTCAATTCGTCTTTAAGCAGAATGGGATTTCAATCCCTCGTTCCTCGAGACAACAAGCTACAGTAGGCACCTTCGTACCTAAGAGTCAACTAAGAGCGGGAGACCTGGTTTTCTCAGACACGAACCGTGATGGAGTTATCAATCATGTGGCCATTTATATGGGCAACAATAAAATTCTTCACACGTACAAAGTTGGAGTGGGTGTTAAAATCTCTACTTTTAAAGGCAGCACTTGGGACAAGACCCACGTTACCGCACGTCGCGTAATTCGATAATTTGGAAATGCTCGGCCTTATTGGGCCGGGCTTTTTTTTACAATTCCTTCTCGAGGACCTGTATATTATTGCCTTGAGCCCATTGTATGATGGCAAGATGAGCTTGCTCACGCTCTGAGTGGACAATAGAAAGGGTATCCTGCTGTTTGCGACGTTTACCGGCCATGTATTCCAAATAAATTCGAGAAGGACTATAGACTATGCGCTTAATTCGACTCGGCACAATTTGTTTGCCATTTAAAAGTAACATTTCTGGTTCAAGCTGCAAAACACGGATCTTACGCATGTCTTTCCACTGGAAAGCACATACTAGCATTAACATGATAACAACGGAGGAATGAAGGATCGAGTATGAGACATTAGCTTTCATTATTTCAGCGATTGCAGGTGCAGCGTTAGCGATTATGAAGACAGGTGCGATCAGATAGAGGAACACACGGTTTCTAATAGAACGATACGAGAATTTTGTCGGGGCCAAGTTCATGGGCAACTAACTCCCTTTGCGGTATCTTCTTTCGTTAATAATCCAAATGAGAACAGTCACAATGGAACCAGTAAATATGACTCTCGGTGTTATCTCAAATAATCTGCTTGTACTTAACTCTGTTCCCCTTATAGTTTGATATAACATACTACCCAGTACACTACCTATTGCTGCAACGATAACAGTTATTATCAAGTAAAAAACAAGACCTCTACGTCTGACATTCTTCCAGTTTTCAATTTCCCTCTTGTTCATGGTATCCTCTCATAATCAGAGTCATTATCGGCTTATATTTGACTTAGAAAAAACCGAAAAGCTCTATACTAGAGCCTTTCGGCTAATAAAAGCAATCGTATTTATTTCACGGCTTCAGTCGAAATGACGTCATCCTTGAACATTTTCCAAGCTCCATCCGTTTGTTTACGCAGAACCAGAACCCCGTCCACCAATGTATTATTAAAAGCCGGGCCAGATACTTTCGAGATTTTTTCAGTGAATCGTACGGTTACCGTATTATCTTTGGACTGAATGATAGTTACATTTGAAAGCTCGAATTTAAGGTCAAAAGCAGCAGCCAAATATTTGGAAGTGGTCATCACATTCTCAAGATTGGGGAACTCAGGGTCATACAGCTTGAGAAGGGCATCGAAGTTTTCTTTTTCACTATAAACACGAATATTCTCCACCAGCTCCAGGATTACCTTCCGGTCTGATTCTGAAATAGCGGGCTTCTCATCCTTATACTTGTCTTCATTCAGAAAATTTGTTTTGTTGATTGAAGAACCTGAGATTTTCCACGAACCGTTTATTTTATGTAACTGATAGTGGGTAATGGACCGATTATTCTTAAATTCTGGGCCGTCAATTTTGTTTACGGTCAAATCTACGACTGCTGTTGCTGAATCATCTTTAACATCTTGAACACTTACACTATTCAATTCGTAGTCCAATTTAAAGAGAGTGAATATTTGTTTCATCATAGCCGCGCTTGCTTCCAGGTTTTGAGCGGTTTCATCAATGGCGGACATCGCACCTAATAAATCCTCGGATTCTGTATACATAACGTTATCAGCGACAAAGGTTTTAATATTTGCCTCAGCACTAGCAATTCGAATGGTTTTTGTATATCCGTCCCAGTTTACATCCTTTCCGGATGCTTCTCCAACGAATCGTAATGGAACAACGGTTGAATCATTGACGATGCTAGGAGCTTGTGCAAGCTTGAACGATTGACCATTGATGGTCGCTTGGTCGTTACCAATTTGCAGTTCTACCTTAAGGTCGGATTTGCTCCCGGTTACTGTGCGTGTCTCCTCGTTCCAGCCAATGGTTAAACCTAATTTTTCGAATATCGGTCGGAACTGTACCAATGTTGTACCATCCTGAATGGTTGGAGGTACCTCGAATGATAACTGCGTACCATCTACAAGCACTTTTACTTCCGCATTCGTCTCTGCTGCAAGTGCTGGTGAGGCCGATACTGTAATTAATCCTACCGCCAATACTGCCGTTAGCCACTTCTTCTTCATCTCATTTGCTCCTACTCGCCATTCAGCGTTTAATATTTATAGGCACCCCGCACGTTCATAGTCACGTGTTAAGGGTTTGCTATCAGTGTCAGACCGTTGCTGTGTTCTTCTATTAGAAGGGATGGAAAGTGTTGACGGAATTCCTCTATGTTAAGGTAAGCCTTTCCTTCTCTTAGGAACATTCGAGTATTGTCGGGTGAGAAGGAGATGGACACGCCTTTTCGCACGATTAATACACTGCGTGTGGATTCCTGCCAAGTTACACTTGCATCGATTAGCCCTGACAACAACCTGGCTGGCGCGTAGAGACTGCCGTTCATATGGATGATTTGTGTTTGACGAGGCCATTCTGCTCCATTCAAAGACTCTGCCAACTTGCTAACGAAGAATGTCATGACGTTTGATCCAGCCAGCTTCACAGCGCGAAGCAGCGTTTCTATCCCTCCATCTGCTTGTATATCTGGAATAATTCCACGATTATTGACGGGTGATCCGTTTGGTGTTACATACTCCTTAGTCGTTATCTTCAAGAAGCCTTTGCCGCTTAAGAGTGGGAACATTTCCTGCACGACTCCTTTGCCGTAAGTTGTCTGTCCGAGTATAGTAGCGGCTTTGCGGTCTTGAAGGGCTCCAGCCAACACTTCCGACGCACTGGCAGTCCGTTCATTTACCAATACGTATAAAGGGTAAGGTGCTTTCCTTCCGCCCTGAATAGTGGTTTCCCAGTCGCCGGATCTGGTTCTGGTTTTCATTAAAATTCCGCCTTCAAGAAAATTAGAGGCAATTCGTCGAGCTGTTTCCAGGTAACCGCCTCCGTTGTCCCTGAGATCCAATATCAGCGACTTTATTCCTTGGGATTCTAGCAGCTTCAAAGCTTCTTCGAATGGTTTGTCTGCATCGGCAGTGAAACCTAATAGACGAACATATCCAATACCATCTGTTAACAACGAAGACCGAACAGGAGAGAAGTGAACATTCTCGTATGCAAGAGGTGTTAATATCTCTTCGTTTCCACGAATGATTGAAAGAGTAACAGGATCTCCGGATTGTTTGTCCCGGCCGTCAAGACGCTTTAGTAATTGATCGGAAGATCCGATTTCCTCGTTGACAGCTACGATTCTATCTCCTGATACAATCCCGTTTCGATCGGCAGGTGATCCTGGCTCCACTCGTGTAATATACAAATTTCCTTCTTCATCCTTACGAAACTCAATTCCTAGCGCATTCCCATCACCATTCACAGCGTTCAGAAATTTCTGGCTCTCCGCATTAGTGAAATATTGTGTATAAGGATCTCCGATGGATTCAATCATGTGGTCCACATTTATCTCTTTACTATCAAATTCAGGGGAACTAATGTGTAGCGTTTGTAATAGGTTACGGACTTCTGTTGTCCATTCGAACGATGGAGTTTCTTCACCAGAAGTTGATGTGGGGAGTGCGCATAGTAACTGAGCGCAGAGTAGTGTGACAAGTATCCTTCTCACTTTAGTAGTAATCCATTTCGTAGTCTGAATTTTATTAATCATCCAGCTTTCAATTCCTCCATGTCAATCATTTTTATGTATTTCTCATTTCCCGCCTATTCTTTTAAATCGATTTTTCGAAGGAGGTAGAACAGAATTTTCTCGCTTTTGGTAATTACATAGGCCTCGCTGGCCATACCTACCTTGACTTCACCTGGTTCGCCTTTTTTATTGTACAAAGGGCGATTCTCAATGTCGGCTTCAACCGTATAGTAGCTTTCCCCACTTTGACGGTCAATGGTCGCATCTGCACCGATCTTACGAATGTAACCGAATAATTCGCCATAGTCTTTATAAGGCAGGGCAGAGAAGTGATATTTGATTCGATCTCCTACTCTAATGTCGGCGATGTCTTTATTCTGGAGCATCAAGTTGACGGAGTAGACACCATTGTGTTCTGGTACTATGGTCATCACATCTGCTCCAGCTTGTAGCAAGTCGCCTTTATTGATGTCAGTAATTACATTGATGATTCCAGATATTGGCGCCGTTATTATGCGATCTTGCATGCTAATATCGAGTTTCAATAACTGATTATTAAGCTTCCGTATCTGATCTTGACCGGTCTGAATCGCTTCGTTAAGCTCTACATAGGATTTGGCGAGTGAGAGTCTCAGCTCTTCTAATTGACGTCGATTAGAAGATATTCCAGTACGCAGCTTTAATATAGAATCGTTCAGATAGCTTTCAAGATTGGTCGTGATTTCTTCAAGAGGTTTTTTTAGAACCGGAGTTTCACCTTGAGTGGCAACAGCTTGACGAAACTCTTCTGCTGCTTTCTGCTTCTGAAACATCAGCTTGGTGACATTTAACTCATATTCTCTGTACTTGTTGAAATACTCCGACCCTGTTTCCGCAAATAGATTGCGACCCAGAACAATGGAATCTGCCAAGCGTTCATCCTGGTTTATCTCGTTCTCTAATATTGATATTTTTTGCAAAGCTGATTTAAGTTGATAATGGAGGCGCTGACGGACAGAGTTGTCCTGGAGGTAATCCAGATCGTTCGTGCCTTCAATAAATGAATTTCCATCCTGAATAAGTTGCTCCTTAAAATGGACAATAGATGCAAGCTCTGAATCCAAACGCTTCGTTTCAGCAGTTAATGTTTCTTTTTCCAATGCTAGATCTTCACTTGCGATAGTAAAAAGAACCTGTCCTTCTAGTACCCGTTGTCCAGCTTTGAATTGTACAGAATCTACTTTACCGATCACTTTGTTTTTGACCGTACTTAACTTTTCATTAGGACGTACTATACCGTGAGCTTTTACGGTAATATCCAGTTCTCCGTAGTAGGTCCAGAATAATGCGACCACAATGATGATACCTAGTAGTGCCAGAAATATTGTAATGAAAGGGCGTGTTCTGCTCTCTAGTAACTCACGACTATCTGACATTTCATTTATGTTTCTTACTATAGCTCTCATACTCGTATCTCCGTATTCAAAGTGCAATTATAAAGCAGGTACGAATTCTACAGATTGTTGCAGGGCTGCTAAACCAGGTAATTGATCTTTCCATAATTCGAAATATTTCCCTCTTTGTTGCATCAGTTCATCATGCGAACCAGCTTCAATAATTGCTCCATCGGCCATTACGAATATTCGATCACAGCGCATTATGGTGCTCAGTCGATGAGCGATAATAATGGCGGTAACATCTCCGTAGCTATCAATTGTTTCTGAAATGGCCTTCTCCGTAGTGGAATCCAGGTTGCTAGTTGCCTCATCCATAATCAGGATGTCCGGTTTTCTTATTATTGCTCGTGCAATGGCTAAGCGTTGTTTCTGACCGCCAGACAAGTTCGATCCATTTTCTTCAAGCATTGTGTTGTAGCGTAGTGGAAGCTCATTGATGAAGTCATGTACTTTAGCCATCTTACAAGCTTCTACCATGACTTCCATATCCACAGTCTCATTAGCGCCTAATGAAAGATTATCGCGAATTGTCCCGCTGAAAAAGAATGTATCCTGGGGGATGTAAGCAATTCTGGACCTCAATGTATCCATATTAATATCTTGAATGTTATTGCCGTTAAACAAGATTTGGCCTTTCTCTGCTTGGTAGAAGTTCATAAGCAACTTGATAAGGGTGGTTTTACCTGAACCACTTTCCCCGACAAAGGCGATTTTCTCACCATAACCAACCGAGAATTGAATGTTCTTCAACACCAGATGCCTTGTGCCATAGCGAAAATCAAGGTTATATACATCGATCTGTCCTTTGATGGAGGAGGGATTCATCTTTCGGTCTTCATCGTCAGCTTTTTCTGTGTCTAAATCGAGAATTTCTCCAAGTCGATCAGCAGCAACAACAGCTGTCTGAATGGTGGACTGCAAGTTAATCAGATTCTGAATGGGATCGAGAAAATAAGCGAGGAGAGCGTTGAAGGTGATAAGCTGACCGATTGTCATTTCTCCTTGCAGCACCTGATACGCGCCGACCCATAAGATAACAACTCCACCGGCCGCTTGAACAAATCCTTTGATCGACCCTTGAATGTTATTCATTAAACCGAAACGAAACACTGTACGAAGAAGCGTGACAAACTTCTTCTCTGTCTCATAACCAGCCTGTGACTCTGCATTGTAGGCTTTGACTGTTTCTATTCCATTAATGGACTCCACAACGTAGGAAGTTAATGCTGCGTTCTGTTCCATCTGTTTGCGATTCATTTGTTCGAATGGTTTGCGGAAAGCCCATACAAGCACCAGATAGATAGGTACTAGAATGATGGTGACACCGAACAGAACGGCGCTTTGCGCGTATAGAATGATCCCGCCTATTACAGCCATAAGCACATCAATCATAATCGTCAAGGTTGCGTTGGATATGGCATCTCGGACTTTGGAAGCATCTAGCAAACGCGATATGATTTCTCCCGTCTTGCGGGTACCGAAGAAATTCATCGGCAACTGGAGCACATGGTGGTAGTAACCCAGTATAAGCGAAATGTCCAGCTTCTGGCTGAGATAGAGAAGCATATGGCTGCGAAAGGCATTCAAGATCGTCTTGAAGGCATAAAGTGCAATAATTCCGATGGATAGAATGTGAAGTGTTTTTTGCATTCCATAAGGCAGGATTTCGTCGAGTAGAAACTTGAAATAGAATGCTCCAAGAATGCCTAGTAACGTATATAGGATGGAGGCGAAAAAGATACCTCCTAACAATCGCTTTTGGGGAATCAATAAATGAAAGAAACGTGCAAACAAACCTTTAGTCTGATCTCCTTTTTGAAAAGTGGGAGAGGGGACCATAAGGATTAATATTCCGGTCCATATTTTGAAGAAGTCTTCAGGTGTGTACTTGACTATGCCTTTTGCTGGATCGGATATGATTACTTGTTTCTTCGTGATCCGATGGATGACAACATAGTGGAGCAGAGATTGATCTATGATGACATGGGCGATAGCCGGGAGCGGGAATTCGCTGAAAAATGCTTCCTGATCGCCTTTGACACCTTTGGTGGTAAAGCCAAGTTTTTCGGCAGCTTTGACAAGTCCGTAAGCATTGGTACCTTGTTTGTCAGTGCCGGCAATTTCACGAATATGAGATATGGGAGTCTTGAGTCCATGGTGTTTGGAGATCGTGGCAAGACAAGCTGCTCCGCAATCTTTCATGTCGTGTTGTTTGACCGTAATATATTTCCTAATAAATATCACATTACACGTCCTGATTCTTATCATTTTCAACGTTCTTTTTTGTAAAGTAAACAATCCCAACTGCTACAATTATGCCAATAATTATCATTGCGAAATTCACTAAATCAGAAGAAAAGAAAGATGGAGATAAGTAACTTATTGCTAGAGAAGAAAAAACAAATAGTTCGAAGTAAAAAAAAGCCACATATATAATTCTCTTTTTTTGAAAATACAAATATACGAGTAAAAGGAACACTAAATAATTGTACAATGAGAGGGTATCTGTGTTATAACGCTGGAGTAATACTATAAAACCTATTATGAAATTAACAATTATCAGAGAAATAACATAGTGCATCTTACTAAACAAATTCATCAATCTCTCCTTAAAACTGGATATTATGACAATAAGTAACGCCATATTGATTGATGCTACTTTATTTGTTCGATTCATCTTAATAAGAGGTTCCTACAGTATACCCACCCCAAACTGCGCCTGAAACCCCTGCGGCAAGAACAACTAATGCAGGTACTTGCAACTGCTAGCAATGTCCCTGCAAATATTGCAGCGCCTTCAAATAGCTGTTCCCAATTAACACCACCGTCAATACTCATCAATTCATTAAGAGATAATTCATTCAGATTTACCGTAGATATCGTTTTTTCACTCCCTTCATTCTAAATGTTAATGTTATATATTTCATAATATTTCATCATTAAATAGGACTGGCTAATGTACACCAGCCCTATTTAATTGCTATCCAAACCTTTAAGGTGTTGGTGCAAACGTTCCAAGTGTCATTCCTATTCCAGCACTTGCCATCATCGAATCTCTCATAACACTATCAAAATCATTAGTAGACGCTGTTCCAGTAAATCTTCCTACTACATAGGCGGTCATACCTACTGGTATTCCAACCATTAACCCAATAACCCCCCCGGCCAATGCTCCTAGTAAACCGTCACCCTCAACTTCAATTAAATCTTTATCATTTAACTCAACGAATTTAGTCATGATTTATCTCCTTTCCTAGGTAAGAAATATATTATAAAACCTATCTTTGCATATTTGTATAATTCATTATTATCAAGTTCTGGCCAATAATTTACCAAAATGAAATCTATAAGTATTACCACCAGAATTGTTAAAATAATTGTTACTATTACACCAATTTTTTTTACTATTCGTTTTCTTATATGAAATTTGCTTTCAACAAAGAAATCCAAAAACAATAAAATCACAGTAACAATCACAAGATTGATTAATGTAGAAATCATTAGTGCGTAGCATCCCAAATTTGATCTCCAGCCCAAGCCCCTGCCATTCCGCCAACTACAAATCCGACACGAGCACCAACAGCCCCACCAATAGGGCCTCCGATTGCTGTTCCTACTGCTCCTCCAAGTGCACCCATTCCACCAGCAAAGGCGTAATAAGCTACTTCTGACCAGAATCCTCCACCATCAATCGCCAATAATTCTTCTTGAGAAATTTTATTAAAACCTACTGTATTCATGATTCTTTCCTCCCGAAAAATTTATTTATTTTATATAATCTTAAACAGATATAAAAGAAAACCCTGGGTAAATGTACATATTCTTTTATAAACTTTTTAAGTTATATACTCATACTAAACTACTATTTATCAATAAATGTGTATATATCCCAAATAGGACATATCATACAAAAAATTTCCTGATGAATTGCCCCTTGTCATAGATGCCTGTTTTTGCATACACTCTCTTAAGCATATTCCTCACTGTTCCTTCTGTTATTCCCATCGATGTTGCTATCTGTAAGGTACTCTGATTTTGCAGCCACCTGTAGCCAACTTCTTTCTCCCGAACGGATAGACTGTACGCATCGAATAATTCTAATATCTTTTTTTGTTTGATTTTAGGATTGAGATTTTGCAACTTTTTCTCGATTACACGGATTGCCCTTTCAAGAAGCGGGACAGCGAAAGTAACGTCAATATCACTTTTGAATGAGAGATCTAAATAACCGACTATGCTGTCGCCATTCTTAATCGGAAAACAGATGCAGGTCCAGTCTTTAAAAAGATCCAATGTATGTTCTGTTCCCTTTAAAACAACAGTCGAATGTAACAACATAGCCATTGAGATTGCATTGATCCCTCCGCAATCTAAAGCAAATAGTGTCCCCAAGCCAATGTTGATGTTCTCAAGTAATTGTAAAGAAGGGTTGAAACCAACTGCGTCCAACATCATTCCGTCTGCATCTGTCAAAATGAAGAAATGTGGTGTACAAAGTTGTTCATGAAGTGATCGAATCTCTTCATTCGTTTGTGAAATAAACGTGGAATAATCCGTTACTTTCTGTTTCGCTATTTCCAAAGGAACTCGTACGATGAGTCGGTGAGTATCGGGACTAATACCAGAAGCGGCAAATGAATCATTCCATTGTTGAATTTGTTCTCTACTGATGTCTGAGAGGTCGGTCCAAGAGCGTTTAATATTTGATATATTGGTAAAGAAACTCATACTTTATCCTCCCGTCAATTAATTTATTCCTCGAAATTTCCGCAAAGGCAATTTATAACTATTGCACACCCATAAAAAGTTAGTATCATTAGTTGCATGTATTTAGGGAGCAGCATTGATGTCGGAGATATACGGATATAAGATTGTCCAATCTTGCCCATCCAAGCTCGCCGTTTCTCGGACACTATCATCGGATATTTCACATAACTCAGCACGGGAAGATCATGCTTGGAATCAGCGATAGCAATTGTTGTATCGGCCGCATATTGGCTAACCTTGTTTAGTTTGAAATCGGTTAGCTCACTTAAATCTACCTGCGAACCGTAACGGCTCTTAACAACTTTCAAACAATAGTAGGGAACACCGAAGTGTTGAGCGACTTGACGAACGACGGGTTCGAAATTAGTAGACAACAATACAATGTCAATCCCCAGGTGTTTAAATTGATTAACAATATTAGAGGTGGGGGAGATTAGCTTCGGTTTCAGCACTTCTTCGAAAAAGGCAACCGCGTGACGCTCCAACTCATCAGGTGTAAAACCTGAATACCTGCGATAAAAGGCTTGCTGGAATCGATCTCTGTTGAAGTAATACAGTATCAAGTAAAAAGGAGCCCAGAACAGAGCAAATCGAGCTATTAATAAGTAATATTGTAAGCTATGCCTCAATCGAACCCCTTTTCGTTTCATTAAATAAAAATAAAATTCCGTAATATTCGTGCGGACTAACGTATTATCAACATCAATTACAGCTGTTCTCGGACCTTCTAGTAACCATTTTCTTAAAAGTGCAGACCCGAACCGTTCCTCAGTCTCATCAGACATGCTCTCACCTTCTAATCTAGGCCTATCGACATTGGGCTTTTATCCTACCATTTACAGAAGTTACCATAACATGTTTGTCGAAGTCTCGGGAAAAATGTCGAATCGTAATGTAAATTTTTAGGGATATACTTCAAAAAATCATATTGACACATATTGTGAGCGGTGCTAATATACTCAATATCAGAGTAAGTTTATCGGAATAATTGAGTTTGTCTACCGGACAGCCGGAGCCCGCTTAAAGTAGCATGATAAACGATGAACTGACAGTGATTTATAACAATTACTTATGAAAAGGGAGAGTTATTATTATGAAACAAACAAATGTGCTCCGGTATCTAAGCAAGACGTCCTTACTTAGTTTAATCGTACTTACGATGGTTACTCTTACAGCATGCGGAGGAGGAGCTACAGAAAAGACAACCGCTAATGCTAGTGGCGGAGCTAAACTCCCGAATGTAGAACTGCTCAATGTATCCTACGATCCTACACGTGAACTATATCAGGAATTTAATAAAGCTTTCTCGAAATTCTGGTTAGAGAAGAAGAATCAGACCGTTACCTTCAAGCAATCACACGGGGGCTCGGGTAAGCAAGGAAGATCTGTGATAGATGGATTAGAAGCAGATGTGGTCACATTAGCTCTTGCCTATGACATTGATGCTATTCAAGAGAAGGATCTGATCCAGAAGGACTGGCAAAGTAAGCTGAAGAACAACAGCTCACCCTATACCTCAACGATCGTATTTCTTGTGAAGAAAGGGAACCCGAAAGGCATTAAGGACTGGGACGATCTGATCAAACCAGGCGTTCAAGTCATTACACCGAATCCAAAGACATCGGGTGGCGCTCGTTGGAACTACTTAGCAGCTTATGGATACGCGTATAACAAGAATGGTAAAGACGATGCGAAGGCAAAGGATTTCCTGCAAAAGCTGTTCAAGAACGTGCCAGTGCTTGACTCCGGTGCACGCGACTCGACAACTACATTCGTACAACGCGGCATTGGCGACGTATTGCTAGCATGGGAGAATGAAGCATTCCTATCGATCAATGAATTCGGCAAAGACAAATTCGAAATTATAAATCCATCCGTTAGTATTCTGGCTGAACCCCCAGTAGCAGTTGTCGATAAGGTAGTCGACAAGAAAGGCACTCGTGAAGTGGCAACAGCATACCTGGAGTATCTGTACACCGAAGAAGGGCAGAACATAGCGGCCAAGAACTACTACCGTCCACGTCTGGAAGCAGTAGCTAAGAAATATGAATCCCAATTTGCCAAGATCAATATGTTCACCATTGACGATCCAATCTTCGGCGGCTGGCAAAAAGCGCAAAAAACACACTTTGCTGACGGCGGCGTATTCGATCAAATTTACAAACCATAAATGATGGAATGGAATTCCGTCGAACGTTCTCAATAGGGCGTTCGGCGTAAATCCTATAGCGGGGAGACAGGTTAGATGGCGAAGGGTTGGAAAAAGCGCAGTATTATACCCGGATTCGGACTTTCGATGGGTTTTACTGTTATGTATTTAAGTTTGATCGTCCTTTTCCCATTGTCAGCTATTTTTATCAAAACTTCGGGTATGGGTTGGGAGAAGTTTTGGCAAACAGTGACGGATCCAAGAGTCGTAGCTTCCTATAAGATTAGCTTTGGAACTGCAATTGGAGCGGGAGTAATCAATACGATATTTGGGTTTATTGTAGCTTGGGTGCTCGTGAGATACACCTTTCCTGGCAAAAAATTAATTGATGCCTTGGTTGACTTGCCTTTTGCATTGCCAACAGCAGTGGCTGGTATCGCTTTAACGACAATCTATTCGCAGAATGGCTGGGTCGGTCGCTTGTTGGAACCGCTTGGCATCAAGATTGCATTTACACCGCTCGGTATCATGTTGGCTCTGACGTTTATAGGAATTCCATTCGTAGTAAGGACGTTGCAGCCGGTTATTGAGGAGCTGGAGAAAGAAGTAGAGGAAGCGGCGGTCAGTCTTGGTGCGAGGAGATGGAGAACGTTCTGGAAAGTAATCTTTCCTGAATTGCTTCCTGCTATCATTACAGGGTTCACTCTTGCTTTTGCCCGGGCAGTTGGCGAATATGGTTCCGTTGTATTTATATCTGGAAATATGCCCATGAAGACGGAAATTGCTCCGTTGCTCATTATGACGAAGCTGGAGCAATACGATTACGCTGGAGCGACTGCAATTGCGATGGTCATGCTTATTATTTCCTTCCTCTTGTTGTTTGTTATTAATTTCCTGCAATGGCGGTCGAATCGACATGCCACATCGTTGTAGCAGAGGAGGGGGAATAATTACATGGCTGGATACGTGACGACAGCACCAACGAAAGGCCCTGGTACAGGTTCAAGACCTCAACACATTAACGAATCTCGCTTTGTCCGAATTGTGTTAATCACAATTGCTCTTTTGTTTCTTGGCTTTTTATTAATCCTTCCTCTAGTCAGTATATTCGCGGAAGCGTTCCGCAAAGGTGCGGAAGTGTATTTCGCCGCATTGGTAGAAGAGGACGCAGCTTCCTCCATTCGGCTGACCTTAACCGTTGCAGCTATAACGGTTCCTGCCAATCTGATCTTTGGGATAGCGGCAGCTTGGGTCATTACGAAGTTCAGTTTCAAAGGCAAGAACTTACTATTAACGCTTATTGACTTGCCATTTGCCGTATCTCCCGTCATTGCTGGTCTGATCTATGTGCTATTATTCGGTGCTCAAGGGTGGTTCGGTCCTTGGCTGCAGGATAATGATATCAAGATTATTTTTGCCTTGCCTGGTATCGTCTTAGCCACGATCTTCGTGACCTTTCCATTCGTAGCGAGAGAGCTGATTCCGCTCATGCAAGCCCAAGGCGCACAGGAAGAGGAAGCGGCCGTAACGCTTGGTGCCAAAGGATGGAGAATATTCTGGAAAGTGACCATGCCCAATATCAAATGGGGGTTGCTGTACGGGATTATCTTGTGTAATGCAAGAGCGATGGGTGAGTTCGGAGCAGTCTCCGTCGTTTCCGGCCACATACGCGGATCAACGAATACGATGCCGCTGCACATTCAGATTGTGTATAACGAGTATAATTTCGCAGGGGCGTTCGCTATCGCTTCGCTCTTGGTATTACTAGCTGTCGTGACATTAGTCGTAAAAAGTATTATCGAATGGAAATTTCAGACGCATCGCAGTCAGGAAGGGGAATAAGCCGCATGCATATCGTAGCCGAACACTTGACCAAAAGCTTTGGCAGCTTCCAAGCGACAAAGGACGTTAGCTTCGAGATCGAAAAAGGGAAGTTAATCGGGCTTCTAGGCCCGAGTGGAGGAGGTAAAACAACTATTCTCCGGATGCTTGCGGGACTCGAACAGCCTGATTCAGGAAATATCCTTTTTCATGGAAAAAAAGTGAACGACCTGCCTCCGCAAGAAAGGGGAATCGGGTTCGTGTTCCAGAACTATGCCCTGTTCCGACATATGAATGTGTTTGATAACATAGCTTTCGGACTTACGGTGCAGAAGAGAACGAAAGCACGGATCCAAGAGCGTGTATCCGAATTGATTGAGCTGACTGGACTGAAGGGATTGGAGAAACGTCTTCCTTCTCAGCTTTCGGGAGGTCAGCGTCAGCGAGTAGCTTTTGCCAGAGCCATCGCGCCTGAGCCTCAGCTTTTGCTATTGGATGAACCCTTCGCAGCCATAGATGCCAAGGTTCGTAAAGAGCTTCGCACCTGGTTGAAGGAAATGATTGATCGGGTTGGAATTACTACGATCTTCGTTACCCATGATCAGGAGGAAGCAGTAGAGGTTGCGGACCAATTAATGATCATCAATAACGGCCGATTGGAGCAGCAAGGATCGCCCATTCATATTTATAAACAGCCCCAGACCCCTTTTGTAGCAGGGTTCATAGGGGAGTCTAATCAGGTGTCTGATCCATCCAAGTTGAAAGGCTTCGAGCTGCTCGAAATAGCGAATGCGAAAGCAATGGTCAGACCTGAGTTTCTGGAAATTGGATATCAAGCAGAAATTTCTTTACTGTCCGCAGCAGAAGATGGAATCGTTCGAAACATCTTCTTCCGCGGCACTAGCTGGCAAGTAGAAGTTCAGGTGGGAGGAAGCCGTCTGTTCGGCTATCGATCATTGGAATTGCCGACTCTAGACCCGGGAGACGCAGTCAAAGTACTTATTCATCGCATTTATTTATTCAATGATACCGAGAATGCGACTCAGGAGAATAGATTGAAATTCGACCCCATGCCGGTCCACATATAAATGTGAAAATAGGAGGGAACGATGATGGCAAAGCCGCTCGAAATTGATGAGTATTGGACAGAACGCATTATTCAAAGTGTCAATGGTCTGGAATATGGTACTGTACAAATTGTTGTGCATGATGGAAGAATCGTACAAATTGAGCGAACGGAGCGTAAACGATTCGAAGCGGAAGCCTCTTCTGCGAGAAAATCCAAAGGCTCACAAGAAACTTTGAATAATAAAGGATAGCAGCGTCAACCGGATCGCCGGAGACTTTCTGCAGCCTGATCTGCTCAACGGAGCAGCAGGAGGCAGGAAGTTTTTTTATACAGAAAATGCACTGGAGGAGGACATAACTATGCTGGAAGTTGACGTGGCTGAGGTACCGGATTACAAGTTTGTAACTTATTGTTTTGAGCAATATGGGCTGAACAAGGGCATCTACAATACGATTGATGACTGGCTGTATGAATATGGGTTCATGCATATAGTGGAGCGGAGGAGAATGATTATCGCTTTTCTGGAGTCGGTACAAGAGGGACATAAACGCAAACCTTTTCTGAAATTCGGAAAAGGCGGCCTGACGAAACAATTATTTGATTTCATTTGCAAATTCAAGCTCGATTCTAATAAAAATCCGCTTCCGATCTAATCAGGTCGGCAGCGGATTTTAGTTCGTTATGTGAGCAGCTGGAGCTGATTACTCGTCATTCGTATCGTGCTCGCCTGGGTAACCCCCGCGATCCAGCCCCTCATGGAGTGCGCGGTTCTCATAGGTGAATTGGTTAGGCGGCCGTTGATCCTTGCGCCACGGAGTGCTCTTCCCTAAAGACTCGGAAGGGATACTCATTCCATAGGCGCCCTCTGGGAATTCTTCCGCTATCAGATCATTGCGCTGAGATTCTACTGTGGCCAGATCGGTATACCGATCTCTGTCTTCCTCAAGAAAACCTTCCGTATCGTGCTTGGGATTGTGTGATTTGGGCATTATTGATTATTCACCTCATTGCTGCGGGAGTTTATATTCTTTCCCATTGTCCCACAGCAGCAGAAGGAATATGTATGGACTTCTAAATGTCCGTAAAATGCACCATCCCTACAACCTCTATCAGAAACGTTCTCAACTCTTCCGCTTGCTCCTCGTCGAGCTTATAAATATGCTCCAGATAACCTGTATCCTCCAGATCATCGGGTCCAATTATCGCCGTTCGCCCGGATTGAATATCGATGACAAGCTTCTTCCCGAAGAAACGGTTCGTTGATGTGATGGCCAGATCGAAGCGCTGCAAGGACTGACCGACAAAACAGACAAAGCGGGTAATCGTATCTTCAGAATGATCGTATAAAAAGTCAAATTCAGTAGCTGACATGGAAATCCTCCTAAAAAACATACATGATGGCATTATGATAAGCATCTCTGATTATACAGGAAGCGGCTCAGATCGGCAAAAGCAAGATTGTACCGCAAGTCTGTTGTTCTTTACTCCTTATACCATGGATTGATATGAATGAGTACTTCATCTACTTGGGAGTCGGCATCTATAACGGCCTTCTTGATTTTACGGCTAATATCATGACCTTCCTGAATGGTAAGCTGACCGGAAATGCCGACCCTTGCATCAACCAGAATGTAATGGCCGTGTTCGCGTGCGCGTAGGCGGTCGATTCGTTTCACTTCGGGGATCGCGAGAATTACATCAGCATATTTATCTATTTGCTCTTGTTTGACCGCTTTTTCCATAAGTACATCAATGGACTCTACTCCCATCTGATAGGCAAGCTTGAGCACTAATAAAGCAACGATAATCCCTGAAGCAGGGTCGCCATAGGCGAGGTATGTGTAGTCGTACTTTTCACCGATGAGCGCAAGACCTATACCAATGACTGCTGCGAGCGATGCGTAAACGTCTGCCAGGTGATCATAAGCGGTAGCCAACAAGCTTTTACTATTCACGTTCTTGCCTACCCTTAGTGTATACACATAAAGCACTTGCTTCCACACTAATGAGATAAAAGCTGCAATCAAGGCGATGAAGTGAGCTTCAGGAGCGGGTCCGAATAAGGCTACAACGGAATGGTACCCAATCCAGACTGCTGCCAAGGCCAAAATAATGGCTACGATACTTGCACTAACTACCTCGGCTTTTCCATGCCCGTACGGATGATCATCATCAGCAGGCTGACTGGATATTCGCATCGCTCCAAAAGCTGCAACCGAAGCGATAACATCTCCGGCATTATGAATGCCGTCAGCAATTAATACTTGACTTCGAAAGACGATACCTACAATAATTTTGATACACGTAAGAAGGATGTTACTTATGAGACTGATCCATATCGCGATCCATGATTGCTTGTTACCTGCTTGCACAAATTGTTCCCCCCGCCAGTTTTATTTCCCTAAGGAAACAAAAATCCCTCAACCTTCCCGGTTGAGGGATCTCACTAATTCACAACTATTACATTTATTTGGAAGTTTGTATGTACTCATCTAGTATTCCGCCAATCTTTATTCACAGTGATCATTTCAAACTGTAACACAGCCAAATATATAATGCAATAAAAGGAGATCTCAACAGATTCATCTACTTGTAAGAGTTGGGGAATTGTGGTATATTCGTAGTAATCATTTTACAGGGGAAGCACCTCTTTCTACGTGACGTAGGAGGGGTGCTTTTTGCTGTCCAGTGACAAAAATATTAGCCTATGGGAGGCAGATGCTTAGTGAATTTGGTGTTTTTGAACAGCTTTGAGAAACGACTGGAGGAGGATCGGATTGCGACGGCTCAAGTATCAATTTCGGAACAAGGGGGAGAATGGTCGGTTGAGTGGATGGAGATGGGATCAGATGGAATTGCGGTAAGGGACACCTGGTTCAGCGGCATGAGCTGGAAGGAGATGATACAGAGCTTTCGGAACCGGATTCAAAACAAGCGAAGCGAGGGGTACATCGCTCTGGTCGAGATGTGCAATGAGAGCTCCATCCTGCCTGGAGGTAAGGCCAGAACGCTGCAAATGATGCACTACTACAGTGAATTGAACAGTAGAGACGAATTGTTCCAGGAGCTTCGCGTCTGGAGGAATGAGCAAGCGAGCAAAGAGAGCAAATCTCCGTTTATTCTGGCATCCAACCGTATGCTGCGAATGATCAGTGCTTTTTTACCTCAGACCATTGAAGAACTAAGGCAAATACCTGGTTTTGGTGAATACAAGACCGGTTTATACGGCGAACCGCTGCTGCGTATGACGGCTTCCTATACAAGGAACACTGCTTTCCCCTTGAGCTGGGTTGCAGAACATATTGATGCTTCCGGGTTCGAGGATTGGGCTAGACAGCAATGGGATCTACGAGCGAAGAATGAAGCAGAACGCAGAGAAACGAAGCTTAAGCTGCTGGAAGGGATAGCGGAAGGGTTCGACCTGGAAGGGCTGCAGCAGCGGCTGAATCTCCCTTCTCGCGAGCTGATGACTAGGATCGAGGAGCTGGACAAGGAGGGGTACGACATGGAGCCGCTAATTGAGCCAGCGCTAAGAGACTTGCCGCAGCAGAAAAAAGACGATGCCTGGTTAGCCTTCTCCGAAGCAGGAGACCGTTTCCTCAAACCAATTGTGAAGCGGCTTTACGGTGAAGATCAAGAACTGGCGGGTGCTCAATTGGAGAAGACCTATGAATGGCTGCGGCTGCTCCGCTTACGTTTCCGGCGTCAGGGTGCTGAGGCA
This sequence comes from Paenibacillus sp. J2R1T-4, assembly GCF_059692235.1. Taxonomy (NCBI): domain Bacteria; kingdom Bacillati; phylum Bacillota; class Bacilli; order Caryophanales; family Paenibacillaceae; genus Paenibacillus; species Paenibacillus sp. J2R1T-4. Next base: position 155,717 of record NZ_JCAUBA010000015.1, on the reverse strand, counting down.
ACGAAGCTTACGGCATTGACAATCTGATTTCCTCTTCCTGCAAGAGCATCAAGCGAATCGAACCCCTTTCCTGTCCTCCGAAATACCATTCGTACACACGCAAACTGCCTGCAACCAAGGTTGCAGGCAGTCCCCCTTATTAGAACCAGTCCTTTTTCTTGAAGAAATAGAACATGGATGATCCCGTCAATAACATAAATCCCAGTACAGAGAAATATCCGTATTTGGATTCCAGCTCCGGCATGAAATCGAAGTTCATCCCGTAAATACCTGTAATAATCGTGAGCGGCATGAAGATAGTCGTTAGCGCCGTGAAGATTCTCATAATCTCATTCGCCCGGTTAGCTACACTGGCCTGATAAGCTTCTCGCAAGTTGCCAACGAGATCGCGGAACGTTTCGAATGTTTCCGTTATCTTTACCGCATTTTCATATATATCGCTGAAGTATTTTTGAAGCTGGTCATCAATTAAGCGAAGCTCTTTCTTATTCAATGTCCAGATTACATCTTTTTGCGGGACGAGCATTTTTTTCAACCAGAGTATTTCACTTCGGAGTCCAATGATTTCATTCAAGTGTGTTTTCTTAGTATGGACCAGGATGTCCTCTTCGAGCTTCTCAATCTTCACTTCGATCCGATCGCCTACACTGAAGTATTTATCGACTACAATATCGACTAGATGATATAAGAAACGGTCGGGGGAATTCACTTCTTCTTCCCACAGAATAGGTTTTATGGCGCGGATTTCGTTAATTTTTTGCTGGGTCACCGTGATGATGGCATGTTTGAACAGGAATATGTTAAGAGCTCGCAAAAATATTTCTTCATCATCGTAACGAATACTATTGATCACTATAAAGTAGTGGGAGTCATATATTTCTATCTTTGGACGCTGCTCTTCCTCTGATAAAGTATCCTCTACGGCTAATTCGTGAAGCTGGAATAGCGGCTGGAGCATCTCCAGATCCTCTACATCGGCATCGATCCAATAAAAGCCGTTATCAGGCGGTATTAACATTTGCAGCGTATCTTCAATTGTAGTGAACATTCCATTCTGTACCAATCTTACTTTCATGTGCGCTTCACCCCTTAGCAGTTTCCCCAAATTGTTAACTTTCAGCAGTAAACCTGAAATAAGCATCATGCAGCTGCGGCAGGAAGTTCTCCTCCGGCTTGCATCATGCTCCAGCCTTGTGAATTTGTGCATACGCACAAAACTGCTATAGGGGACGGCTTCGAACGGGCGGATGATAAGCGTGCTGCTGCTTAGTAAGAAAATATTAAGAAGCAACGCGTTCCGGATTCCGGCGATCGTCCTGGACTATGCAGTTTATTCATAGGCTTGGGTCGGTCACCTTCCATTTAGCGTTCCCTCCTAAATCCCAATTGTGAATTGGATTACCGAATAAATTCTTGTTTAGTATACTCCTAACTTCTCGAGCGCACAAGACGAGCATTCATGAGACAATTGTAAAGATTATAGGAACAAATTATTATATGAAAGCGTTTTGGATTTGGTGCGATTTGCGATAATCACTAGCTGTAACGCTTTTTTGTTGCTTAAAAATACGTGAGAACGTCTTGTATGATCCATAACCTACTTCGAGCGAAATATGCTCCATACTCATATCGGTTGAAGCCAGCAAGCCGCAGGCATGTCGAATGCGCACTTCATGCAGAATCTGAAGAAAGGTCTGACCGGAGTGGCGCTTGAATAAATCACTTAGATGGGAGACGCTTAGATGAAAGTGAGTGCAGAGGCTCGCCAAAGTAAGCTCTTCTTGATAGTGCATGTGTATATACTGAATGATGCCCCATATTGCTTTCTCCCATTGACCCGGTTTATTCGTATTACTCCCGGCAGCATAGGGATGTCCGGTACTGGAAACCGAAGCTCGACGCAATCGGTCAAAGCAGACCAGCACCTCTGTGAGCTTCGCTTTTACTAGTGGTATACGCCACAAATCGTTACTGTGAAACTCTTTGAACAGATCATCAAGCAGTTGTCGAATATGTGTGTCCGATTCTCCGTTTAATTGAACATGTGAAGCCAGAGGTGGATCCTCACCAATCAGCAAACCTCGCATCCCTGCATTGTGATCGGAGTCGAACAATAAATTCATGGAGAACTCGGCATTATACAGCTTAAGACAAGAGCCGGGGTCGGTATGAATCTCATGCACCTGATACGGAAGGACGAAGGTAAAGCTGCCTGGTTGCTTCCGATACCGGATGCCGTTAATCGTCTCCCAACCGGTCCCCTCCAGAACGTAAGAAAACTCCAGGAAATCATGTCGATGTGCAACGAATCCATTGGGCAGGGAGTGTTTGCTGAATTTCAGGGGCAGCAATGTACTGTCCTTGGGATGTTGTATATAGTGGAGCGGATAAAGGGTCAAGAAAGGGATACCTCCCAAATGTTTGGAATATGAAGAAGAATAGGGATCTTTTCCGTAAAAATTGACATGCAGGCTGTCCCATTTCATTCTATCATAACGATAGAGTCCGAAGAAGTCGGACTAACCCATTAATGGAGGTTTTACTTTCATGAATCCTACAAGAATTCGCCTTGGTATGATCGGGGCAGGCAATATCGGAAATGTGCATATTCAAGAGTTCAGCAAGTATCCGGAGCTATGCGAGATTACAGCCGTTACGGATGCATACTTACCGTTAGCAGAGAGCCGTGCGAAGCAATATAACATACCTAAAGTTTCCGCCACACCGGAAGAATTAATTGCAAGTCCTGACGTTGACGCAGTCATCATCGGTGTTCCGAATAAGTATCATGCTCCATTAGCTGTGCTGGCTATGGAAGCAGGCAAGCATGTGCTGCTTGAGAAGCCAATGGGACTAGACGCAGAAAGCGCACGTAATATCGTTCGTACGCAAGAGAAGACAGGCATGACGCTGATGGTCGCTCACCAAATGCGGTGGGAATGGCTCCCTATGCAGGTTAAGCAGGAGGTCGAGAATGGCGCATTAGGCCGTATTTATACGGCCAAGGCAGGTTGGTTCCGCCGCAAAGGCATTCCAGGTTGGGGGACATGGTTTACCCGTATGGAAGAATCAGGCGGAGGGCCGCTTATTGATATCGGTGTGCATATGCTTGATTTGTCTTTACATCTGATGGGCAACCCGAAGCCAATATCCGTAACCGGAGCCACTTATGCTGAATTCGGCCCAGTAAAGCGCGGAATCGGCACTTGGGGTAAGCCGGATTGGAACGGCTACTATGACGTTGAAGATTTGGCTTCTGCATTTATCCGTATGGAGGATGGAAGCTCTTTAACGCTTGAGGTAAGCTGGGCTGTTCACATGGATACAGACAATTCGCCGTTCATCCATCTTATGGGCACTGAAGGTGGAGCAGCTGTCAGGGGCAGCAAGGGCAAATTCCTCACAGAGAGATTCAACTCTCCTATGGAAACGGAACTGGTTACTCCGGCCAATGACGCGGGTGCTCGCAGCCGTCTTAGCGTGCACTTCCTAGAGTGTATTACGGAAGGAAAAACGCCACTGACCTCGGTAATGACAGGATTTACGAATAATCTGATTCTGGATGCCATATACGAATCATCCCGCACAGGTAATGAAGTGAAACTCGACTGGAGTTATTAATCATGTTGTTCGCGAAGGGAGAGAGAGTCGGCTATGATAAAAGGCTTAACCCGTGCAGGTCTTGGAACTAATGTAGGCAATGATGAGCAGTTCGTCCGTTTGGCGAAGCAATACGGGTTCGGAGCAGTTGATCTGGAAGTTCGCGATTGGATCAAGAACGACGGTAAGGATGCGGTATTGGCGACATTAGAGGAAACTGGGATCGTAGTGGGGTCCATTAGACTTCCGGTCGAATGGCGGGCATCCGACGCCGTTTTTCAGGCCGGGTTATCCGACCTCGTTGCCAATGCAGCAGCTGCTGCAGAGGTGGGCTGCACCCGTTGCTGCACATATATACTGCCGTCGACAGATATGAACGCGGCACATTTCATGGCGCTTGCAACCAAGCGTTTGCGCACATGTGCAGACATACTTGGCGCATACGGTATTCGACTTGGTCTTGAATATGTGGGGCCGCATCATTTGCGCACGAGGTGGAAGAACCCGTTCATATGGACGTTAGAAGAAACGCTGGACTGGATTGATGCGATTGGTGAGCCGAATGTCGGCCTGTTGCTCGATTCCTTCCACTGGTACACGACGAATCCATCTGCAGAAGACCTGCTTGGACTTCGTCCTGATCAGATCGTACACGTTCACATTAATGATGCGCCTGATGTCCCGGTTGATCAAGTGATAGACAATGAACGATTGCATACGGGTGAAGGAGTTATTGACCTTGGACTTTTTGTAAGCTCATTGCATAAAGCCGGCTACACGGGTCCTATCTCTCAAGAGGTTTTAACACCGACGCCTCCGTCTGAATCTATTGAAGCATTGTTACAACGATCCAAAGAGGGATTTGATAAAGTTTTTACCGCTGCTGGATTGCAATGATCAGTAACAAATGGTCTTGACATTTCTACAAAAATCAGTATCATATAGTGTAACTTAATAAAACTTTTCTTATCAAGAGTAGGTGGAGGGACTAGCCCTATGATACCCGGCAACCGACAATCCCGTTTCATTATGAGACTGGGGCGCACGGTGCTAATTCTTGCGGAGACAGATCGTATGTTTCTGGGAGATGAGAGAGGACATTAGAACGTACGGTTAAATGGCCTTTCTTCAACTCTGAGGAAAGGCTGTTTTGTTGTTTAATTTGTGAAAGGAGTGAGTGTATATGCCGATCAAAATCCCTGATCATTTACCGGCCAAAGGAATACTTAACGAGGAGAACATTTTCGTGATGGACGAATCCGAAGCGCTGTACCAGGATATTCGCCCACTCAAAATTGCCATTCTCAATCTAATGCCGACTAAGGAAACGACCGAAACGCAAATATTGCGATTAATAGGAAATACTCCGCTTCAAGTTGAGTTTGTGTTGCTTCACCCTAAAACCCATACGTCAAAAAATACATCTGCTGAGCACCTCGAGCAGTTTTATAAAACCTTTGAAGATGTGAAAGATGAGTACTTCGACGGAATGATCATTACGGGAGCACCTGTCGAGCAGATGGAATTCGAGGAAGTCACTTATTGGCAGGAACTAAAACAAATTATGGACTGGTGCAATACGAACGTGACATCCACCCTCTATATATGTTGGGCTTCACAAGCAGGCTTGTACCACCATTTCGGAGTGCGCAAATATGCATTGGACAACAAGATTTTTGGTGTATTCCCACACACAACGGCAACGAGGCATGTGAAGCTCCTGCGGGGGTTTGATGAAATGTTCTTTGTCCCGCAATCCAGACATACGGAAGTGCGCAAAGAGGATATTGCTCCGATTGATAAGCTTGAGATTTTGTCTGAATCCGAAGAAGCCGGAGTCTACATTGCGGCTACCAAGGATGGCAAGCATATATTTGTGACCGGTCATTCAGAGTATGATCCGTTCACATTGAAGTGGGAATATGACCGGGATGTAGCAAAGGGCTTGCCGATTGCGGTGCCGAAGAACTATTTTCCGCAAGATGATCCGACGCGGACGCCAATGTGTACATGGCGTGCACATGCTAATCTTTTATTTTCTAACTGGCTGAATTACTACGTCTATCAAGAAACCCCGTATGATTTGAATGCCCATATGGCTTCTTATATTTAATCTGCTTCGCAACCTATTATGATAACAAGTCACTTATCCAGGAGGAACTATCATTTATGAAAATTGAAAGCCTTTTGGCCCAAATCGGTTCGATCTCGGAGCCGGTTACAGGTGCCGTCAGTTATCCGATCTACCAAGCTACTGCCTTCCGCCATCCCAAGCTTGGGCAGAGCACAGGGTTCGATTACTCCCGCACGAAGAATCCGACTCGAACCATCTTGGAGCAGGCTATTGCCCAATTGGAATCGGGAGACGCCGGGTTTGCTTGCAGTTCAGGTATGGCGGCGTTGCAGACGGTATTTGCTTTATTCAGCCAAGGCGATCACATGCTCGTATCCCTGGATTTGTACGGCGGAACGTATCGCTTAATCGAGAAAATCATGACACGCTTTGGTGTAACGGCCACGTATGTGGATACCAATGACCTGGACGCACTGGAAGCGAACTGGACACCTGCAACCAAGGCTGTATTGATCGAGACCCCTACAAACCCGTTAATGATGATAACAGACCTCGAAAAAGTGTGCAGCTGGGCCAAGAAGAAAGGAATCCTCAGTATTGTCGATAATACTTTGCTGACACCCTTCCTTCAAAGACCGATTGAGCTTGGTGCCGATATTGTCGTCCACAGTGCGACCAAGTATCTTGGCGGTCACAATGATGTGTTGGCAGGACTAATTGTAACAAAGGGCAAGGAGCTTTCCGAACAAATGGCCATTTTGCATAATTCGATTGGGGCTGTATTAGGTCCTCAGGATGCTTGGTTGCTTATGCGCGGGATGAAGACTCTGGCTATCCGAATGGAGCGCCATGAATCGAATGCTACACAAATTGCGAACTTTTTGCTCGAACATCCACTGATTGCTGAAGTTTTTTACCCAGCATTACCAAGCCATCCTGGCTATGAGGTACAAAATCGGCAATCGTCAGGGAACACAGGTATATTCTCCTTCAAGGTGAAGGATGCCAGATTAGTGGAGCCCATTCTTCGTCATATTAAGCTCATTGCATTCGCGGAGAGCTTGGGCGGTGTTGAGTCCCTAATGACCTATCCGGCTGTACAGACTCATGCCGATATTCCGGAAGAAATTCGTAAGCAGGTTGGCGTGGATGATCGTTTACTGCGTTTCTCTGTCGGAATTGAACACGTCGATGATCTGATCTCCGATCTTGCATCTGCACTCGAAGCGGCCAAGAACGAGTTGAAAGCTGACTAGAAGCGGAATAGATAAAGTGGCCGTCGATCCTGGGATCGACGGTTTTTTGTATTTTGGAAATGTACCCATTAAATCCAGCAGCCTCACCCCAAACGGTCGATCTCCTCCTGAATCCGGCTGCGGTCAATACGTTGGAACAATATCTCCGGTGCTGGTAACGGCTTGCCGGGAAGGACCTGAGTGTATTCCCACCCCGGCTCGCCTAGCCCAAGATAGCTGCGGATTCTCTCTGAGGAGAAGGGTAGGAAGGGATCGAGCAGATTGGAAAAGTTAGCAATAATCTGGATACATGTATAGAGTGTTGTGCTGCAGTTGTACGGATCACTCTTCAGCTCTGCCCATGGCTTGCGTTCATCGAAGTATTTGTTGGAGCTGCGTACATACGCGAATACGACCTCCAGCGCTTCCTTGAACTTACCCTCTTCAACAAGTCTTCCCACCTGTTCATACAGACGACTCAACTGTGATCGAATACCCTCATCTACATTAGCCTCAGGAACTCTTCCCCCATAAGACTTCTGGATAAACAACAAATTACGGTTCACGAAGTTTCCGAATGCGCCTAACAATTCACTGTTATGGCTGTAAATGAACTCCCTCCAAGAGAAGTCGGAATCTCTTTTCTCAGGCCCGTTAATGACTAAGAAATATCGAATAGTGTCCGGATCGTATCGCTCTAGCAGGTCAGGCAGCCATACCGCCCAATTGCGGCTTGTCGAGAACTTTTTCCCTTCCAGGTCAAATATTCACTGGAGATGATGCGGTCGGGCAAATGAAGATTGCCAACACCTAACAGAATAGCGGGCCATATCAATGTGTGAAAAGGAATATTATCTTTCCCATGCACGTAATAAGCGAGAGTATTCTCCTCGGACCAGAAGCGCTTCCAATCCTTTCCGTTTTCCTGTGCCCACTTCATACTGGCAGTCAAATAGCCGCATACCGCTTCCAGCCATACATATATTTTTTTCCCTTCGAAGCCAGCTGCAGGCACGTCAATCCCCCAAGGCAAATCTCGTGTTACGGCTCGGTCATGAAGTCCTTCATTCAAATACCTGCCAGTCAGATGAACCGCATTCTCTCTCCATCCGGTTGATTCCGCCAGATAGTGCTCCAGCCTCTCCTGAAGCAGAGATAACGCAAGATAAAGATGCTCGGTCTGTCTCACGGCAGGTGTGCACCCGCACAATTTGCATGTCTGGTTAATGAGGTCGATTGGATCCAGCAGAGAGGAGCAAGCGTCACATTGATCACCTCTGGCTATCTGACCGCAATGAGTACATTGACCCTCAACAAAACGATCTGGTAGAAATTGGTCACATGCGGTACAAAAGGTTTGTTCCACTGATTTACGCACTAAATGGCCGTTGTCCAATAACTGTAGGAACAGCTTCTGAACGGCCTGATGGTGAAACGGGTCGTCCGTCCTCGTGTAAATGTCATACGAGAAGCCAAGCTGGCGGAAGCACTCGGAGAATTCCTTATGGTAGCGATCCGCAATGACTTCTGGAGAGACGCCCTCCTGTCTAGCTTGAACACTAATCGGTGTACCATGACAATCACTCCCGGATACGTACAGCACCTCTTCGCCTTTCAAGCGATAATAACGTGCAAGAATATCACCCGGCAACAAACTCGCCACACGTCCCAAATGCAGGGAACCGTTCGCATAGGGCCATGCGCCTCCAATAAAAATATTCATCCATGATCATCCTCTCCGACTAAAGTCTGAAAATACAAAAAGCTCCCGTCCTAAGAAAGGACGAGAGCTGTGCTCACGTGTTACCACCTAAATTCATCAACCCCTCACGGGATTGACCTCTTCAAGTACGCCGTATGCTGATCAGAATGGGGTGATAGACACGCAGCCGGTTATACTCTAGCACGATAACGGGTGCACCCGTTGCAGCCTACTTCCTGATCTGCCTCTGAAGGGAGATCAAGGTTCGATGCACAGCTTGGAGACCATGTTCGTCAGACGTTTCTTTACCCCTTTTCACCGACTGGGGCTCTCTGTTCAAAAGAAAAGGTCCAACTACTCTTTCTCTTCGACGCTTTGTGTTATATTAATATCCCATTATAGTCAGAGGCATACGGAAACGCAACACTGGAAATGAAATTGTCCCAAACCTGTCAAACGATTACGTTCCACAGTAATGACGCGACAAGGCGATTGTGTTACCATTAGGGAATAAGCATGTTTAATCACTGATTGCAGTTGCGATAAGGAGTGTGCCGATAAATGAGTGTTTTGGATCGCATTTTGGATAGAGTAGTAGCAGGAGAGCGATTGGGCATGGAAGACGGACTGGAGCTTTATGCCTCTAATGAGATTGAGAAGATCGGCGCAGCGGCCAACCAAATTATGCTGAAGTGGCATCCTGAACCGATTACGACGTTTGTGATTGGACGGAATGTGAACTATACGAATATTTGTGACGTGTATTGCCGGTTTTGCGCGTTCTACAGAGCCCCAGGCTCGAAGGAAGGTTATGTGCTGCCGGATGAAGTTATTTTTCAGAAAATCCAGGAAACGATCGATGTAGGCGGGACTGAAATTTTGATGCAGGGCGGAACGAATCCTGACTTGCCGTTCAGTTATTATACGAATTTATTGCGAGAAATCAAGAAGCGCTTCGACATCACTATGCATTCGTTCTCACCTGCGGAAATATGGAAAATGAAAGATGTTTCGGACGGGTTGTCGCTGGAAGAAGTGATTCGCCAGCTGCATGAAGCTGGACTTGATTCGCTACCTGGCGGGGGCGCAGAAATTCTTGACGACCGAACTCGTCGGAAGATCAGCCGCCAGAAAGGCTCTTGGACAGATTGGATCGAAGCGATGTCTACCGCTCACAGGATCGGGATGAACACAACAGCGACGATGGTGATCGGCTTTGGCGAATTAATGGAGGAGCGGGTGCTGCATTTGCTGCGTATTCGCGACGCTCAGGATGAGTGCATTCGCAACGGTTACTCGTCAAAGGGCTTCCTAGCCTTTATCCCTTGGACATTCCAACCGGATAATACGAATCTGAAGGGTGAGAAGCTCGGCCCGGATGAATACCTCAAGACCTTGGCGATTAGCCGATTGATGTTGGATAACATTCCGAACTTCCAGTCGTCTTGGGTAACAATGGGACCTGAAGTTGGCAAGAAATCGCTGAGCTTCGGCTGCAACGATTTCGGCAGCACGATGATTGAAGAGAATGTCGTATCTGCGGCGGGTACAACACACAAGGTAACGATTAATTCAACCTTGCAGTTAATCCGCGAAGCGGGTAAGATTCCAGCTCAACGCAACACCCGCTACGAAACCTTGAGGGTATTCGATGATGAGAACGCAACAGTTGACAAAGATTTTGTGATGCAGAATTGAATCATTCCTGATAATATAGAGAGCCGAAGGCGAGAACGTATGCCTTCGGCTTTTATTATTACTCGACCTTCAATACAAAAGCGTACATTCCGCTGCCTTTGCTCCAATTGGCGTGTACAGAGTAAATATAAGTGCCTTTATCTGAAGGGAGCTTGTATTTGCCCGACTTTAGTTCTACAGTAGAAAGCTCCTGGTTGCCCTCCCAGGTCGAGAGCACCATCGTTTTCGGTTTACTGCTGAAGGTAATGCTTAACTCGGAGCCGGGGGCAACTGTGATTGCATCATGTTCTGGATCGACTATATCAGACGGACCTGGAGAGTCGGCAATGACATGTTTAGCCAGGAAGCGCCAGCTATATGTGCCTTGTTCAACAAGAACTTTCTGATCACCCACTTTAATTTTGGGGAATGGCGGTTTATCTCCACAAGCGACTAGCAACAAAGCCATTATCATTACGGTCATGAACAATTTGATTCGCACAATAGAACGCCCCTTACTGGAATGTTTCTATACCTACTAACGTTTTCGCATTCCAATATGTTACAGGTGATTTTCTTGCTATCTACTATACGCCTCCATCAAAAAAACCGCCAGATCTATCTCGGAACGAGCAGGACCTGACGATTTATTGGATTACTTACTGAACACCCAGAATTCGGCTATCTGGGTTCTGACTGTTTAATTGCTCCAAGCTGTAGAATTCGTAGCCTTGCTTACGGGCTCCGTCAATAATTCGCCCCAGAGCTTCCGCGTTATCCTTTGAGACAGAGTGCAGCAGCATAACGGCACCCGGGTGTAATTGTTTCATCACACTATCATAGGCGTACTGGGCGCCTTTTTGGGCATGGACATCCCAATCCTTGTAAGCGATGGACCAGAATACGTTCGTGTAACCCAATTGCCTGGTGACGGCAAGCGTACGTTCGCTGAATATTCCTCGAGGCGGGCGCAGGAACAGCATGTCAGACTGCCCGGTAACCTGCATGGCCTGTGATTTCACTTTATCCAGCTCTTCCTTGATTTGGCCATCGGATATGGTCGTCATATCCGGGTGACTCCACGAATGGTTGCCGATAATATGGCCCTCCGCCTGCATTCGTTTCAACAGCTCTGGTTCTTCTTTGATGTAATGGCCGGTTACGAAAAAAACAGCAGGCACCTTCTTCTCCTTCAGCGTATCCAGGATACGCGGGGTAAACCCGTTCTCATAACCATTATCAAAGGTTAGATAGATCGCTTTACGGCTCGTATCACCGAGAAAGATTGCTCCATGCTTATCGATAATGTCTTTGAAGCCTTCTTCATTTATGGAGGGAAGCTGACCGTTCTTGCTCATTTTGAAGCCAAAATGAAAAGGCCTTCCACTATCTTGTCCAGCCATTACAGGAGTCGTGAGCGTGAAGAGAAGCAGCAACGCAACCGACCCTGCCAGCCATGTCCAGTATCGTTTCAAACGTGGATTCACTCCTTGTCGGATTTTATAATTCGGTTGTTGAACATTCCGCGCACAACCTTGCTGTATTTTTCCACGTTGGAGCAGAAATTATGTAATCGGGTGATTCCTTACAGATGATCAGGTTGAAGAACCTATGGTAATATATATTTACAGGAACTAGACACGGCATTTGCGGGAAGGGCAGGATCTATACGAGTGAACATTCATAAAGATGGTTGGGTGCATCAGCTGCTGCAGCAAATGTCTCATGCTTTGACCAAGTCAAAAGAAGAGCAGAAGCTCTATCGCACCGCACTGGAGAGCGCCTATGAAGGCATAGTGGTGGCGGATCGTGACGGTTACGTGCTCGAAGTAAATGAAACCTATGCTTCATTTATTGAACGGGATCGTTCAGAATTGATTGGAAAGCATGTTACGGAGGTCATTGAGAACACCAGATTGCATGTAGTAGCCAAGACGGGTAAGGCCGAATTCGCGGAGCTGCAGAAAATACGCGGCCATTGGATGATTGCGAATCGGATCCCTGTATTTAGCGGAGGAGAGCTCATTGCTGTCGTGGGTAAAATTATGTTCCAGGATATCGACAAGCTGTTCGAGATGAATGCCAAATATAAAGAGATTAAAGCGTATTTGAATGCTTCTGACCTGAAGGGCCGATCAGCTTTTGCTGCAAAATATCGAATAGAGCAAATATCAGGCACAAGCGAAGCGATAGAAAAAGTGAAGACCATAGCGGCAAGAGCTGCTAACTCCAATAGCACAGTGCTGCTAGTCGGGGAGAGCGGTACAGGCAAAGAATTATTCGCTCATGCGATTCATCAGTTGAGTAAGCGATTCTATGGCCCGTTCGTTACCGTGAACTGTGCGGCTATTCCTGAGTCTCTGTTCGAGTCGGAGTTGTTCGGCTATAAAGAAGGGTCTTTTACAGGGGCCAAGAAAACAGGCAAACCGGGAAAATTCACTCTGGCCGATAAAGGTACTATCTTTCTGGACGAAATTGGGGAATTATCGCTTAGCATGCAAGCCAAGCTGCTGAGAGTGCTGCAAGAGAAAGAAATCGAACCGGTCGGGGGTAAACCAGAAGCTGTTGATATTAGGGTTATCGCTGCGACGAATCGAGACCTTGAGCAGATGTTGGAGGATGGTACTTTTCGGCGGGACCTGTACTATAGATTGCATGTTGTCGAGCTTCGAATTCCCTCGTTACGAGAGCGTAAGGAGGATATCCCTCTACTGTGTGAGGGGTTGCTATATGACTTGCAAAGTCAAGAAACCGATGCGGATTCGATTGGAATTGAGCCTGAAGCAATGAACCTGCTGCAAGCCTATAATTGGCCTGGCAATGTGCGCGAGCTGAGCAATGTACTGGAACGCACACTCTTTATGATGGAAGGCCGTACGATTAAAGCTGATGATCTTCCTGAATATTTGAAGCAGCAAGCAGCTGTTGGAACGACAATAGGGCCTGTTGGTGATGGTCATGGTTCTTTAAAAGAAGCGTTAGAGAAAATGGAGCAGCAATGGATCCAGAGTGCCCTCATTGAAGCTAATGGAGACAAGCGTCTGGCTGCACGAAGGCTAGGGCTGAGTAAATCAGCTTTGTACGCCAAACTGGATAAAACGAAGTTGGATTCCTAATGACAGGATTGATTTTCCTGTTATCAGGAATTTTTTGCGTTATGGGGATAATTCACCGATCGATATGCTACTTCCTAACCATCGTTTGCTAGTAAACGCAATAATTTTTTGCAGTCCATTTATATGTGAAGCTGCTCCCTGCCATCAATCCACGCCCCACTTCCAACCTCTTCGTCTATCAATAGACCTACTCCTAACAACGGAGAAAACCTATTCTGATCCACCTTTCTCGAAAAGTTGGCACGATTTTTGCTTTAGTATTATAGTGAACTGTTCCAAACTTATATTCAGGAGGTCAGATAAGCCGATGAAACCGATTGTAACATCATTTCAAGAGGCAATAAGCGGGATAAAAGACGGTATGACTATTATGGTGGGCGGCTTTGGGCTTTCCGGAATTCCGGAAAATTTGATTGTAGCACTTGCGAATTCGGGAGTAAAAGATTTGACTGTGATCTCTAACAATTGCGGTGTAGATGACTGGGGTCTGGGTCTTCTGCTGCGCAACAGGCAAATCCGCAAAATGATCGGTTCTTATGTGGGAGAAAACAAAGAGTTCGAGCGCCAGGTTCTCGCCAATGAAATTGAGATTGAGATCGTCCCGCAGGGCACATTGGCGGAGCGTATTCGTGCTGGCGGAGCGGGTATTCCGGCCTTTTATACACCGGCGGGCGTGGGGACGCCTGTTGCTGAAGGTCGAGAAGTGCGAGAATTTGGCGGTAAAAAGTATTTGCTAGAGCATGCCCTGAAAGCCGATTACAGCTTGGTGCGAGCTATAAAAGGCGATCGTATGGGCAATCTGGTATACAACTTTACGGCGAGAAACTTTAACTCCATGATTGCGGCTGCAGGAGCCATTACCATTGCAGAGATCGAAGAGCTTGTTGAGGCAGGAGAATTGCAGCCTGATCACATCCACACGGCAGGCATCTATGTCCAGAATCTGATCGTCGGGCAGCAAGTGAAACGAATTGAACGTCTTACAACCTCATCAGGAGACGAACCGATCAAGGCGCTTGATGATAAAGCAGCCGTTCGTGAGAAGATCGCCAGACGAGCGGCGGCCGAAATTCGCGAAGGCTCCTATGTGAATTTGGGGATTGGCATGCCTACCCTTATCGCGAATTACATTCCAAAGGGTCGGAATATCGTGCTCCAGTCCGAGAATGGGCTGCTCGGTATTGGACCTTATCCTTTGCCTGATCAAGCGAATGCAGATCTAATCAACGCAGGGAAAGAAACGATCACCCTGATCCCTGGAGCTGTGTTATTCGACAGCGCGGAATCCTTCGCGATGATTCGCGGCGGGCATATCGACATTGCGATCCTGGGCGGTATGGAAGTGTCGGAGAGCGGGGATTTGGCCAACTGGATGATTCCCGGGCAAATGATCAAAGGAATGGGCGGTGCGATGGATCTCGTGCACGGGGCTAAGCACATTCTGGTTATTATGGAACACACAGCAAAGAACGGGCAGCCCAAAATTCTCCATAGCTGCAAGCTTCCTCTAACCGGTCAAGGTGTAGTTCACCGAATTATTACAGAGCGCGCCGTAATGGATGTGACAGCTGATGGGCTAGTGCTGATAGAGACGGCTCAGGGCTTTACGCCAGAGCAAATCCAGGCTTCTATTGAGCCTAAGCTGACTTTAAGCCCTGCGTTCAGGGCTGAGGCGTACTGAAGATGATGCATAGAGATCGAGTTGTTGTAATTACCGGTGCAGCGGGAGGGATTGGGTTCGCGTTGGCAGAAGCTTTTGCGGCTGAAGAAGCAATAGTGGTTCTATGTGATCGCGGCGAGGAACGTGTAACAGAAGCAGTGAGCAGGCTGCAGAAGCGAGGAAACGTTACATGTATAGGGCTTTCTTTTGACGTTACCTCGGAAGAGGAGCTTGAAGGAGCCGTTACTCAACTAACACAGCAATTCGGGAGAATCGATGTGTGGGTCAATAATGCAGGTATGCAGCACATCGCGCCAATAGAGGATTTTCCCACTGATAAGTTTGAACGTTTGATAAGTCTGATGCTTGTCGCCCCATTTACGGCTATCAAACATGTTTTTCCGATTATGAAAAAACAGCAGTTCGGGCGCATTCTCAATATGGCATCTATTAACGGGCTGGTCGGATTCGCTGGCAAAGCAGCATATAATAGCGCCAAGCATGGGTTGATCGGTTTGACGAAGGTCGCCGCTTTGGAAGGGGCGGAGTATGGAATCACTGTGAACGCACTATGTCCGGGATATGTGGATACACCGCTTGTCCGGAACCAGCTTGCAGATCTTGCATGGAATCGAGGAATAGCGCTGGAGCAAGTGTTAGAGGATGTCATTTACCCGCTCGTCCCGCAGAAAAGATTGCTGCAGCCTCGTGAAATTGCGGATTATGCTGTGTTCCTGACTAGTGAAAAGGCTGGAGGTGTGACTGGTCAGGCGGTTGTAATAGACGGAGGGTATACGGCACAGTAAGCAAGCCTTTTATGGTAGGCACAGAATGAACTCAGGAGCAGTAGCTGCACGATGAAGGGATGATGAGATTGATTGCAAAAGTAGCGGTATTAGGTGCTGGAACGATGGGGCATGGGATTGCTCAATTGTTCGCGCAATTTGGTTTGCAAGTGAGCCTATACGATATCAATGATTCAGTATTGCAAACGGCTGCCACACATATTAGACGAAATTTGGAGTTGGTAGCAAGCGAGCAAAGCGCACAATCTATATCAACAACCACGCTGGATGTGCAATCCGCAGAGAATCTAATAGAGTATACAACAAACTTAGAGGTCGCTGTTCAAGATGCGGATCTGGTAGTGGAAGCTGCTCCAGAACGACTGGAAGTTAAACGGACGCTTTACCGACAAATGGAATCCCTGATAAAAAGTTCAGCACTTGTAGCTTCCAATACGTCCTCTTATCCGTTGGCACAACTATCAGAAGGCATTGCGTTCGCGGAGCGGATGATTATTCTGCATTTCTTCAATCCGGCTATACTTGTGCCTCTTGTAGAGATTGTGAAGCATCCCCAGGCTTCCGAAGAGTCACTAACAGAAATTATGGACCTGCTTCGCGGTTGCGGGAAAGTTTCGGTTGTACTGAAGCGGGACTGTCCGGGTTTCATTGCCAACCGACTGCAGTCCGCCTTGCTCCGAGAAGCGGTATTTTTACTGGAGAGCGGGATCGCAGAGGCGCATGATATCGATGCCGCTGTGAAGCATGGGCCTGGCTTGCGTTGGGCACTGCAAGGACCTTTTGAGACAGCCGACCTGGGCGGCTTGGATGTATGGAGCAAGGTTAGCGCCCAGTTATTCCCGCTATTAGATACCAGTCCGTCAGCTCCGGACCTCATCATGCGCAATGTACAGCAAGGAAATCTAGGTACGAAGACAGGTAGAGGAATCTATGATTATGAAGATAAAGGTGCATTGAATCAAGTTCTTGAAGAGCGTGACCGCAAGCTGATTAGACTTGTGCAAGCTAGACAAAGTGTAGGCCAGGGAGGGAACGGCAAATGAAGGAAGTATATATATTAGACGGAGCACGCACCCCGTTCGGCGCCTTCGGGCAGTCTTTCAAGCAATTATCGGCAACCGAGTTAGGCGTGGTAAGTGCCAAAGAAGCTTTGCGTCGTGCTCAGGTTGAACCGGGACAAATTGATCAAGTTATATATGGAAACGTAATCCATTCCTCGATTACTGGACCCTATGTGGCACGGCACATTGCCCTTAAGTCGGGTGTACCAGTGGAAGTACCGGCTCTACTGGTTAACCGTGTATGCGGTTCTGGCTTGCAATCGGTGATCTCTGCGGCTCAAGGCATCCGGTTAGGTGAATCTGCCTATGCGCTAGCTGGAGGAGCGGAGAATATGTCGCAATCGCCTCATGCTGATTTTGTAAGCCGCTTCGGCGGAGCTAAGCTTGGCCCTATTCAGCTGGAGGATATGCTGATGCACACGCTGACGGATCATTATGCTGGCTGCGGTATGGGCGTTACAGCAGAGAATCTTGTAGAACGTTACTCTATCACGCGAGAAGAGCAGGACGAGTTCGCCGTTCTCAGCCATCAGCGGGCAACTGCTGCAAGGGATCGGCTGGCAAAAGAGATTGCGCCTGTTGAATTGGTTGGTCGCGCGGGAGCCATTGTCGTTAGCGCGGACGAACAGGTGAAGGCTGATACTTCAACTGCGATCTTGTCTAAGCTGAAGCCGGCATTCAAGCGGGATGGCGGCTCCGTCACCGCAGGCAATTCCAGCGGGATTAATGACGGTGCCGTATCGCTGGTATTAGCTTCAGAGAGCTCGATTGGCTCGCGCCAACCGCTTGCCCGGATCGTTTCGTGGGGGATTGCAGGCGTAGAGCCTGATGTGATGGGCATCGGACCTGTCCCTGCATCGCTCCAAGCGCTGCAGCGGGCGGGTCTCTCCCTGGCCGACATCGACCTGTTCGAGATGAACGAAGCGTTCGCAGCGCAGTACTTGGCCGTAGAGAAGCTGCTTGAGCTAGACCGCGGCCGTACCAATGTGAACGGTGGCGCCATCGCGCTTGGACATCCTGTAGGCGCGAGCGGTTCGCGCATTCTTCTTTCCCTTGCCTATGAGTTGCGGCGCAGAGGTAAGAGGTATGGTCTAGCCGCCCTATGCATCGGCGGCGGTCAAGGCATCGCGATGGTGATCGAGAGCGTGTAAGTTCGAATGGAACAGTGTTATCTGGAAAAGCCTCCAATCCCACTTATGAGAGTGGTTTTGGAGGCTTTTTGCATGCCGCTTTTGCCCGTGTCAATAAAGCGGTCGGTTTATTCCGGGGAAAAAGTGGTAATAAGGACTACCACAACCAGATGCCAAATTGTTGTTTGTATATCCGTGAGCGAGGGGCCATATACTTTATGTAAGAGTTTGATGCCTCATTGGCGGATGGAAAGGAGTGATTCACATGGAACTGTTCAACGTTATTGTACCTAAATCGTTATCCGAAGAGAAGGAACTGCTTCGGGAGCGTCTAATCGAGGGCTTCCAGCACATACATATACCCCAAGGGTCGATTCAATTGCATTGCCAAAACTTTCGTTCTTACTTCACGTTAAAGTGCTCGGGAGTGCTGCCTGATTTCCAAGTGTCGGAATGGGGGAAGCCGATCCTGCAGGAAGCTGCGAATATATTGTCGGCCTTTATCATGGACCAAGTGGAGATGAAGCTGCTTCGGGAAGTGATCAGCGGACCTTATCGGTATGAAGAGCCGCATGATGTGCAGGCAATCGAGAAATATTGTACGCACCTGTTGAACCAGCCTGAAGAAACCGAAGGGATGCCGAAGCCGAGAGTACGCAGACAAGAGAAGGTTGCCGCTGAAATTCGTAAGTACTTCGAAGAGCAGACCGAGCTGAATCTTCAAGGATTAATCCGTTTCCGCTTAGCAGATTATCGGGATGAACTGAAGGAAGTTGTGGAATATGCGATTGACGAATATATTATGGATCAGCAATATCAGGAGTTTATTTCGCTTTTGAAATATTTTGTATATATTCAGGAGGCCAAAATACCTGTGGCCCATCTGATGCATCACGGAGGACATGATTTCACCCTGTTGAATGACAAAATGGCACCCATCGAAACCAAGGAGTTTGATTCCTTTACTGTAGAGCTGTTGGACCGTGAGATCAACTTTGAGGATATGATTGTAAGCACCTTGATCTCTGTCTCTCCGCAAAATATTGTTATTCATACGAGAGATCCAGAAGAGCAGGTTGTGAAGACGATCATGCAAATATTCGAGGACCGCGCACAAATATGTGTGAACTGCAAGGGATGCCATCCTGTGCTGGGTGTTCATAACAAAGACCAGTTATCTCCTTGACAACTCGTTAGTTGACGCTATAATAAGGGATAACAAATGTGATCTGCTTTGACCAAAGACAACAATCCCGATGTTAATCGGCCCAGAGAGAGGAGACTCGCGCTGAAATCTCCTTCCGCATTATACGGTGATTTACCCCTTTGCAGCAGTGTTTCCGAACGTCATCTTCTTCTGAAGACTATTAAGAAACCCCGGATGATTCCCGTTACAGAATTCTTATGAGTTTTCGTTATCCCTCGTCTGATCTTAGTTAGAGTGTTGGGAGCGGAATGAATTAGGGTGGAACCACGAGACCGCACGCTCGTCCCTTCTGGGATGAGGGTGCTTTTTTTATTTCAAAAAATCAGTTAAGGGAGTAGATTAGCAATGGCAGTGGTACAGGTTACTTTACCAGATGGCGCAATAAGGGAATACGAGCAAGGAGCATCGATTGAGGATGTAGCAAGCTCCATCAGCTCAGGTCTGAAGAAAAACGCAGTAGGGGGCAAGGTGAACGGAAAAGTCGTGGACCTGAGCTTTCCTTTGGAACAAAATGCAGCAGTTGAAATTGTCACTCTTGACGGACAAGACGGATTGGAAATGTATCGTCACAGCACAGCGCACTTAATGGCTCAGGCGATCAAACGCCTTTATGGGAATGAAGCAGTGAAACTCGGGATCGGTCCGGTTATTGAAGACGGCTTCTATTATGATATTGACATGGAGCAGCCTTTATCGTCTGAAGACCTCGTTAAGATTGAGAAAGAAATGGAGCGCATCTCCCAGGAGAACTTACCGATCACCCGCCGGGAGGTAAGCCGTGAAGAAGCTCTGCGTATCTTCGGTGAGCTGGAGGATCCTTATAAACTGGAGTTAATCCGTGATTTGCCGGAGGATGTAGTTCTTACTATTTATGATCAAGGTGAATTCTTCGACTTGTGCAGAGGGCCTCACTTGCCGTCAACAGGTCGGATCAAGGCATTCAAGCTGCTCAGCGTAGCAGGTGCCTACTGGCGCGGTAATTCCAAGAACAAGATGCTTCAACGTATTTATGGAACTGCATTCCCCAAGAAAGCGCAGCTGGATGAGCATCTGGAGCTATTGGAAGAAGCCAAGAAAAGGGACCACCGCAAGATCGGTAAAGATCTCAAGATGTTCACTTTTGCCAAAGAAGTAGGTCAAGGGCTGCCTATCTGGTTGCCTAAGGGCGCTAAGCTTCGCCAATTGATGGAACGTTACATTGTAGATGTAGAGGAATCGTTAGGGTATCAGCATGTATATACGCCTGTAATGGGGAGTGTCGAGTTATACAAAATCTCCGGTCACTGGGATCACTATCAAGAGGATATGTTTCCTAAGATGGAGATGGACAATGAAGAGCTTGTCCTTCGTCCGATGAACTGCCCGCATCATATGATGGTCTATAAGAGTGAGATGCACAGCTATCGGGATCTGCCGATCCGAATTGCAGAGCTTGCCAATCAGTTCCGCTATGAAATGTCGGGGGCATTGACTGGTCTGCACCGTGTTCGCGCGATGACCTTGAACGATGCTCATATTTTCTGTCGTCCCGACCAGATCAAAGAAGAATTTTCTCGCGTGGTTCGTCTGATTCAACGTGTATATGAAGATTTCGGAATCAAGGATTACCGTTTCCGGCTCTCATACCGTGATCCTAAGGACACAGAGAAATATTACCAGAATGATGAAATGTGGGAAATGTCGCAACGGATGCTTCGGGAAGTTGTAGAAGAGATGGGCTTACCATTCTTCGAGGCTGAGGGTGAAGCAGCGTTCTACGGACCGAAGCTTGACGTACAGATCCGCACAGCGCTTAAGAAGGAAGAGACTTTGTCCACCGCACAGTTGGACTTCTTATTGCCAGAGCGTTTCGGCTTAGAGTATGTAGGAGATGACGGCAACAAACACAGACCTGTCGTTATCCATCGCGGCATCATCAGCACAATGGAGCGTATGACTGCGTTCCTGCTTGAGAACTTTACCGGCAATTTCCCAACTTGGTTATCCCCAGTACAAGCGATCGTCATACCAGTCAGCAATGCCTTTGATGACTATGTAGTCCAAGTGACAGAGCAACTGAAAGCGGCTGGAATTCGGGTAGACGCGGATTACCGGAATGAGAAGTTGGGTTACAAAATCCGTGAGGCTCAACTCGAGAAAATTCCTTATATGTTAGTCGTGGGTGAGAATGAGAAAAACTCAGGAACCTTATCTGTACGTAAACGCGGTGAAGGCGATCTAGGCGCACAAAGCACTGAATCCGTCATTGCCAAGATTCAAGAGGAAATCCGCACCAAAAAAGTGTAATAAGCTCCAGAGGCTCCCTTCACTTTGTGGGGTAAAGTCCGGGGCCACCGCAAAGTAATAGGAATAACCTCCAGAGGCTCCCTTCACTTTGTGGGGTGAAATCCGGGGTCCCCGCAAAGTAATAGGAATAAGCTCCAGAGGCTTCCTTCACTTTGTGGGGTGAAAATTAGAATAATATTAATTCTTTTTGGACACCCTCCTAGTAAGGGGAGGAATCCACTCATGTTTTTTTCAACGATGAGCCGAACTAAATGGTTCAGTGTCATCATGTTGGCAGTCCTGATAGCAGCAGTGTTTGGCCCGATGCGAAAATATAGCGCAGCCGAGTCAGCATTGCACACCTCGCAGCTTCTGCAGCTGCAGAGGGTAAGTCAACCAGAAAGTCGTCAAGAAACTTGGAAGCCGGCAACTTCGACTCAAAGCTCAGCCCAGCAGGTTGTGCGTGAACGGCTATCCAAGATAAAGTCCCCGCAGGAGTTAATGGAACAAAATAAATTACTTCCTGTCCTGCACCATGACGTTAGCCAGTTCGATAGTGTTGAGGTAATCGCGACTGGTTATTATGCTGGTGTGGAATCAACTGGGAAGAAACCAGGGCATCCCGAATACGGGATTACCTACTCTGGGGTGAAGGTTAAGAAAGGTATTCTTTCTACCATCGCAGCTGATCCTAAGGTGTTCCCGCTTGGAACCATCCTGTATATTCCTGGATATGGGTATGGGATTGTAGCCGATACAGGCTCAGCGATCAAAGGAAAGAAGATCGATCTGTATTATGAAAGCAAAGCACAGATTTACAAAGAATGGGGTAAGAGAAAAGTTCAAGTTCTCGTCGTCCAAATCGGGAATGGCAAAGTTTCGGAGCAAACACTCTTGCAATGGAATGATATTATGTCCGCGGTCTCGATGGAAAAGGAGCTCCCATACCCTTTATAATTCGAATATTGTATATCCTCAAAAATCGTCTCGGTTTCTCTTTTTGAACCAGACGATTTCTTTTTTTTGCATCATTTGTGTGATAGAATGAGGTGAAAGCGCCTACAGCGAATTCAATACTTTCTTCATTTGCAGGAGATGAGATCCATTGTGGACTCGAACAGTTAATTTGGATGAAGTCGGTCAAGAAGAGCAGGAATTATTGCTGCAGGAATTATATAAGCATATGTTTATTGTAGCCTATTCCATTATGCGTAATCGCTCAGAAGCGATGGATGTTGTTCAAGAATCCTGGCTCAAAATATTAATGAAGCTGGATACATTGCGGGATCAGGATAAGATTATTCAGTGGGCCAAGGTCATTGCCTCCAACACAGCCTATAATATGATCAAACGCAGTTCCAAATACATAGAGCGGATCAAAGAAGAGTGCATGATGTACGAGACCGCAGCGGCCACCTCAGAAGTGGAAGAATTTATCGATCAGAAGATAGTATGGGAATCCGTAATGTCCTTAGATAACACGACCAGACAAATATTTATATACAAATATTATCAGGATTTGAAGGATCAGGATATCGCTGAGAAGATGGGGATGCCGGTGGGCACCATCAAAGCCAGACTTCATCGAGGTAAAGAACAGTTGCGTAATATGCTTAAGGAACCGACGGTGAAAACGGACCATTTTTAATGTTTGGATCACATAGTTTTTTTGCCCACGGCCATACTAATGTTCGTGGAGGTGATACCAATGGCTAGGAATAACAAACAAGACAGTACTACACAAAACTTGGCTCAAAATGCTAAAAATCGTGCAAAGAACCAACAGCAAAACAACACAGAATTCGCACAAGAACTGAATGCGACTTCTGGCGTGCAAGCAGCTCGACAAGCTAACCAACAGAGTCAAAACAAAATGATGCAAAACGAAATGAACCAAAACCAAAGCAACTAATTAACTTCAAGAAGAGGGGTCACAGCCTGGTGCGCTGTGGCCTCTTTTTTAACATACCAGAAAGTATTTAATTCGAGGGAGTTGCCCTTTTTAATCGTGATAGAGTTAGATAAATGTTAGAATTGCTTTAGCGGATTAAAGTAGATGAATACCCTACATTAATCTGATCCAAGAGGCTCGTCATCCACAGTCGAACAGCGATTGGAGCCCGCCTTTCTGTCCTTCCACGAACCCAACTGATAGCCTACACCAAGGACCTGGCTATCGGCCAAGTTTTTTTTCTTATATTTATAATGAAACAACTCAGTCTCCAGACGGAGGACAAATCCATCCCACGGCTCTTTGTTTATTCCCGCAAATCCTCTACAATAAGATTAATAAAAGAGCACAACATTGATTGAAATTCGGAGGAAACGCATATGCGAAACGATATTTGGGGGAAAGTGTTCGGCGGCTTGGTGTTGATCGGGATAGGTGTCTTGTTCTTACTGAATCAGTTAGACATTGTGGTCGTGGATTTAGGTTATATCTTTTCCAATTATTGGCCGGTCATCTTGATCTTCTTCGGTCTGAAGGGGATCCTCATCCAAAAGAAGCTGGATTACGGTTGGGGCGGCTCCTACCTGTGGAACTTAATAGTGGTTTTGATCGGCCTCGTTTTTCTGAACAATAACCTGGGATGGTTTAACTCAATCGGATTCGATGATATATTCAAATTCCTGGTTCCGGTTATTCTAATAGGCTTAGGACTGAATATGCTGCTTAGACCGAGAAGACAGAAGCCTGAGAAGAAACAGGAGCCTGACTGGACCAATCCAACCGAGTCTCCATTCACGCCTTACTCAGCTCAGACGCCAACAAATCCAATTGATGCAGCCATTCCCGTTGACCTTCCTAAATCGAATCCATCGTCGACACCTTGGGGGCCAGCTGGAACGAACGGTCCACAAGGACCGCAAGCACCGCAAGGGACACACGACCCTGCTGAGGATTGGAAAAAGGATCTTCCAGAGAAGCCTGCTATACTAAAAGAATGGATCGTCAAGAAGGAAGAATGGAAGCAGCACTGGAAGGAAACGCATAAAGGGCAGCATAACCACCATCATCACGACTGGAATCACCACGGTAATCACGGGAATGTCCAGCACAAACATAATTTTATCGGCGATCTCCATGTGGGCCAAGATTATTGGGAGCTTACGCCAATGAACATCTCTCACTTCATCGGGGATACCGAATTGGACTTGACGCGAGCGGTCATCCCGTATGGGGAGACTAAAATTAATATATCTGCCTTTATTGGCGATGTGAAAGTATTTATTCCGAACGATGTTCACCTTGAGGTTAGTGTAACGGCTTCGTCATTCCTGGGGGACATCAACGTATTCGAACGCCGAGAGGGAGGAATGTTCCGTAGTATGCAATCGGCTGCTCCGAGTTATAAGGATGCTGAGAAGCGGGTGCGTATTGTAGTGAGCATGTTCATCGGAGATGTGAGGGTGAAGCGAGTCGGATGAGGATCTTATTATTGAATTCCAAAAGTGTGAAGTGGCAGTTGCTCGGATATTTCGGGCTTCTGCTGCTTCTGCTTGCAGGGGCAGTCGGTACAGCGCAATTGTTCTGGTTCCATCCTTTAACTGAAGTAGGACATTGGGTAAACTTCAGCCTCGTGATAGCAGCAGTCAGCTTATTCGGGGCTTATTTCATTGCTAGTCAGTTTCAACGAAAAATTGATACTCTTCACTTGGCAATTCTGCAGCTGAAAAGAGGGAATTTGTCCGAGCGGATCCCGCCGCTTGGATTCGATCCTTTTGATCGAATTTATAAAGATTTTAATGAAATGGCTACTTCGCTAGAGAAAAGAGTTATGTTAACGCAAAAAGTAGGCGAGGAGAACGTGATGCTGCTTGCTGAGTCTAATGAGGTAGCGGTGACGGAAGAGCGCAAGAGGCTTGCGAGGGACTTGCATGATACCGTAAGCCAGCAACTGTTCGCCATTCATATGTCAGCGTCTTCTTCGGCGAAATTGGTGGAGCGTGGCGATTCCCAGAAAGCACAGCCGATTCTGAATCAGCTAGTTGAGCTTTCTTCTCTTACTCAAAAGCAGCTCAGGGGCCTCCTAGCACAGCTGCGTCCGATTGAATTAGAGGACAAACGGTTGTCTGAAGCGTTGGATAAATGGTTTCCGGATTATTGCCGCCACAATGGATTGCAGGGCAAAATGGACATTCGGCTAACCGATTCGATGTCTGAGGCGATGGAGCATCAATTATTCCTGATCATCCAGGAAGGCATGGCTAATGTTGTGAAGCATGCTTCCGCACGTCATGTAGATTTGTTGATTCAAGATAATGGAAAACAATATGTGTTGCAGATTAATGATGACGGAATAGGCTTTCAGGACGAAGGGGAGCGTATGCATTCCTATGGATTGTCTACAATGCGCGAACGAGCGCTTAAGCTCGGCGGGGAGTTAGAGATAACTAGCAAGACCGGGGCCGGCACCCGTGTGAAGGTGTTCATGCCGAAATTTTCACAAGGGGAGTCGGAGTAAAATGAGTGGAAGCGGAACGAGAATACTAATTGTAGATGATCATGATATGGTTCGGCTTGGACTTCGTACATATTTGACTATGGAAGATGATTTTCACGTAATTGGGGAAGCTTCGAATGGTAAGGAAGCGATAGAAAGGCTGAAACATTTGCAAGAAACAGGTGAAGAGCTGCCGGACATTATTCTAATGGATCTGATGATGCCGCAGATGGATGGAGTCGAAGCAACACGGGAAGTATGCAGGCAATATACATCGGTGAAAGTGGTGCTGCTGACCAGTTTTCTGGAAGATGAGAAAGTGGTTCAAGCCATTGAAGCAGGAGCGGTTACTTATGTAATGAAAACAGTCGCTGCCGATGAGCTTGCCCATGTGATACGCAGCGCTGCCCGCGGCTTCCAAATGATGAATTCTGATGTGTCGCAAGCTCTTACTCGGGGTCTTAGGCAAAGGACGGCACACGGTCAGGAAGATTCATCGGAAGGGCTTACTGTACGGGAGAAGGAAGTGTTACTGTTAATCGCGGATGGGAAGACGAATAAGGATATTTCAGAGGAGTTACATATAAGCATTAAGACCGTCAAGACACATGTAAGCAATCTATTGATGAAGTGCGAGGCACAGGATCGTACCCAGTTAGCTATTTATGCGCATCGGAAAGGCTGGGCAGTGAACAACGGCTAACCACATAAAAAAGGTGTTCTTGGTCCATCCTAGGGAAAAAAGTAAATCCAAGGAGTGTCCCATGAGAACCTTAGCGTCTGCATTAGAAAATCATGTTGATGGGTTTGATCGAATGAAAGATGTGCTGCAGCAGCATCAATTCACGCTAGGAGGCAATTGGGATTACGATCACGGCAGCTTTGATCGCAATCTGGACGAGGCAAACCAAGTATGGCTGCGTATCCCGTTTCAAGTTAAAGCAGGCAGTATTGATAGTGAGGATAGCTCCAATCCGGATACAACTGTACAAATCGGTACGCCATTTGTGCTGAAGCATGTATATAACGAGGGGTTGGATTCAGGTGCTGAACCGCGGATCTATACAGCATTGTTCGACCAGTTCCAAGAACCGGTTGATAAGGACGCTTCCGTAGAATCTCATTGGGTGGAGCAGGCGAAGCAAATCCTGAGCCAGGTTGAGAGCAGTTTGGTTGTGTAAAAAAACACATTTTGTATCTACTTCAAAACATTTAACTCCAGTTTAGCTATTTTTAAGGTTCGTTTAAGGTTTAGCGTGTTAAATAAGGATAAGAATAAATATTACAAACACATACTCGCTAAACCTTATAATGAATACCAGGGAGGAGATTCAAAATGGATAACAATAAACGCGACTACAATGAATTTTTTGATGGAGGCCGGGATGATTCCAAGGAGTCGAATAATCGCCGCGACAGCCAACAAGATCAACAATACGGTAGTGATTCATCTTCAGAGAGCCACGGTCCTACAGGAGATAATCAGGGGAAATCGTCTTACTACTACTCCTATGGTCCTTACAAATCTTCGATAAACGACGAACAATCTTCTATGACGACATCAAATACGGATGGTGAGACTGCACCAGTTGAGATTACATCTCCGCGCGCAGTTCGCCCGATCTACGGGTATGGAGATCAATCCCAGCAAGCACGTGGGCAGGCTCCCTATGTAACCTCTTCATCCACTCAGTGGGATTATAATCAATCGGCCCCCAAAAGATTCCCTTTGAGAAGCTACTTCGCTACTTTCTTGGCGGGTGCAGTAGTAGTGGCAAGCTTAATGTTCGCCTCTGACAAAATGGATTTGTTCAGCGGGGATGTGCCAACCGTTGCTTCTAACAGCAGTTCAGCAGTTAAGAATACAGTTAACTCCAATGGGGGGAACGGCGGAGCTTCAACAGCCGCATTGAACGAAATCGTACGTCCAGGTAACATTGCAGAGATTGTGGACAAATCGAGCGGCGCAGTTGTAAAGATCAATACGTTTGTAACAGGGAACAACAAATCACAGCGTAACGGGTCTAGCGGGAGCGATCTTTTCGATTATTTCTTCGGAAATGGCGGCAACTCGCAAAAAACACCAACCGACACGCAGCAACGTCAATCGGCAGGATTAGGTTCCGGCTTCATCTTTGATAAGTCTGGCTATATATTAACGAATCAGCATGTCATCGAAGGTGCTACTGAGATTGAAGTAGAGGTGCAAGGGTACAGCAAGCCGTTGAAAGCAAAGCTGATGGGCGCAGAAGCCAGCCTGGATCTCGCCGTACTTAAGATTGAAGACAGTAAGGAATTTCCGTTCCTTCCATTGGGGAACTCGGATGATATCCGTGTAGGCGATTGGGTTGTGGCAATCGGGAATCCATACGGCTTCGATCATACCGTAACCGTAGGTGTATTCAGTGCTAGAGAACGTGAGATTCAAATTCCTGATCAAAGCGGGACTCGCAGTTATGAGCATCTGATCCAAACCGATGCTTCCATTAACCCTGGGAACTCAGGCGGGCCGTTATTGAACCTGAATGGTGAAGTCATCGGGATCAACACCGCTGTCAGTGCGCAAGCACAAGGAATCGGGTTCGCCATCCCTACAAGTACAGTAAACACCGTTCTTGAGAACATGAAGAACGGAGTCAAAATACCTCAACCTTTCATCGGCGTCGGGTTACAAGATATCCAGGAAGAATGGGTGTCCCAATTGAAGCTTGAGAACAATAAGGGCTCGGTTATTACTCAGGTGAATTCCGGAAGCCCTGCCCAGAAAGCGGGTCTTGCTCCTGGTGATGTAATTGTTGAAGTGAATGGTGCGGCTGTTGCTAACAGCTCAGAAGTTACCGCTAAGATCAAAGCCCTTAAGGCGGATGACAAGGTAACATTAAAGATCATGCGGGACGGCAAGAAGATTGATACATTCGTCATTGTCGGGGATCGTAACAAGACTGCACAGTAATGAAAGCTGAGCGCATTGCCAGGCAGGAAAGCGTAACGGAAGCGAATGCTCCGCTTCGCTTTCCTGCTTTTGTATTGTGATGGTACAATAGCGAAAGAGATGTCAACATAAGGAAGTGAATGGGTTGCGCGATAAAATAATGGTGATTGACGATGATGCAAAAATTACTTCTATGCTGAAGAGATCCCTTGCATTCGAAGGGTATGCTGTGACAACCGCGGCCAATGGGCAGGAGGGGCTGAAGCTGCTCTTGCAGGAAGAGCCGAATGTGATCATACTCGATGTGATGATGCCGCAGTTGGACGGATGGGAAGTGTGCCGTCGGATACGTGAGAGCGGCAGCGCTGTCCCGATTCTCATGCTGACAGCCAAGGATGAAGTATCGGACCGGGTGAAGGGGTTAGACTTAGGAGCAGACGATTATCTGGTTAAGCCGTTCGCTCTAGAAGAGCTGTTAGCCCGTGTTCGCTCCTTGTTAAGGCGCCGAGCGGATAAGGCGGAGCAGCAAACCCGGCGGGTTCAAGTGGAGGATGTGCTGCTTGATCTGGATACACGGGAGGTTGTACGTGAAGGGCAGACGATCGAGCTCACGACCAAAGAGTTTGATCTGCTGCACTTGTTCATGCTCAATCCGCGGCGGGTGTTATCGCGCGATTTGATCATGGAGAAGGTGTGGGGCTATGACTATAGCGGAGAGTCTAATGTACTAGAGGTATATATAGCTTTGCTTAGGCAGAAGCTTGAGGAATATGGGAGCAAGCGCATCATACAGACGGTACGGGGAGCGGGTTACGTACTGAGAGGGGACTAACATCATGTCGATCCGTTTGCGGCTTACTTTGTGGTACACGGGCATATTGGCCGTAACTTTGCTGACTTTGGGGTTTGCTATTTATTTCACGTTGTCTGCGAGCTTGTATGGAGATTTAAAGGGTAAGATGGAAACAGAGGGTCGGAAGGTATTGGCGCAGGTTAAACCTGTACTGGTACAAACCCGAACAGGACTGCAATGGCAGTTGTCGCTTCCGCAACTGGATTATTTTCGTACGGGAATGGTAATGCAGATTTTGCGGCCGAATGGTGATTTCGTCGATCAATCGCTTAACTTATCTGTACCGCTTCCTCATACGACGAATACGTTAGAAAAAAGCACAAAAATTAATCCTTTTTACGAAACCATTAGTGCAGAGAATACATCTGTGCTGGTATACAATTACCCGATTCCAGTCAATAATGAATTGCAGCTTATTTTGCGTGTAGCCAGTAACAAAGAAACCATCGACAATTCCCTTCGTTCATTGAAGTACACCTTCATCCTCGTCGGCTTCTTCATCGTGTTCCTGGCCGCCTCCATCGGCTGGTTCCTGGCGCGCAAGGCGCTGCGCCCAATTGAGGGTGTCATCGATGCGGCGAATCGTATCGAGAAGAGCGCCGATCTCGACCGGCGCATCGATTATGAAGGGCCGTCCGACGAGATCGGCAGGCTGACGGACACTATCAACGGGATGCTTTCCCGCATCCAGACCATGTATTCGGAGCTCGACGACGCCTACAGCGCCCAACGCCGCTTCGTGTCAGACGCATCTCATGAGCTCCGCACCCCGCTCACCACGATCCGGGGGAATGTGGAGCTGCTGGAGAAGGTGTGGAGATCCGCCGCTACCAAAGGCGAAATGAATAGTGTGGACGGCGAGAACGTAGAGATGTCGCTTGAAGCGATGCGAGACATTTCTGATGAAGCTGAGCGGATGAGCCGCATGGTTAACGACCTGCTGTCGCTCGCTCGCGCGGATGCGGGTCAAGTGATGCAGAAGGGGCCAGTAGAGCTGAAACCACTAGTGGATGAGGTAGTACGTAAGGCGCAGTTCCTTCCGAGAACGGTGGAATGGAATGTTGGAGATACAAGTTTGCTAATAGGGCTCAGCGTGAACGGCAGTAAAGATCATTTACAGCAATTATTGTTTATCTTTATTGAGAATGGCTTCAAATATACCGACGATGGTTCGGTTACGCTGGATTTCATACGCCGAGAACGCCAAGTAGGATTCAGGATTAGCGATACTGGAATTGGAATGGAGAAGGATGAGATTCCACACATCTTTGAACGGTTTTATAGGGCTGATCCTTCTCGCGGAACGAAGTCCGGCACAGGTCTTGGATTATCGATCGCCAAGTGGATTATTGATGAGCATGAAGGTTCCGTTGAAGTAATGACGCAGAAGGATCATGGTACGACCTTTGTTGTTTGGCTGCCTATTATGCTGTCACTTCCTTCCCAGTCTTGATTAAGCTATAATAATAAGCAAACAGACGGGAGGAAGAGACCGGTATGGACGTATTGAAAATTTCCCCACGCGGGTATTGCTACGGTGTTGTAGACGCCATGGTGTTAGCTAGGCAGACGGCGCGTAATTTGGACCTTCCAAGGCCCATCTATATATTAGGTATGATCGTACACAATAGCCATGTGACAGAAGCCTTCGAGGAAGACGGTATCATTACGCTGGATGGGAATGACCGACTGGAGATTCTCGAGCAGGTGGAGAAAGGAACCGTAATCTTCACCGCCCACGGGGTGTCGCCAGAGGTGCGGCGCAGAGCTCGTGACAAAGGCTTGACTGTGGTGGACGCCACATGCCCGGATGTAACGAAGACACATGACCTGATCCGGGAGAAAGTTGCGGAAGGCTATGAGATTATATATATCGGCAAGAAGGGTCATCCAGAGCCTGAAGGCGCGATTGGTATAGCCCCTGAGCATGTGCATCTGATAGAGAAGGAAGCGGAGATCGACGCTCTGCAGTTGAATGCAGAGAAGATCACAATTACGAATCAGACCACAATGAGCCAGTGGGATATTCGGCACATTATGAATAAGCTGATCGCCAAGTTTCCTTCGGCTGAGATTCACAACGAGATCTGTCTGGCGACACAAGTACGGCAAGAAGCGGTTGCCGAGCAGGCGAAGGAATGCGATCTCGTCATCGTCGTAGGTGATCCGAAGAGCAATAACTCCAATCGCTTGGCGCAAGTTTCGGAGGAAATTGCAGGGACTCGCGCATTCCGGATTTCTGACGTCTCTGAGCTGCAGATGGAGTGGCTTGAAGGCGTAAGCAAAGTTGGAGTCACTTCAGGTGCATCCACGCCAACTCCGATCACGAAGGAAGTCATCTCGTATTTGGAGCAATACGATCCTGCACAACCCGCTACTTGGCCTATTGAGCGTACGATTAACAAGAGCAAGCTGCTCCCGCAGGTCAGGGAGAAGGCTGGCAAGGGCGTCTGATCTAACATACATGCAGAAGATCGTTCGGGAACATCCGGACGGTCTTTATTGTTAGTCAGGGAGCATGCAAGCTGTCTAGATAGACTTCCTCTTTTCGATTATAATGAAAGCTTAGACGATGTTATATAAAGGAGATCGTGCATGTATTTCGCTAAAGTCAGATCCATTATTCAAGACAGCCCGATTCGCTTCCTGGTCGGATTATTCGTTATTACGCGTGTTGTCGTACTTGTTGCCGCTTATTTCGGTATGAACATATTCTCAGACTATACGAGCCCTTCAGAATACAAACCAATGGCGTGGCCAGGCTCCGAAACAATGCAGATGCAATTGGAAACCGACCTGTGGAAGACCAAAGTTCCGATTCTCGAACAATTTCTCACAGCAGATACATATGCCTACCAAGTTATTGCAGATCAAGGCTACGATGACTATAGAATCGACGAGCCGCATCCGCCGGCCAACTGGGTGTTTTTTCCGCTATTCCCGCTAATTTTGCGTCTAGTGTCGGGAATAACGAGCAGTGATTATATGACAACTGGCTTAGGAATATCGAATCTGTTCCTTTTGGTCGCTATGATCTATTTATACTTTATTGGAGTACAACGGGGATTAAAGGATACAGAAGCGAAGCTTGTAGTGGGGATGCTGCTTGTTGCGCCTGCAGCAATATTCTTATCCATTCCATATACCGAAAGCCTATTCCTGATGTTGTCCATGGGGGCTGTCTATTATTCGCTCCGAGGGAAGTGGTTGCCAGCCTTTGTGTTGGCAGGCCTTTGTACCGTAACACGCAATGTTGGGGTTGTTATATTGTTGTACACCGCATGCTCTATGCTGCTGGAGAGAGGATTCCGGAAGCCGGAACCGCGCGACGGATTACGGTTCCTATACCTGATAATCGGTGGAATCCCGCTCGCAACCTACTTGGGTTATATGAAATGGTTGACAGGTGACTTCCTGGCACCGATACATGAACAGCTGAATTGGGGCAGACACACCTCCATCCCTTTTAGCAGCTATATTCATTATTTAACCAAACCGTATTTCCAGACATCGTCGGGTTGGGAGAATGGACTGATCTCCTTCCTCATCGCAACGTTCGTAATTATCATTATGTTGATTTATCCTATCTTAAGGTGGAAAAGCTTCAAAACTGACGGCCGCCAGCTATTGTTATACGGAGCCACAATACTTCTTATAGCGATCCCATTCAGCAGTGGTGAACATTTGGCTAGCATTCCGAGGTATATGCTTGTGTGTTTTCCCATTTATCTATACGTTATGGAGTTGTTCCGCAAGCATGTGCTTGTACTGATTAGCTGTTTCATGCTTTCCTTCTTTTTTCACATTTTGTTCACGATTGGGTATTTTAACAACTATTTCTTCGTTTTCTGACGAGCCGATCATTGGTGGTTTTGAGCTCATTCAGGTATAATAAGGGGTACGATAAACTTAGAAAACTTGGATACTGAAAAGGTCCGATTAAGAGGATAGGATGAGGTACTGTGGGCATACAGACGAATCGAGCATCAAGCGGCTCTAACAGCAAGCAGAAGCGTCTGACTTTGTCTGGCATACGCCGTTGGATCAAATTCAAATATTTGTTGTTGTTCCGTGCACAGGGTGGGGCTGCCAAAGTATCGATCGGATTTTCCATTGGCCTGGCGATAGAGATGTTTACATTGCCCACTTTCGGGTTCGCTTTTTTTCTCGTTTTTCCTCTCGTTTACTTGTTCCGCGCTAGTCTGGCTGGTGCACTTATCGGCTTCGTATTCGGGAAGATCATTTACATTCCGCTCGCTTTCTTCAATAACAAAGTGGGAGCTTGGGTTGTACCGGATCATTTTCATGAATGGATCTCATTCTTACCGAATTGGCTTGAAAAAATGCTTTATATGAACATCAAACTTATTGTTGGCGGGATGATCGACGGTATCTTGCTAGGGTTCCTTTTCTATCTGCCAGTTAAATGGTTGCTCGAATTCTACACAGCTAAACGAACAGAGAAGCGTAAGCTTCGCAGAGCGCAATTGTTATTAATCTCACCAGACAAAAGCTGAATGGACTACCCTTATGAAGGAGATTTCGAAAAGTGATAATTAATGCTTGACGAAATCTTCTTTTTCATTGTATTATTGCTTTAGCGATTAAAAGCATAAAAGCTTAAAAGCATACAAGCGTTGAAGCGTTTGAGTGTGTTAGAATAAAAGGGGAGCGTGGATTAACCATGATAGCAGTAACTAACAATCAAGTATCCGACGAGCGTATCGCAGAAATTGTTCATCATATCGAGAAACAAGGCGTTCAGGCGCATGTATCCAAAGGTGTGGATCGTACCGTGATCGGAATTATCGGTCAAGCAGATCCTAAGCTTGCAGAGCAGCTTCGCCAAATGTCCGGCATTGAGAACGTAATTAAGATCTCCAAGTCCTACAAGCTGGCAAGCAGAGATTTCCATCCGGATAACACGGTCATTAAGATAAAGGACGTTTCTATTGGCGGCGATGAGCTGGTCATTATGGGCGGTCCTTGCGCGGTTGAGACACCTGAACAGATCGATGAGATTGCCCGATTGGTTAAGGCTTCCGGCGGTCAAGTGCTGCGAGGCGGAGCATTCAAGCCAAGAACGGGTCCTTACAGCTTCCAAGGTGTCGGTGTTGAAGGCTTGGAGATGATGGCTGAAGCAGGACGCAAGCATGGCTTGCTCACGATTACTGAAGTTATGACCCCTGAGTATGTCGATGTATGCGCTGAGCACGCTGACATCCTGCAAGTCGGTACTCGTAATATGCAGAACTTCGATTTGCTGCGCAAGCTTGGTCAGGTGCAAACACCGGTATTATTGAAGCGTGGTTTCAGCTCAACCTATGATGAGTTCCTGAACGCCGCTGAATATATTCTTGCTGGAGGCAATCCGAATGTAATGCTCTGCGAACGCGGAATCCGTACATTCGAAACCTATACACGTAATACGTTAGACCTTACAGCCATTCCTGTTCTGCAGCAGTTAAGCCATCTGCCAGTCATCTCCGATCCTAGCCACGGCACAGGCCGTCGCGAGCTCGTTGAGACGATGTGTAAGGCCTCCGTTGCAGCTGGTGCTAACGGCTTGATCGTCGAGATGCATACGGATCCCGACAATTCCATGACCGGAGACGGCGTTCAGTCGCTATTCCCGGATCAATTCGCCAAGCTGATGCTCGATCTTGAGAAGCTTGCGCCGCTTTGCGGCAAATCCTTTAACACTGCTAAATCCTTCATATTCGCATAAGGTTTGCTTGAACCCCAAACCTAATGACTTGTCCCGCTCCTCAGAAGAGCGGGAATTTTTTTCGTCTAATTTTGACGATATTGTGAAAAAAGCGCTTACATGTCAGCTTACCTAACATATCAACAAAAAATACCTTACATAAGTATTGACGGGTCAAAACAGGCCGTTTTATAATAAGGCCATAATCATTGAAAACTTGAACAATGATGATCAATTTACCCGAGAATGTTCGGAAATAGGAGGATATAAACATGTCAGTCCAAAACGTAATGTCCCTAATCAAGGAGAAAAATATCGAGTGGGTTGATTTCCGGTTTATCGGTTTGTCCGGTAAAGCCAATCATATCAGCTTGCCTGCAACCGAGGTAGACGAAGAGACATTCGAGAACGGCGTAGCATTTGACGGTTCCTCTATTCCAGGATTCCGTGGTATCGAAGAATCCGATATGGTTATGATGCCTGACACCGAAACGGCATATGTAGATCCTTTTACGGCTCACCCGACTTTGGTCATTATGTGTAACATTCATACTCCTGACGGTGCGCGCTATGATCGTGATCCTCGCTCCATCGCTCAGAAGGCAGAAGAGTATCTTCAAACTACGGGCATCGGAACTACAGCATTCTTCGCACCTGAATCCGAATTCTTCATCTTCGATGACGTTCGTTTCGAATCAGGCATGAACAAGTCCTACTTTGAAGTCGATTCCAATGAAGCAGCTTGGAACTCCGGTCGCAAGGAAGATGGCGGCAATCTGGGCTTCAAAGTACCAGTCAAAGGTGGATATGTTCCTGTAGCCCCAATGGACAGCCAACAAGACATCCGCAGTGAAATGTGCCGTCTGCTTGCTGAGACAGGACTTCGCATTGAGCGCCATCACCATGAAGTAGCAACAGCAGGTCAAGCCGAGATCAACTTCCGTTTCGACACGCTGACTAAGACTGCAGACAACCTGATGAAATATAAATATATCGTTCACAACACAGCTCACCAATACGGAAAAGTAGCCACATTCATGCCAAAACCATTGTTCGGCGATAACGGTTCCGGTATGCACGTTCACTCATCGATTTTCAACGGCGATTCCCCGCTGTTCTATGAGAAAGGTGCATATGCTAACCTGAGCGACATGGCTCTTCACTACATCGGCGGTATCTTGTACCATGCTCCAGCGTTGATTGCCTTGACTAACCCAAGTACGAACTCATTCAAACGTCTGGTTCCAGGTTACGAAGCACCGGTTAACCTAGTATTCTCCAAAGGAAACCGTTCCGCAGCAGTGCGTATTCCGATTGCAGCTGTTACACCTAAAGGCTGTCGTATCGAGTTCCGTACACCGGACTCCACCGCTAACCCATACCTTGCTTTTGCAGCTATGCTGCTTGCAGGTCTTGACGGAATTCAGAAGAAAATGGATCCTCGTGCACTGGGCTATGGTCCTTTCGATAAGAACATCTATGAACTGTCTGATGCTGAGAAGAACGAAATCCGCAGTGTTCCTGGAACATTGGAAGAAGCGCTTGATGCTTTGGAAGTGGATAGCGAGTTCCTTACTCAAGGTGGAGTATTCTCCGCAGACTTCATTGCTAACTACATCGAACTCAAACGCAGCGAAGCGAAATCCGTTGCGATCCGCATTCACCCGCATGAATACGGTTTGTACTTTGATTGCTAATTAGTCCTTATCCTTACATGTATTTGTATTATTCAATACCCTATACCCTACAAATTTCTGACCTCCGGCGTGCCGGGGGTCTTTTTTTGTTTTTGGGGGAACTAGAGGTTCAACTAATGGCCCCCGTTCTGCGTGTTTCCCGACTAGATGTACGCTATAAGTAGAACAAAAAAGGGCAGGAAGGTGGAGCGGAGAAGCGATAGCGTCCGCCTTTGTACTTGAATGCTCACCATAAAAATATAATCAATGAATTCAAGTACAACAGCGGTTGTAGCCCGCTTTTCTGCCCTTCCACGCACCCAACTGATATCCAACGCCAAGGACCGTCCAGTGATCCAGACGGTTTATTTCATCTAAGAATAAAAACAGGTATGTAACAGGAAGAGAAAAAGAGGTAGAATAAACTTAACTTTTATTATCATCATTACTACTTTCTCAAGGTAGAAGAAGGAGTTCAGCCAATAATGATTCATATCGTGTGGAATGAAGAAGAGTGCAGGACTATTCGTTCGGAAGGACGAGCTTGTTATACCGAGAATGTTTTCGAGCTTCTCACTTATCTGGGATTATCCTATGAGAAATGGTCGCCTGCGAGCTGGATGAAACAGCCGCCTGAAGGGGTGACCGTAATTGTGGGCGAAGGCCCAAGTCCTGAGTGGGAGATGGCTTGTGAAGCTTATTGCAGAAAAGGCAACACCCTGCTGACAATTGGTGGCCTTCACGGCTTGGACTCCCTCTTCCAAGTATCACCGATTCATAATGATGCCAATATTACGGAAGGTTTTGTGGAATGGGGGGATGCTCCCCTAGCAGAGGATCTGCTTAGTTCCTTCCATTTCTTCGGCTCCGTCTGTGTGAAGGATGTGTCCTCTGCAGATTCAACTGCTCCTTTGCAGCAACGAGGCAAGCTTATCCGGCGGAATGGCACCGTCCGGGATGTGCATCCTGCAATTGCAACTAGACCGGTAGGAAATGGTAAGGCTGTCCTGTTTGCCGTGAATGTGATGCAGACATTCTCGATGATCCAGCAAGGCCTAAGTGTAGTCAAAGATGGAGCTCCCGCTCCTGACGGGACGGGTGCCATTGACGATAATATTCTGAAGACGGATGACTCATGCGTCCTCGACTGGAACCGCGATCGCGCTACTGTAGGGCCAGATGGAGCACCGTTCTTTCTTCACCCGATTGTGGATGAGTGGCGAATTCTGTTTATGCGGCTTATCCATGAGCTGTACACGGAGACAGGGCGCTCCTTTGGACAGGTTTGGTTCTGGCCGGAAGGATTATCGGCGATTGGGCACATCTCGCATGACACGGATCGCAACATTAAAGCAGAAGCTCTTAATACATTGGATCGGCTGGCGGAAGCAGGAGTGAATTCTACCTGGTGTATCATAATGCCAGGCTACGATGATGAAGTGAATCAACGGATTGTGGCAGAGGGACATGAGGTTGCTCTCCATTATAACGCTCTGGGAACGGAAATTCTGGAGAGCCAGTGGAAGGAGTCACATTTCCGTTATCAATTCAATATGTTGCAACAGCAGTTCCCGGATCAACGGATTGTCTCCAATAAGAATCACTACTTGCGTTGGGAAGGGGATTTTCAGCTTTTAGAATGGTGTGAGCGTCAGGGAATACTGATGGAGCAGACAAAAGGCGGTACGAAGCAGGGGAATAAAGGCTTTCTCGCTGGTACAAGTCACCCCTTCCTGTCTTTCAATCCAGCGACGGGGAGGTATGCCACACAGGTAGTTAGCCTTCCTACATTGTCTTGGGATCCTCCATTTCCAATGCGGTGCACAGCGGAAGAGGCGTTTGCCTTAACGGATCGAGCACGAGATGTATACGGAGTGGCACATTTCTTGTTCCATCCTTATATGGTTGCTCATGAGAACGGTGTCGTGGGAGATATAATGGTTAAGCTGGTCGAGTATGGACGCAGTCTCGGCATGCAATGGTGGACGGGGGAGCAAATCCTTAATTGGTTCCATGCCAAACGTCAGGTGAAAGTGGAGTGGACAGCAGGCGATGCAGCGGGTTCTGCACAAGGACGTATTCTATCAGAGGGTGACATTGACGGCGTAACGATACTGCTGGCTTACAATGAGGATACCTTTGGAACCGCTGATCATCCATGGGGGATAGCGGTTGACAATGGAGCGGAGCTTAGCCGCGTGGCTAACGTCTATCGTTTCGGCTGCAAGTATAAGGAGATCCAGTTGGATCATCTGCATAAAGGGATAACGAATATTTGGTTGACTCAGTAATGGACTACAATGTATACGCCTTCCTTAAGAATAAAAGGAGGTTGTAGTATCGAAAATGCATAGGACGTGTTTTCAAAAAGATGAATATAAGCACATAAGTGATAAATCCTACTCTTTTCCTCGCTGCTGTCATGGTATACAGTAAGAAGAAACTTATGTTTCAGGAGGGTTACTATGAGAGAAATGCAGCTTGATGAGAAACGGATCGCCGACATGGCGGTTCTATGGAATAAAGAGTGGGGCAGCTCATTGCCGATCAGGGAACAACTGCTGCGTCAAAATATGTTTATGGATCCAAACGTATTGCGCGAGGGATCCTGGATGGTCCTCGAGGAGGGGAGCGATCGTCTGCTAGGGTTCGTTGTAACGAAGGTGTGGCAGGATCAGGAGTCAGGTATGCAATTCGGTAAGGAGACAGGTTGGATCCATGCTCTGGTAGTCGATCCTGAGTGGCGGGGGCGTGGAATTGGAAGTTTGTTGCTTGAAAAGGCAGAAAAAGCGTTGCATCGTGCAGGTGTAACCCGGATTGTGCTGGGCAGCGACTTTCATTGGCGGATGTTCCCGGGTATACCGGAAGATCGTCCAG
Source organism: Paenibacillus sp. J2R1T-4 (assembly GCF_059692235.1). Classification (NCBI taxonomy): domain Bacteria; kingdom Bacillati; phylum Bacillota; class Bacilli; order Caryophanales; family Paenibacillaceae; genus Paenibacillus; species Paenibacillus sp. J2R1T-4. The sequence continues at coordinate 115,694 of NZ_JCAUBA010000015.1, read as the reverse complement.
CGTCCCGAAGCTGGTTCGAAAACCGGGGCTATGAATGCTTGAATGTGACTCACGACCTTATCAACGAATATGGATTACAGGATGGCTTGGAGCAGCCGCAGGCGGATGGCGTGACGTTCCGACTGGCCCATACGACAGATAAGGCGGCGCTGATTGCCTTCATGGAACGGTGCTTTCCAGGCCGGTGGGAATACCAGACGAAGCAATACTGGGAACGGGGAGGGACGGGCAGAGAATTTGTCTTGCTAGAGAAAGACGGGGGAGAGTTGATCGGCTTTTGCCGGATTAACGATTCGCATTCACCGCTGCTTGCCCAGAACATCTATTGGGCTCCCTTGTTCGAGGAGGAATTAGGGGGCATTGGTCCCCTTGGCATCGATGAACAGTATCGGGGGAACCGGTATGGCCTTTCTATTGTACAAGCTGGCGTTGCTTTCCTGAGGCAGAGGGGGATTGAGCGAATAGTGATCGATACGACGCCTTATGTCGACTTTTATGCGAAATTGGGCTATCGCACTTGGAAAACGTATTGGTGTCTCCATAAGAAGTTGAATTAGAATGGATGGATCAGAAAGCTAGACAGATACCCACTTTTGAGGAGTGTCGCCAGTTGAACTCACCTCTCACCAGAGAAACCAATCTGCTTGAGCAAATCTCACAGTCGCTTCATGCTCAGTTCGGTATGCGAATCCATGCAGCCACACCGATTCCGCGCGGTCATTTGAATGAAAAGTGGAAGCTGGAGACGAGTAAAGGCACTTGGTTCGTCAAGAGCTATAATACAGAGCGATACCGGAAGCACGAGCCGTTCATCTGGGATGAGATCAGCCGCGCTTTACAGCTGCACGGACTTCTTCATGAGCATGGCGGCACATGCCCTGCTCTAATAGCCCATGAAGGCCGGTATATGCACACGACGTCAGCAGGCCAAAGATTCGTCATAATGCGTTACCTCGAAGGTGAAGTGCTGGGAGCCGGAACAATGAACGCCGAGCAAATGTATAGTCTTGGAGCTGCGGCGGCTCGTATGCATAAGGTATGGAATGACATGGATCAAACACAACATAACCTGCAGCCTCTTTGGAGGATCTCCCGTGAAGAAATGGAGTCCACTTGGGAGAAAAGATGGCATAATGCAACAACACAGCAAGGAACCGACCGCCTTCGTTATGCCCTGCAGCTGCAGCGAGCAATTATAGAATCGATCGATTATTCGATGTTCTCGGCGGCAACTCCAGGTTGGACCCACTTGGATCTTTGGTCGGATAATCTGCTATTTGATGACAAAGCTCTAACAGCTATCTTAGATTTTGATCGTGTTCGGTATGCATTTCCTCTGATGGATCTGGGAAGAGCGATCTTATCATGCGCATTGCACGAGGGCAAGCTTCGTGAAGAAGCAATCCACGCACTAGCCGAAGGGTACCGCAGCGGGCGAGACCTTGTGCAAGGCTCCTTGCTGCAAGCCGTCAAGCATATCTGGTGTGTGGAAGCATTCTGGTGGTTGAATGCCGCTATGATGAATACGAATGAAGCAGCACCTAGGCGATTCGTTCAAGAGATGATATGGACCGCCGAGCTGTGGGATACTCTAGAATATAAACTGGGATCGATTTAGGATTTTTTTGAATGACCAATTCCTTCCAACTATCCAACTATCCAACTATCCAATTATCCAACATCCGAAACTCAAAACGACCTCCCATCGAAGGGAGGCCGTTCTTTGTTCAATAAGTGTAACCGGTCCATGCACTATTGCCAGCTTTCGAACGCTTCTTCCACGTGATCCGGTTTGACCAAAGCTTTTCGTAAATGTATGTTAGGGACATTCTCGTTATAAACAGCAATTTTCTCATTAATTACATTGATTTCCGATTCAGTCAACACGAGACTTGCGGAATCCAGTCCAGCCATAAGACGATTCAAATGCTCGCGAATCTGTTGCTGCAATTGGAGCCAATGCGGCAGACTGTCCGTCATTCTAAAGTTGCTATAGAAAGGGTCGAAGGCATCCGGTATTGGTACATTCTCCACAGAATGATCTTCTGGAATGATTACTTGTTCCATTTCGTATTCCTCCATTTCACATATTGATCGAGATGTCAGCAGACGAGATCTACATCCTTAGTATAACTCGTTATAGTGCTGATTCCCGGAATAAATATGTCCAAACTTGAACGGAATGTTGACTGAACATTGAACATTGCTGCTGAAAGATGACTGATTCTTAACACTTCCTAGCATATGTCTATACTCGATCAAACATACCATTTGGTGTGAAGGAGGGCTTTTTTCTAATATTTCACTTTTTTACTCCGCTTTAGCCAGCCTGTCTGACAGCAATGTATTCGCTTTTTGAATGGCTTCCAGTTGTTTGGTAAGAGCAGCACGAATGGTCTCGGTATCGCCTGATTGGAGGGCTACAGCCAGATCTTTGTTACCAGCGAAGCCAGGATGCTTGGAAGCTTTCTTCATTGCCTCCATCTTCTTCTTAGCTTTCACCCGATCAGCAGCCATTTTGTTCTCATCTAACTGAACCTTCTTGCTTTGTACCCGCTCTTCGATATGTTTCTTCACTTGCTCCTTGGTCACTTCTCCGCTTTCAAGCTTACTTTTTAGTTGACCATTTCTCCTATCACTTGCTTTCTCCTTGATCTTCTTATCGACCTTATCCTTAACACTATCCTTGACCTTCTGATTAACTTTTGCCTTCGCTTCTGCAAGCAATCGTTCTCTTTCGGCAACAGCAAGCTTCCAATCATTCAATTGGTTAGGCGCATATTTCTCAAGCAGGAGCTGCATGTATTGTTGTTGATGGATGTTAGCGGTATCGACTTTCTTAATCTGCTCCTGTTGTGTTGGCGCTGCAGAAGGGTCAGGAGATGGATTAGAATCATCTGCCGCATAGGCAGCTAGCGGAATGGCCAGTGCGACGGCCAGTACTGCAGGAATAATCGTTTTTTTCCAGGCTTTCAACTTGATTTTCATAGGTATCCCTCCAAAGAGTCAGAGTCATAATGAGCCACTTTACCCATAGTGTACAGCATGTTTATGAAGAAAGTGTGAAGAAAAGTTAGCAAAATGTGAAAAAACCTGAGCTCATCAAGTGAGCCCAGGCATTCTAGAATTGAAAATAGATGAATGTATTCTGATCACCCTTCAGATAGATGATGAGGAAAGCAGCAATCGCAGTGTACAAAGCCGCGCGCACCGGAGCAGGGAATCGTTGATCCCATACTCTCGCTAATCTGGAAGCATGCTTGAACAAGTAATATTCCCCGATGTGAAGGGCGAACAAGCCAATCACGATGTATACGTAGGGGAACAGCAGCCCGTTAAACTGGAACACTTCGGGTGAGAACATTTTGCGGATCATTGCCATCGCGTTCTTCAAGCCATCCACCCGGAACAAAATCCAGCCCACACAAGTCAAATGGAAGAAGATAATAATGGTGATAACGTGATATATTTTGCTGTTATCGATCCAGCTCAAGCCAAGCTTGTCCTTCAGCATAGTATAGAGCTTATGAACGATCAGCAGTAAACCATGATACATCCCCCATAACACATACGTCCATGCAGCACCGTGCCAAATCCCTGAGATCGCCATTGCGAGGAATAGATTCGTGTATTGACGAACCGGACCTTTGCGCGAGCCTCCAAGAGGAATGTAAATGTAATGACGGATCCATGTAGACAAAGTAATATGCCAGCGACGCCAAAATTCAGTGGCGCTTGTGCTTAAGTAGGGGGTCTTGAAGTTAATGGCCAACTCCATACCGAACAAATATCCGATCCCCACCGCCATTTCGCTATAGGCAGCGAAGTCGAAGAAGATCTGGAAGGCGAACATATAGGAGGCCATCCAAGCTTCGGCACCGGTAATGTTACTGCCGAGCGCGAAGTAATCATTGACATACGGGGCCAAATAATCCGCGAGCCATATTTTCTTGATAAGTCCGACAGTGAGCCAGGCGATACCCAGCTTAAATGTCCTTATATTAAACCGGATCGCTTGAATCTTCTCGATTTGCGGCATGAATTCATGGGATCTCATAATCGGTCCAGCCACAAGGTGGGCGAAGAAGGAGATGAACACCCAGAAGTTCAAGAGCGTCTTGGACGGTTCTGCTTTGCGCTGATACACGTCAACCAGGTAGGCAATGACTTGGAACGTATAGAACGAAATCCCGATCGGCAGGATTATAGACACCCAGAAGGAATCCTCGGCAACCAATACGATATTCAGAAGGTCGCCTACACTGCGCATCAGGAAAACAATGTACTTGAAGAAGATCAGGTTGGCGACGGTAACCCCTATCCCAATCCATAAGGCAACCTTGCTGTAGCGGCCCCGCATGAATTTGGAACACACGTAACTAATGACGGTAATGGCAAGGAAAATAAACAAATTCCCTATTCCTGCAACACCATAGAAGAGCATATTGGCTATGGTAAGCATGTAAATACGTGTCTTCGGCATCAAATAGTAGAGCAGAAGAGATACAATTAACAGTCCAGCGAATTCTGGCGTATGAAACAGCATGGATCAAATCTCCTATTCCAGTTCATCCCATATTATGTCAGCTAGCTTCTCATAACCTTCAGGAGTGAGATGAGTATGATCGGTAAACAAAGCGTTTGGAATGCGTCCTTCTAAATTAGCATATTTGACGGGCAGCTGTGCCATATATCGATCAAGAGTCGTCATATTTGCGACATATTGCGGTTTATGCACATAATCCTTCATCATTTCATGATTCGTACCCGTGAGGACAACGATAGTCTGCTTACCTTTTTGTTCGGCAATAATCTTATTGAGGAAATAAATATCCGGATTGTTAGCCGTCAAGTCAAAAGGTTTGTCCGAGAAGCTTCTTATCAGCTCCGGATCATTCATGAAATCGGTGAAATCCTTCTCATACCAAGGTCGAGGATCACCTAATGCATCGCTTGGAATCGGTTCATCATTCAGCGCAAGCCATTTGTGCCGGAATTTCATCTTGATCGCATCCTGATAACGGAACAGAGACACTTTAGGGATCACAATTTCATGTAAGAAATAACGATATCGCTCATAAAAGCCGTCGGGCGGATTATATCCCGTTAACTTCAGATGATCCAATCTCTCGGCATAAGTGACCGGGTCGAGTCGATGCAGCTCTTCCTTCAGCCAGAATACAGCTGCAGGATAAGGATCGCGTTCGATGAAGGATGCATAGCGAATATTGAATAATAGCCTGTCTGTAGAAATGCCGAATTCTTTAAGCTTCAGCAGCATGACATAATAATCCCCTAGCTGCATGGCGGGCATGGACAAATTGAAGATCACAGGAGCATCAGGTTCGTTTTGCAGGAAGGCATTGAACACTTGATTCGAGTCTCCAGGGCTTCCATACAGCACAGAATCGCCTAACACAACAACATAGTCCTTCAATTTTTTTTGTTTGATTTCTTTACGCATCTGCTCGAGTATGGCATCTATGTCGTGAAGATTGCTTTTGACAAGTTCATAATCCATTCGATTGTGGTATACGTCCGCCATGGAAAGGGTTGAAGGCAGGAATAGTTGTATGGCTAACATAAACAAGATAATGTATTTGACAGCTTTCATCAGGAAAAGTTTCACCCATTCTAAGTAGAGTCTCTAGTCATTATAATAGATTCTCGTATTAAACGACACATTCTTCCAAAATGTTTCTGGATTCCCATACGTTTATAGCTTCATTTCGACTGTTTGTTACTGGATTGTTACTTTTTGATTACGAAAACCAGTTATTATGTATATAATTATGGCACGGAAACCGGGTTAAACGGAGTAGAAGTCGGAGGGGCTCATTATGGCATTGAAGCGGAAAGCATTTTTAATAGGGCTTGTCTGTATGTTGATCGGTACGGGCTGCAGTCTGACTCAGCCCCCGCAAACTTATATGCGGTTACCAAAGCTCATGGCTGAAGAGGAGAAGTTAATGGAGCAGTTACAGGTTTCCTTGCCTCCAGGCGCCGCGATTATTAAACCGCGCAAGTTGAATCAGAGGAATACGGTGCCTATTCTAGACCTTAACGGTGACGGGATGGATGAAGCGGTTATTTTTTATAAGGATAAAGGCGATAAAGATCAGATTATTGGACAATTATGGTCGAGAAAGCAGGAGGGCTGGAAGCTGCTGCAGACCATCCAGGGAGAAGGCAATGAACTCGACACCCTTACATTCATCGACCTTATGCATAATGGAAGCCCAGTAATTATAGTCGGCTATTCATCCGTAAGCAATAGAGATCAGAAAGGACTTACCTTATATTCCTTGAGCAGGGAGGGACAATTGCAGAAGCAATTCGAGTCTCCTTACCAAGAGCTCATTATAGACGATATGAACGAAGACAGCAAGGTGGATATGACTGTGATTAATCGAGTGCGGGGTAAAGATAAAGATACTGCGTCCGCAACCTTGTATCAATATGAGGGCTCATTCTTGGAAAAAGGGAAGACCCCGCTCGACCCTTACGTGAATGGATATTACAATGTAATGTCAGGACAAGTCTCGGCAAATAAGCGCGGTGTCATTCTTGACGCCGGTGTGGGTGCTCACTCTTCACTGAGCCAGATCCTCATATGGGACAACGGTCAACTAAGAGCAGTCTTCTCGGATAAAGATAATCCTACCTTTCGTGCTTATTCGGCTTTAAGTACAGATGTGAACCGGGACCAAATTATCGAGATTCCTCTCATGATCACGCCTCCAGGCTGGGAAAAAGCAGCGATGGTGGAAATTCCATGGATATTCCAATATTACAATTGGGATGGCGAAGCTGGTCTCTCCTATGTCCTGGAACGGTATTTGGATAACACTCGCGGTTTCTATATCGACATCCCGAAGGGTTGGTCAGGAAAGTATACGCTCGAGAAGACGGATACATCGGTGCGCTTTGTGACCACAGCTGAGAAAGCGCTCTTGGCTGAGATTCGATTTGTCCCAGTTGCGCAGTGGAAGGGAGATCAGGTTGACACGTGGGTGGAGCTGACGAGAACAGCAACGACGGTGTTCATGATTAACAAGGGCGCTGTGGATTCTGATAAATCCTTTTTTCATTTAGTTACGGAAACGATTAATCAGGGGGAGGACAATCCGTCATGAATGACTCTAAACCAGTCCTGACCCAAGATAGTCATGGGAAAGTATTGATCCTGGAGGATGAAGATTCGATTCGCAGCTTTGTGGTTGTGAATCTGAAACGGAACGGCTATCAAGTCATTGAAGCCGATAATGGGGATGAGGCACTCCGTCTCTTGAAGACGGATCTAACGATAGATATTGCTCTATTAGACGTCATGGTCCCAGGGATTAACGGGTTCGAGGTGTGTCGTCTAGTACGAGAGTTCAATGAGAAAATCGGTATTATTTTCTTAACCGCCCGAGTTCAGGAGCAGGATAAAGTAATGGGACTTTCTCTAGGCGCTGACGATCATATGGGCAAACCCTTCAGCCCTGTTGAGCTAATGGCGAGGGTGCAGTCGTTAATGAGGCGTGTCCGGCTTGTAAAAGGTGAATCACAGCAGGGTGATTCCATTGTGTCTTGCGTGTTCGAGCTGCATCCCAAAACAAATCAACTGCTGAAGCGTGACCAGCGCATTGAGCTAACGCCTACCGAATTTTCATTGATTCGTCTTCTGATGGAGAGGCGCAATGTGCCCGTGAGCAGGGACCAGCTCCTGGATGAAATCTGGGGTGTGAATTACGTAGGTGATCCGAAGATTGTGGATGTAAATATAAGGCGGGTGCGTCAAAAAATTGAGGATGATCCTTCTCAGCCACAGTACGTGGAAGCAATATGGGGGTACGGGTATATGTGGAAGGAGCAGAGGGTATGAGAAGCGGCGGTCTGAAGCGCCAAGTGGTAGCCCGATTCATTCTCGTTGTGCTGCTGACTTTGCTTCTTGTAGAAACGGTGCTAGCGCTAGCCGTGCGTCAGTATTATTACAAAAGTATCGAGACGGTATTGGCCAATCATGCGTCTGTGTCGCTCTCATTCAACAGCAAGTACTCGAATAATTTGTACTTTACCACCTTCAAGCAAAATTTGAATGAGTTGGTGCACAATCTGGCCTATGAGTCAGCCGAGCTGGAGATCATTGATCTGGATGGAAGTATATTGATCACATCCAGCGGATTCGCTTCGGAGAATAAGCGACATACCGAAGATGTGAGAAAAGCCGTAAAAGGACAAGTCGGCGTGTGGACGGGAAGATCTGCGGTAACCGATGAGAAAGTAATGGCCGTCTCTACACCGATCCTGTACAATGGCCAGACTCTGGCTGTTCTACGCTACATTACTTCATTAGATGAAGTGGACCGTATTCTGTTGCGCCTTTTACTCTTATCCATTGCAATAGGTCTCGGTGTTTTACTGGTTGTTCTACTTGTTAGTATGACTTTAGCTAATTCTATAGTGAAGCCGATTAAGAGAATAACGGCAGCATCTGCAGAAATGGCCCAAGGACGGTTCGAGGTTAGGGTGCACGAGTCTGATCGCAATGAGATTGGGGAATTGGCCAAAACCTTGAATTTCATGGCATCCGAAATTGTGCGAAGCGAGGGACTGAAGAATGATTTCATATCCTCGATCTCCCACGAGATTCGAACACCGCTCAGCAGTATAAAGGGCTGGAGCGAGACCCTTCAAACCGGCGATATGCAAGATGAGAAGGAGACGCGTCAAGGGCTGCAAATCATATCCAAGGAAACAGATCGCTTAATCGGGCTTGTAGAGGAGCTGCTTGATTTCTCCCATCTGGATCAGAAGCGAATTAATCTGGATATAAGGAAAGTTCCGATTGCAAGCTTGCTTGAGGATGTTATCCTGCAATTACGATCCAAGGCAAAAAAGAAGCAGATCTTCATTCTGCTCCGTATGAACGATGAAGCGCTTGATCGGCATGTTGCTGTATCCGGCGATTCGAATCGGCTGAGACAAGTGTTCCTTAATCTATTGGAGAATGCAATCAAGTTCTCACATATGGTCAGTACCATCGAGATCAGGTTAGAAAAACAAGGCCATGAAGCGGTAATTCACATCATGGATTGGGGAATAGGCATCGAAGCGGAGCATTTATCCCGTATTGAAACGAAGTTCTTCCAGGTGAATCCTCAGGCTGAGGGAACGGGCCTCGGCCTGTCGATCTGTCGCGAGATCTTGAGTTTGCATGGCGGTACATTACAATTCTCGAGTGTTCTAAATGAAGGCACGACCGTTACGGTTACACTTCCGCTCTTTGATCAACCCCCAGCGTAAAAAAAGTAGTCACCAAGCGTTTCATACATCGGTGATTGCCCTAGGTGGGTCCTATACAATGTCACTCTGTCTACGACCCATTCGGCGGCGATACCGGCTGGCATTATCGTTTGTGAAGCTGTCTGCAGCAGCTGAGCGCTTTTATCTTTGCTGTTGCCTGCGAAGCGGCGAGCCAGTGTCACATGCGGAGCGTAGGCGCGCGCTTCTGGAGCGTAACCAAGCTCAGCCGCTTGCTGCTCCACATCAGACTGCAACTGCTGCAGCACCTGCATGTTGCCGCTGATCCCTGCCCACAGCACGCTTGGAGTTTGCGGTGAGCCGAATGTGCCAATGCCCTTGAGGCTAATTCCAAAGGGCATTGAACGGGCAGCTATTTGGCCAAGCTTCGTCTCCAGGCCACTAACCGAGGAAGTGGAGACGTCACCAATGAATTTCAGCGTGAGGTGATAGTCTTCTGGATGAACCCATTTCTGGAACGGCCAATCCTGCTTTAATTGCTCCATTGCGACTTTCAGTGCGGTCTTGACTTCACTTGGGAGCGGTATGGCGATAAAAAGGCGCAGCGTATTCGAGCTCGACATCGTTTGATTCTGCTTCATCGGGGTCACCACCTCTTAAGGAATACCAACTGGATTGACTTCTCCAGTAGCATACCCTGATTTTTAGACATTTTTCAGACAAAGCTTGCTATTCGTATTGAACATACCAGGGAATACTGCTATTATTAGCGATATTACCAAACAGGGAAAGAAGGGGACAATCGAAATGTCGCAGCAAACACGTGCTTTTAACTTTAACCCAGGCCCGGCTGCATTGCCTCTTGAGGTGCTTCAGCAGGCGCAGGAGCAGTTCGTAGATTTCCAGGGAATCGGCATGTCGATTATGGAGATCTCACACCGCAGTAAGCAATACGAGCAAGTAAACGACGAGGCACAGGCACTGATGAAGGAGCTTCTTGGAATTCCATCCGGCTATGAAGTCCTATTCCTTCAAGGCGGGGCAAGCACGCAATTCGCCATGATCCCTATGAATTTATTGCAAGCAGGTAATAGTGCCGGTTACGTCTTGACGGGAACCTGGTCGGATAAAGCCTATAAAGAAGCTAAGCTGATCGGGACAGCCTATGCGGCAGCGAGCGGGCAAGAGAACGGCTTCACCCGTATACCGGGCCAAGAGGAATTGACTATTCAGGCTGATACAGCCTATGTGCACATCACCTCGAACGAGACGGTCGCTGGCTCGCAATTCATGCAGTACCCGGACACGGGTTCCGTCCCGCTGATCGGCGACTTGTCGAGCGACATCATGTGCCGACCGGTAGACGTATCGCAGTTCGGTCTGATCTATGCAGGAGCACAGAAGAATCTTGGACCGTCAGGCGTAACGATCGTCATCATTCGTGAGGATTTACTGCAGAATACTCCCAAGCACTTGCCTACGATGCTGCGTTATGATACCCATGTGAAGGGAAAATCACTGTACAACACTCCGCCTGTATATTCCGTATATATGGTTAACCTTGTGCTCCAATGGATTAAACAGATCGGCGGCCTGGCGAAGATGGAACAGCTGAATCAGGTCAAAACGAAGCTGATCTATGACGCAATAGATCAGAGCGGAGGGTTCTACAGAGGGTTGGTCGATCCATCCAGCCGGTCCTTGATGAACATCACGTTCGCGCTGCAAAACGAGGAGTTAGAAGCCCGATTCTTCAAGGAATCAGAGAATAACGGCTTCGTGGGCCTTAAAGGCCACCGCGATGTAGGCCACATGCGTGCTTCTACTTACAATGCGGTACCCTACGAGAGCTGCAAGGCGCTTGCGGAGTTCATGAAAGATTTTCAACAGAAGAATGGCTGATGATAGGGATAGAAAAAAACCGTACACTTCTTAGGAAGTGTGCGGTTTTTTTTGATTTAAAGCGGAAAATCCGCTCTAGACCTCGGGGAACGCTGCTTGGCGTTGCTCTAAAGCGGAAAAACCGCTTTAGAGCTCGGGAAACACTGCTTGGTATGGCTCTAAAGCGGAAAATCCGCTCTAGAGCTCGGGAAACGCTGCTTGACATGGCTCTAAAGCGGAAAAACCGCTCTAGAGCTCTGGAAACACTGCTTGGCATAGCTCTAAAGGCGCCATGAAACTTACATACTAATCGAGAATAAAGCCCTTAAAATCTACATTCGTCGACTCCCCGGTGAAAGCTTCCAGCTTATAAAGTCCTAATTCGAGCTGGTCAACTAAGGTCTCGGCTCCGGTTAGAGCCACAGGAACTCCATTCACTTTGATGTAAGTGTCTGGTGAATTTCCTTTGTATGCTTTTAGAGTGAGCTTCTTCTTGGAGGTAACAAACACCCAGACCGACATTATTCTCATGTCCGCGCTGTCCGTCTTTGTATAGTCAACGTAAACCTTGAAGCTGTCCGTAAGAGCAGCAGGCATTGTCAGCCAATCTTCAGGGATACTAGCCGCGAGCTTTTGACTGGAAAAATCAATCTTCGTGTAGCTATCCGCAACGATTGTGAGAGGCGAGATATGCGAAAAAATAACTTCAGCCTCATATTGATGGCCGACATCTCCAAAGTGCAGCCTGTCCGAAATAATTCTGTTTGCGCTAAACGAAGAATAAAGCAAGAACATCTCTGTAAACTTGTTGAGGTCGATCAGCTGCAAGTCATATTCAATGGCAAGCTCACGCTTCACTTCATTCGCTACTGAGTTAATGGTTCCACTAGTACGCAGAGGATACGTTTCAGCATAAGTCGTATGTACGCCAGGCTCTACAGTAGCTTGTGTCGTAATCAAGAACGGTTGAATGCTCTTAGAGTAACACCAAGTAATAATCTGCTTGATATTGGCCTTGAAGCCTTCTCTATAAGCTTTTGCGTTCGGATAAACAAGACGGTCGTTAATTCCGAACCCGATGCCAATCATTCTTACATCCTTATAAGCGGATGATTCACCGAATTCCTGCTCCAAGACGGTTACCGCCCAGCTTGCGATTTGCCCGCTGAAACCAGCGTTGTAAATACGCAGAGTCTGGTTGTTCGAAGCATCCCGAAGCAAACCCTCTAATTTCTTAGAAAATGCGTTCGGTGAGCAATTATCACTGCCCAAAGTATTGCGTTCCCAATCCGAAGTATTGGAACCGTCTACCGTACTGTCTCCGAAAAACGCAAGGGGGAACTTACTTCCACTCAGCCACTCTAACCACGCATCCGCAAACGTATATATTTTGTTCGGTATTGCTGAGTTATCCAATTTGTGATCCCATTTCATGTCCAATACAACCACCTCCAAAATAAACTATTCGTCAAGCCGGGCGGAATTCCTCTACTGAATATCCTGCCATTTCGAACGCGAAGTTGTGCTATAATTATCGCTGATATTATGCAATCTGATAATGAAAGGTGGTAAACATTGGATGCGAATAAAAGAATATAAGGATGTCGCTTACGGCCCGCACGATAGAAATGTTCTAGACGCCTATATCGTTCAGCGAGACGGGGAGCGTACGCCCGTGCTTGTCTATTTCCATGGAGGAGGATATGTGGGGGGCGATAAGACGGAAAATCTTCATAGGCAGCTTATGCAGGAATGTCTGGAAGCGGGAATATCCGTAGTATCTTGCAATTATCGTTTTATTACGAATAACCCATACCCTGCTCCGATGCAGGACGGGACCAGAGCACTCCAATTTGTTAGAAGCATGTCGGATGAATGGGGGATCGATCCTCGGCGAGTAGCCTCATCAGGTTCATCAGCAGGCGGTCATATCGCCCTATGGAATGCATTGAAGGGTAACTCGGCTAAGCCGGACAGTCCAGATCCAATAGAACGGATAACAACTGAAGTCTCAGCTTTCATCGGCTTTGGCACTCAAGTGTCCAAGGATCAAAGATTCTACGAAGGGATTTATGAAGGGCCGCATATCCAACCGAATCTGCCTTTGTTCTATGGGATCCCGTCGATTGACGATTTGTACAAGCCGTCCGTATTGAAGCTTATGGAGGAAGCGTCTGCGATCACCTATATGTCTCCTCAAGCTCCCCCCGCCTTCATGCAGTACGGCTTTGTTCTGGACTTACCGCGTATCCCTCAAGAAGCACCCGTCGGCGAGGTTATCCATCATCCCATGCATGGTTATATGCTGAAGCTTAAGTACGAGGAGTTGGGTATTCCATTCATTCTTAGGCATAGCGGAGACCCGGAACAGCCCGGTGAAATGGCTCAGTTCCTGTTGGATAGCTTTGACCGCAAGTAGAGTCCAGCTCACGAAGAGCGAACACAATTTCCTCTGAACGTAACACCATCCTTTATTGCCCGGCCTATACATATGCAGTAAGGCAACAGTCTTTGTAATGTATAGGCGGGCCCTTCTTCATGCTGAATCCTTTTATTTCTCGACAAACGTTATTAAGACTCCCTCCAATCTGTAACCTTACTCGATTCCACTTTTTGAAGGTTATTCTTTTTGTTGGTCCTTTACTCGTATGCGGGTGTTTTTTGTATTCTGGAGCATACTAGAGGAAACGGGGGGCTCACGATGAAAAAACATATCGATTATGTATCGAAACCAATTTCTATTGCCATATTCGTAATTGCGATAGCAATTGGGTTAGCAGGCTGCGGAGCGAAATCCGCTTCAGAGCAGAAGGATCACGAAGCCATTCATCGCGATGTCAATATTTCTAGTGGAGAACAATCAACCGCGAATTTATCATCCATGGATTCCAACATGCAGCGAACTCCTCTGCCTAGTGTTGTTATGCCTCAGCCATCTGTTCCGCTTGCTATTCCTTCGCCAGCCCCAGCACCAGTGCCGACCCCTGCTTCGCCTGCATCTGTGAAGAAGAAACCTTCAATTCCCGTCCAACGGCAGCAGGAGATGTCACAGAAAAAACTGACCCTTGCTGAATTAAGAAGTAAATATTCCGACATTTTCAAATTCCAGGGGCAATCGCAAGGACGTAAAATCGCGCTAACTTTTGATGATGGTCCTGATGATCTATATACGCCTCAAGTCCTGAATGTATTGAAAGCCGCAAATGTGAAAGCAACCTTCTTCCTAGTTGGTAAACGAGCGGAGGCACATCCGGCAATTGTGGGCCGTATTGCTAAGGAAGGACATGTCATTGGAAATCACTCTTATAATCATCCGCTCTTTACCAAGTTGTCCTTATTGGCTTTTCAGCAACAGATTAATCAAACGACCCGGATTCTGAGCGGGCAAATTGGATACAGCCCTAAGCTGATTCGACCGCCATATGGAGCAATATCAGAGGAACAGCTGAAATGGACCGGCGACCATCGATATATGATCGTGAACTGGAATGTAGATTCCTTAGACTGGAAAGGGTTATCCGCGGAGCAAGTTTCTCATAATATATTAAGCACGGTCAAATCCGGGGCAATTGTTCTGCAGCATTCAGCAGGCGGAGACAATCAGGATTTATCTGGAACGGTAGGAGCGTTATCAACGATTATCCAGAAATTAAAAGCAGACGGCTACGAATTCGTAACCGTCCCTCAATTATTGAATATACCTAAGCAGTTATAAAGAACAAGGGTCAGTTCAAAACGTAGATCTCTACATTTTGAATGCCAAAACCTTTGACATAATCTCTAGACCCAGGAATGAAGATATCAATTCGATTACCCTTAATGGCTCCACCAATATCTGTCGCTTTTGCCATAAGTGTCTGCGGTAGACCGTCAAAACTATGTCCTCTGACCAGAACCGTTGTGCCAAGCGGGATGACGGATGGGTCAACTGCTATCGTACCAAGCTTAAGCGCATTGCCAAAATAATCTACTGCGCCATAATTGCCGTTCTCTTCCGTTGCGCTGGAATAGGCGGATGCCTTGGCTTGAATAACCTTTTTATAGGAAACGGGTTTCCCGTTGCTATCCTGAACGGTCTTGTTTTGCGTATCCGCTGTAGGTGCTGATTGAGGCGCTGCCGCCTGTTTCGAGGCTGTAGCAGGCTTAGTTACAGCTTTGGCTTTGTTCACAATTGCAGCTTTTGGAGTGGCTGCGGGAGCAGGTGTAGGCTGAGGCGCTGGGACTGCAGCGGGTTCTGCTGATTGTGCTGGCGGAACATCAGCGGTTACGAATAGTGCTTGCTCCAAAAGCTCTAATCTCAGATTAGGACGCTGCAAATCCCAACCTGCTTGAGAATCGAACGTGATCGGTACAGCAGGGGCAATTGGCTCCCAATTGTTAATCTGTTCCGTTTCTTTAACGGTTGGAGCAATAGAGATGAGTTCTTCCGGAAGCAGCTTGATTACATTTTCCGCAAAGACGGTTGTCCCGCCAATACAGAAGGCTCCTAACGCTACAGTAGCTAACGTTCGGGTGACAAATTTGGATTTCAAGGTACATCGCTCCTTTTGTAAATAGGCCTACGAGGTTAGTTGTCGGGTTTGGGCTGAGGATACAACCCTTCGTTGCTTGAAGTAACGATTCACCCCATCGGACTTGATGAACAGAAGTCCGCAATAAATCATCCCCCGCACTGTCGCAATCAAGCTGATTGGATGGACAGTTTCGGCCGTGCATAAACAAAAGAGTAACATACCTATCCGATCGGATAAATGCCCAAAATATGGGTACCTCTATTGAAAACGTTTCCTACCTACTAATAATTTCCTTCGCAGAAGGCTCCGTAAGCTTATATCCAACGTTGCGAACAGTCATGATATATTCAGGATTTCGAGCATTTTTTTCCATTTTATCGCGCAAATGACTAATGTGAACATCTACGATTCGGGTGTCCCCGAGAAAGTGATAATCCCATACCCCGTGCAACAATTGCTGACGACTGAGCACTTTTCCTCGATGTTTGCAGAGAAAGACGAGCAGCTCGAATTCCTTTGGCGTTAACTCGACAGGATTACCGTGCATATTCACTTCACGTTGATCAGGAACAATTTCGATTGGACCGATTTGCAGTTTATCTTCCGTAAGAGAAGGCAAGGTACTCAATCTGCGAAGAATGGCTTGAATGCGGGAAATAAGCTCCTGCGGGCTGAATGGTTTGGTCATATAGTCGTCTGCGCCATTATCCAAGCCTTGTATTTTGTCAGACAAATCCTGCATAGCGGTTAACATAATGATCGGTACCCGGTTATCCTGGCTGCGCAGCTTACGGCATACTTGAATACCATCCAGCTTGGGGAGCATCAGATCCAATACGATCAGGTCCGGACGGAATTTAGAAAGCACTTCAAAGACGGCCTCACCATCATACACACATTGCACATCATAGCCAACAAGCTTCAAATTGTATTCTATCAAAGTGGAGATTGAGGGTTCATCATCAACAACTAGTATCCGTTTTTTTGTCATCATCTAGGTCTCCTTTTCGATCATAGTCGGTTAACAATACATTCATTATGGCGCAAGTATATAAGGAGAATTTGCATCCTTTGTAAAGTGGATGTTAAAATGTTCGATGAGGTGAAGGATTTGGCTTTTCATATTGTGCTTGTGGAGCCGGAAATTCCGGCGAATACCGGGAACATCGCTAGAACTTGCGCGGCGACTGGGACTCATCTGCATTTGGTGAGACCGTTAGGATTTGATACCGATGACCGGACTTTAAAACGTGCAGGGCTAGATTACTGGCATGCTGTAAACGTAGCTTATTACGATTCATTCCAGGAACTGCAGGCGCAGTACAGCACTAGCAGATATTTCTATGCCACTACTAAGGCAGCTCGACTGTATACACAATTTGAATACAAAGACGGAGATATGTTTGTGTTTGGCAAGGAAACGAAGGGCCTTCCTCCCGAGTTGGTGCAAGCCAATCGAGATACGTGTATTCGGATGCCTATGACGGATGCCGTGCGCTCTCTGAATCTATCCAATTCGGCGGCCATTGTGTTATTCGAAGGTTTAAGGCAAAATCAATTCCTTGGACTAAGCTAAAAGGCATCGAACTTGCAAATATTGCGACCCCATGGCATGAAATAAGCAGGATTTTCCGAACAAATAGCGAATATAGTAGGACGAACATGATCTGCGTTTTTTCGTTACATTTGTCGGAGGGGGAACTTTGATGAGGCCAGCTGGCGTCGTCCGTAAGGTTGATCAACTGGGCAGAATTGTATTGCCTAAGTCGCTCAGAAAGCGTTACAGAATGAATGAAGGAGATCCTGTAGAAATTTTGGTAGCCGGTGATCAAATATTGCTTGAGCGTTTTCGGCCAAAATGTGTTTTTTGCGGGGAAATGAATGAAGTAACGGAATATAAAGAAAAGCATATCTGCCAAGGATGCTTAGGGGAAATGACGCAAATACGGGCATAATCTCCAAGGATTTCCCGGTGGCGTGCATCGTTAGCATCCAGAGCAGTCTTAATACAGAAATGATTGTGCGCAAGAGACGTCTAGTCAGTCATACATGACTGTAGGGATAGTCTCTTTTTTCCTACTATAAGAGACTGAGGAGATGAATCATCATGTTATTCTGCACAGCTCAAGAAATCATTACACCCGATCATCCTGTATTCATGCACGGTTACGGGGCGCGGACCCATAAGTCTGAGGGTGTCCACGATCCCATTATGATGAAGGCTGTGCTCTTACAGGCGGACAAATCCTTGCTGATGATCACGATTGACATGTTAGGCTCAGACCGCAGCTTCATCGTGGGGATCAAGAATGCGTTGAAGGATGCATTCGGTCTAGAGCATGCGGATGTGATGATTAACTTCTCGCACACCCATCATTCCGTCTTTCTCACGGGTCGTGATGTTTCGTTGCGACGAGGCGGCTACAGTATGGGACAAGAAAAGTGGCCATTATCCGAGGAAGAACTCGTTTATACAGAGGATGAACTATACTACGATTACATAGAAGAAACGTTGCTGCGGATGGTCCGGCATTGTTATGCTAACCTGACTAAAGGGGAGCTGCTGATAGGCCGGGCAGATTCTGATTTTGGGATTAGCCGAAGATTGCCTGATGGACAAGGCGGTGTACAGTGGAAGCCTTACTACGGAGGCAAGATCGATAAGGATTTATTCGTGCTGAAGCTGGTGGATGCCGATCAGATCGTAAAAGGAATTTTATATAATTACGGGTGTCATACAACGGCGATGGGCTCTGCCAACTACTTGTTCTCAGGAGACTTTGCTGGGAAGACGTCTAACTGGTTAGAGGAAGCTTATCCCGGCGCAACAGCTATCTTCTTGCAAGGCTGCGCCGGCGAGATCAAGCCCATGAAAAGTGCGGACGGAGACAAGTTCAAGTCCTGTACTTACGAAGAGATGGAAGAAGCGGGAGTTGATCTGGCCAAGGAAGTCGCACAATTGATGGAGAGCGGATCATTCACTCCTGTGCGAAGCAGCGGCTTCCGATCTGTGTTGTTAGATCCGTATATTTATACGGAGCAAACTCCGGTTGAGTTTTATGAGAAGATTATGAACGATCCGACGGCGGGAGAATTTTATCAAAATTCAGCTCGGAGGACCATTCAAGCCATACAAGACGGAACGATTCAGGATCGGATGCCTATCTTCATCTCAATCTGGCAATTAGATGAAGAGACACGGATTGTGTCCATTGAAGGTGAAGTGTCCACGCAATATGCTTTAATGATCAAGAAGATGTTCGGTACAGGTAAGACGCTGGTATTAGGCTATACGAACGGCGTATTCTGTTACATTCCAACGGCGCAAATGATTCATGAAGGCGGCTATGAAGCTACTTGTAATTACTTCTTCGGCCTGAGGGGACCGTTCGTGCCTGAGATTGAAGATATCATCATTGGGCAGATTGCTAAGGCGGTTTTGTGAAGTTGGGAATGAAAGCAATGGATTTGTGTTAAAATGTAACATGTAACAACCAAATTACGGACGCGAAGCACGCGCTGTTCTGAATGTACCGGTCGATGATCGGGGATTCGGAATGGCGCTTTTTTTCGTGAGCATAATGGAGGGGATGATGAAATTGTCGTTGTTTGAAACCAGTTATTCGGCTTGGCTGTTGAGACATTTGTCGTTGCGTGAGGGGGAACGTCTGAGGAGATTAGAGGCAGGTCATGAACATGCGGAGAAGCTGTTTGCCCAGTATATATGGTGGCCGGCTGTGGGGAATTTCGATTATTTGCATCCCGAATATGAGGTGTATGATTTCAAGGACGGTAGACGATTCCTGGATTTTGCTTGGATATATGGAACCCTCTATTTGGTGATCGAAATAGACGAATTCACAACCCATGTCAAGTTGGACAGGAGCAAGTTCTCCGATCATTTGAAGAGACAGAATGATCTCATTAATGACGGATGGAAGATCCTGCGCTTCTCTTATGACGACATTTTGGAACGCCCGCGCAGCTGTCAGCAGCAATTACAGCAATTCATGGGTCGTTGGGCGGGTGTAGACAGAGGGAATGGTGGTATTCAACTACTGAATGTCTGTGAGAGGGAGGTCGTAAGAATGGCTTCCAGGCGCGGGCAACCGTTCGGGGTCCAAGAGGTGATTCTCTGGTTAGACGTACATAGACATACTGCGGGCAAGTTGTTAGTTGGGCTACAGCAGAAAGATTGGATCGTTGGGGGAGGATTTGGCAGTAAAGGCTTACACCTCTTTACATTGAACCGCGCGAAGGAAATTAACTTTTAAAGTGACATGGGGATGGTTGGGGAAAGGGTGGTGGCGGCCGGATGGACTGGGAGGATGTAATGCTTTATTCCGCTAAAGTAGATGTCGAAGAATTGTACATAGACAGGCAAAATCAACCTGTTTTCCGTGTTAGATGTATAAGATTTCGACATCTAAAGCTGAAAAAAGCAAAAATTGGTACGAAATGAGGCCTATTCCGGGCCAAATGAGTGTTAGATGTACATTTCTTCGACATCTAGAGGTGAATTGGGGTCGTTTTCAGCTGTCTGTGTCGAAATTTTATACATCTAACCTCGTGAGTAGCTAAATTAACCAAGCCAACCAACCAAGCCATTAACTATCACTCAGCCGCCCCGACTCACAAAATTATATATAATCGCTCAGAAAAAAGCCCCTGCACCAGGCGTTCACCTAATGCAGAGGCTTTCAGTTGATGTTGCTTACAGGCCTTTGGTTTTATCTTCGTTGTAAGAAGATGTCATTATGGCCACAATGAACATAACGAACGTGACCATCACGAGCCAGAACGTTGTAGATGTGAAAATTCCCATGCGTATGCACCTCTTTTATCGTGGCTTTCTTGACTACCCCTATTATACCCAACTGTCCCGCAAAAGAAAATGTTCAATTGTGAACATTTCGTGTTGTGAACATCCGCCGCAGCCACCGCTTCATTCCGATCATTTGAAGAATAAGAAGTTCGTAGGCAGCGGCCGCAAGCGTCCATCGGACGGGTTGTTAATCACTTTGCCCTCTACAACGAGGGAGGAGGAGCCTCCTCCATCCAGATTGTACGCATCACGGATGCGAAGCGCAGCCAAGCGGTCTTGCAGCTCAGCGAGCGTCGCGCCGGAGCCCCCTCGTTCATCGTAGCCATCTGCGACGAGGATCAGCAGCTGATCGTTGCCAAAGCTGCCGATTACAGTGCGCGGTGCCCGCTTTGGCGAGTTCTGCCATTGCGCAGGAATAGGCTGCTTCACTCCGTTCTTCAGCAATACAGGAACGAATGTGGCGCCGAAGGACGGCTTCAGCTTGTCCAATTCATCCTGACGGGAGAACAATCCGCCGATCAGCTTCCGCTCCGTGCTTAGTCCAACGAAGCTTAAATTCTCGAATGTCGGTTCGAAGCCGTACACGAACTTGCCGTTCAGCATCGTGTTGCTGAGCGGATATCGCTTGCCGCTGCTGTCATCCGCGAACCCGCCTGCGTTCACAGCGGCAATAGCGCCCAATCGATTGGCAGCTTCAAGTGTTGTTTCGCTGCCTCCGAGCCTGTCTTTGCCGAGTGCCATTTTCATCGCACTGTCCGTTTTCAAATTCGTTTTCAATCCGTAGCCTTTATAGTTGGCGGTGGAGAATTGGTACAGCTTAAGATCGATATTACCCGAAGTGATGGTCCGAATCGGATTCCCCATTAGCGCAGTTATGCGATTATCGAAGATTTGCTCTGGTCTGCCTGTTTGACTAGCAGCTATGGTAAGCAAGGCGGACATTTCCCTGTTGCTCTGGTCGTATAACTTGTAGAATTGTTCTATATTCCCTCCTATGGCTACCGCATCCGTCTTGGCCTTATCAAGCCTGCTATCGATGGAAGCTGCTTCTCCTTCAATTGAAAAAAATTGCAAAGGAGATGGTTGCGGAGCTGTAGTCGTTATCGACCAATCGGAAAGAAGTATGTAGAACATAATGCCTAGGAAAGGTGCGCAGACTAACATGAAAAATCGATTGATTTCTCTAACACTTATACTCATTGAAGCACGTCCAGGTTTTTCTTCAAATCGTCAAGCTTCTTCTTCACTTCTTGCAATTGAGTGTAAAGCTGATTGCTGTTATCGGTCTTACTGTTCGCGCTGTCTCTGGAGAAAGCAAGCAGTTCATTGAAGGAATCTACCTTCGCCTGAAGCTTGGACATTTCAGAAGTCATGCTTGCTTTCAACGTATCCACTTGCTGCTGATATTCTGATTGCAAGGTCTGCAGCTGCTGGTTGGTCTGGCTGTACAAATCGGAAGTAATTTGCTGCTTAATGTGTTCCGTATACCAAACCGCACCGAGAATTCCTGTAGCGATGAGCAGGAGCCAGCTGGTAAAAAATAAAAGGTATGATTTCTTGCGGGTTTTGACTGATTTGCCCGCGCGCGCAGAGGCAAGCGAAGTCGTTGCTATCGTATCCAATTGTGTACTCAAGTAGGTTCACCTCTTCATCTTACTATCCATTTAGCTCTTTAAATTCTAGTTACTTCAAGGTCTTTCTGTATTCATTCGGGGAAACTCCTTCCAGTTTTTTGAACACTTTGCTGAAATATTTCTCGTCCTGGTAGCCCACTGCTTGTGCGACATCAGCAATTTTAAGCAAAGGATTCAGTAATAACAGCTTGGACTTATCAACGCGAATCCTGCTAATATAATCGACGACATTTTCCCCGAATTGTTGCTTGAATTTGCGACTAATATATTCCCGGCTCAAAAAGAACTGGTCGGACAAATCTTTAAGCGTCAAATCACTCGCATAGTGATTGTCCAAATAACGAGCGATGTCATACATCACCTCGCCCCCATGAATACGCCGATTCTGAAGGATATTCGTCAGCTTGCCCATGCTTTCCATAAGCTCTGAGTGCCACATCGCTATTGATAGCTTACCTTGGCTGTCCATAGGGACAATATAGCGAGCGTTCTCAGAAGGCAGCCGCAGATCGGGTTTCATTTCTTCCTCCCTGAACAGATCCTGCATCCATCTCGTTTTCAACACACTGTACTCATGACCCCACAATTCAAGCTGATCGACTGTAATTTCGTCCAACTGCTTCACCGCATCGATCAACTCATCCACAGCTGTTGCAATCTGCTCATCCTTTCCGCTGCGAATGGCCATTCGGACACGTTCCTCATAATCCGTCAGATGAAGCGTACTGGTTCTAGATGCTGAGGTATCTTCACGGTATACGGTTATTCGGCTGCCCGGCTGCAGCAAGTTGCGTTTGCGCAGAGCGGTGTGAGCTTCTTTGAATGATTCCTTAAGTCCGTTCGGGAAAGGCTTAGTGAGCCCGATGCCGAAGTCGAACTGGGTTTTGATAGCACGAGCAATGCCTCGGCTTATTTGGGTTATTGTCGATTCTACATTTTGAAGATCGCTCCAGATTAACAGGATGATCTCCGTATGACTGTTCCAATAGCGGAAGGCTACTCCTTGCTTCTTCCCAATCAGAAACTCGTTGCAAATATTGATCAGCGTAAAGAATAACAAATCCATCCGATTGACAAATTTCTCAGCAATCAGCTTTTCCATCGTGTCCAGACTCAATACACTGACTCTGCATTCGCTTGCCTCGCACATGCCCGGAAGTATAGGAGCCAGCTGGGCCTTAAGTCTTCCGTAGTCACCTGTATCGTTCAGCAAAGTAGACAGCAGGTTGTCCAAATAAACAGGTTTGATCTGATTCATTTCCATATTGCGCTGCTGCTCTTGTGATCTCGATTTCTCTTCGCTTCTCCAGCTATCCACTGCCTTGCGAAGCGCTTGTTGGAGCTGCTCCGGATCAAGCGGCTTTAATAAGTAATCGGTGCCTCCATATTTCACGGTGTGCCGGACAAAATCGAAATCATTATGACCGCTAATTACAATGGTTTTGCATGGCAGAGCCTGCATCTGAATCCATTCCAACAGGTCAAGTCCGCTGCTAAGCGGCATCATTATGTCGGTAATAATAATCTCTGGCCGTTCTTCTTGAATGAAATGCTTGGCCAAGCTCCCATTCTCAGCCTCGAGAATCGTATCGATCCCCAAAGCATCCCAGTCCGCTAACATACGGACAGCTTCTCTTACATGCTGCTCGTCATCCACAAGTAATACCTTCATACGGGATCCCCCTCTTGCACAGATGGAATCGTAAGAACAACAGATAAGCCACTTGGGTTCACGTGCAGTAACTGAATAGAGGCTTCAGTCCCATAATATAGCCTTAATCGGTCCATCACATTCGCAAGGCCGATATGGTTTTGCCGGTTCTCAATTTCCGGTCCATCCAACTCCATCTGAAGCTTATGAAGTCGTTCTGTCGACATTCCCGCACCGTTATCGCTAATTTGGATAAAGAGTCGATTGTTCATTAACTTCGTTGTCACTGTTAGAATTCCACCTTTGGTCTGAGATGTTTGTCCGTGTTTGAAGTAGTTTTCTGCAATGGGTTGAATGATCATTTTGGGAACCATTACGGCCTCAGTCCCCTCACCAATCGTACAGCTAAACACCAGCTTATCTCTAAATCGCTGCTTCTGCAGGTCCATATAATGCTTCAGGTACGTAAGTTCAGCGGATAAAGGAACTAGCGGTTCATTGGTCTGCATGGAATAATGCATCATTTTGGCCAAAGAAGCAAGCAGGGCGTAAACGTTCGGAGCCTGATGCTGCAAGGCTAATGTGCCTATGGATTGCAAGGCATTGTTAAGGAAGTGAGGGTTAATTTGCGCCTGCAGGGCCTTGAGCTGATTCGTCTTGTTAGCCAGAGCGAGCTTATATTCACGCATAATCAATTCGTTAATCGTATCCATCATCGTCTGAAATCTTCTGGATAGCTGACCAATCTCATCCTCCCTGTTCATCTCAATTCTGGTGTCCAATCGACCGGTTTGGATTGCATTCATTTGACGGATCAGATGTTTGATCGGTGAGGTGAGACGAATGGACACCGCAACAGTTGCTGCAATAGCGATCAACAGGCATAGTAAAGCAACGAGCATGTTAATGAACGTTAGGGTCCGGGCATTCTCATATAAGTGATCGTATGGAATTCTTTTGACAAGAGACCAATTCATATAAGGTGTGATCATTTTGTCATAGACCACAATGCCTTTGAATGTATCCGTATTCCACTCAAAGCTACCCTGCACCGTTGATTGCTTCAGTAAATGCTGGACCCAGGGCTCATCTGAAGAAGGGCGCTGATTATCCGTCATACGACCGGCAGCCAAGATCTGTTGACCATCCGAATCAATAATATATAGCTGTTCCTTCTCTTCGTCCATTAATTGCTCGGCAATGCGGCGAATTGTATCCAATCTTACGTCTATAGAAAGAAACCCGATTAATCGTGTGCTTGGAACACTATGAATAGGACGATGCAACGTTATCACGGACTCAGGCGAATAATAAGGAAGCTGCTGTATGCCATAATCATGACTTGGATGTGCTGGTTCCATATAGGCCGCATAAGGGACAGTGATTTCTCTCCCAGACTTTCCTGCTGTCGGACCGCTTCGTTTGAAATTATCTTGGATGAATAGATAGGATCTGCCGCTAATAATGGCGTCCAGATAAATTTGATACGTGTCCTTCACATTTCTCGCCATATTTTGTAATCCATTATAAATTCTAGATTCGCTTTCATAATCAGTCAACCCTTGGTCCAACAATTGATGGAGTGAACGGTCGCTGTATAACGAAAGTGAAGCTGCGCTTAGGGTGTCGGTGAAATTAAGCAGGTTCGTTCGGCCTTGATAGATGAGCTGAGTATTCACTGCAACGGCACGGTCCTTCAAGCTTTCCTTTGTATAGATGTACGTAATGTACATAGACAATCCAATGGGCACAATAGTTGCAACTAGCAAAAAGACAATTAATTGATTCCGAATGCTGTGTCGCAGAAACTGCATGTTAGCCCTCATCTCGGTTATTCGATATGGTCATTGTGAGCAAATAGAGATCAATATATTCCACCAACTGGTTTAACTGTATCGGTGTGTTTGAATTGTTCATTTCTCTATAATGAATACACACATACTCCAAATAATAAACAAATTGAAAGGACGGTTGTCCATGCGCAGCGCAAAATTAGACTCTACATGGCTTCAACAGCTTATCTTTCTTGGCCCTGCCATTGCAGTGTTTGCTGTAATTATCGTGATTCCCTTCTCGCTAGGGATTTATTACTCCCTGACTGACTGGAACGGTGTATCCGGTGCAGTTCAATGGATCGGACTGGACAACTTTGTCGCGATTCTGACCAATGATAAAGATTTTGCGAGGTCATTCTGGTTTACAGCGAGGTTCACTGTTGCAGATGTTCTCCTTACTAACCTGCTCGGATTTGCGCTAGCCTATTTATTAGCACAGCCGCTCAAGTCACGCAACTTGTTAAGAACGGTTTTCTTTCTTCCGAATGTGATAGGCGGACTGCTGCTCGGATTCATTTGGCAGTTCATCTTCGTGAAAGGCTTCTCCACCATTGGAAATGCTACGGGAATTAGTTTCTTTCAGCTCCCTTGGTTAGGTGATTCGACTACATCGTTTTGGGCACTGATTATCGTTAGCGTCTGGCAAGGCGCGGGTTATTTGATGGTTATCTATATCGCAGCGCTTACCAATGTGCCTAAGGAAGTATTGGAAGCAGCTCATATTGATGGAGCTAACCGTTGGCAGGTTCTTTGGAACATTACAATACCGCTCATCATGCCAGCAATTACGATCTGTTTGTTTCTAACGATATCTTGGGCATTCAAGATGTTCGATCTGAACTTCTCTCTTACCAAAGGGGGACCTTTCCGATCAACGGAATCCGTAGCTATGAACATATATCTGGAAGCTTATCAGAATAACAAGTTAGGTCTAGGGACTGCTAAGGCTCTCATATTTTTTGCGGTAGTTGCCCTGATCACGACCATACAGGTGACATTAACGAAGCGGCGGGAGGTGGAGGTGTGAAAAGCAATAGCAGTCCATATTCAGCCAAATTATTCGGTGTAGAACTTCTCGTTATCTTGATCGGGTTATTGTTTCTCGTTCCCTTTTACTTCGTCTTGGCGAATTCGTTCAAGTCTTTCAGTGAGCTTCTGTTGAATGCAGCCAGCTTGCCGAAGGCTATCCATTGGGAGAACTACTCACGGGCTTGGACCATTATGAAATTTCCTTCCGCTCTGAAAAATTCACTGATCATTACGATTATCAGCAATATTGGACTTGTTCTGATCGCGGCATCAGCAGCCTATCGACTTGTGCGGCATCATACTCGCTTCAATAAAGTATTGTTTACCTTATTCGTTGCATCTATGGTCATCCCTTTTCAAGCTATCATGATTCCGCTTGTCAAAGTGGCCAAATGGTTTGGGCTGCTCAGCAGCTTGCCGGGGCTTATGATTTGTTACTTCGGCTTCGGAGTGTCGATGTCTATCTTCCTATATCACGGGTTCATCAAATCGATTCCAAAAGAAATCGAAGAATCCGCTGTTGTAGACGGTTGTACACCATACAGTGTTTTCTGGAGAATCGTATTTCCACTGCTTAAGCCAATTACAGTCACCATTATTTTGCTCAACAGCTTATGGATCTGGAATGACTTTCTGTTGCCGCTGCTCATTCTTCAAAAGCCTGAGCTCCGTACCATTCCGCTTGCGACCAATTCCTTTTTCGGGCAATATACGAAACAATGGGACTTGGCTTTGGCCGCGCTTGTTATGGGCATCAGTCCAATTGTCTTGTTCTTTCTGGCCATGCAGCGCCACATTATAGAAGGGATTACTGCCGGCTCGGTCAAAGGCTAAATTATTGCACCTATGTAGACAATATCCTCAGTGTGAGGCGCATTCTTGAATCAATACAATAAGAGTTGTAATGCAGCATATTAACTTTTAGGGGGCTCGGCAATAATGAAAAAATTAGGGCTATTAGCTTTAACAACGATTATGCTTGCTACGGCGGCTGTGGGATGCGGGGATAAACCGGAGTCTGGAACCGATCAAGGTACAGGTGGAACGAATGGTACAAAAACCGTAAAAATCTTTCAGTTCAAAGTTGAAATATCCGAGCAATTAGCGAAAATGAAGGAAGAATATGAGAAAACGCATCCAGGCGTGAAGCTGCAGATCGAAACGGTCGGTGGTGGAGCGGATTATGGAGCCGCCCTGAAATCCAAGTTCGCATCAGGAGAAACACCGGATATATTCAATAACGGAGGCTTTGCAGAAGCAGACACATGGATGGAGCATCTTGAGGATTTGTCCGACCAGCCATGGGTCAAGGATACGATAGAGATTGCCAAGGCGCCGATGACTAAGAATGGCAAGCTATATGGTCAGCCGATGAACATCGAAGGTTATGGCTTCGTGTATAATAAAGAACTGTTCGAGAAAGCAGGGATCAAGGAGCTGCCCAAAACCTTGAGTCAACTGACCGAATTGGCGGAGAAGCTGAAGGCTGCAGGGATAACAGCTTTCGCAAATGGCTATCAGGAATGGTGGATTCTAGGCATTCATAACATGAACAATGCGGTGGCCAAACAGCCTAATCCGGATCAATTCATCAAAGGACTATCAGACGGGACGGCCAAATTCACCGGCAATAAACTGTTCGAAGACTGGACGAATCTACTAGACCTTACAGTCAAATACGGGAACAAGAATCCGCTGACAACTGATTATAATACCCAGGTATCCCTGTTTGCTTCCGGTCAGACCGCGATTATTCAACAAGGGAACTGGACACAAGTGCAAATTAACAAAATCAATCCTAACATGAAGCTTGGTCTTATGCCGATGCCGATTAATGAGGATGCTAAGCTGAATGACAATATATTCGTGGGTGTTCCTAACAACTGGGTCGTCAATAAAAATTCTAAAGTCAAACCAGAAGCGAAGGAATTCCTGAATTGGATGGTTAGCTCGGACACAGGTAAACGGTATATGACGAAGGAATTCAAATTTATTCCAGCCTTCGCCAATATTGAAGCTAA
Source organism: Paenibacillus sp. J2R1T-4 (assembly GCF_059692235.1). Taxonomy (NCBI): domain Bacteria; kingdom Bacillati; phylum Bacillota; class Bacilli; order Caryophanales; family Paenibacillaceae; genus Paenibacillus; species Paenibacillus sp. J2R1T-4. Next base: position 87,055 of record NZ_JCAUBA010000015.1, on the reverse strand, counting down.
CCCTGCTGATTTGGGCGATATTGCAACTGAAGTGCTGCGATATAGCAAGGAAGGCAAGGCTCTCGGCTGGCATTGGCCGAAATATCCGGAAGGAGCTACACAGGAATTCGGTGGAAGCATGCAGAAATACGTGGCAGGGAAAGCCACACGGGATCAGATGTTAACGGAGTTCCAATCAACATGGGAAAAGCTCAAAGTGAAAAAATAAAAATGCAACAAGCTCCGGAGATGCAGAAGCACTATGCTGTATCTTTCGGAGCTTTCTTTTTTGTTGACGATGAACATAACGAATGATATATTGAATTTAGTTCGATATATTGAATATATTTTTGGTATATCAAAAATAATGCCATAGGATGGTGTCCTCATGAAGATGCAAGGCAATATTCCAGTCATCCCTACTCCCTTCTTAAATGGAAAAGTGGATCTTGCGGGATTCGATAAACTTCTGGAGCATACTTTGGCTGATGTAGACGGGTATGTAGTATGCGGCAGCACTGGAGAAGCACCTGCGATGGCCCGTGCAGAGCGAGAGCAAGTGATTCGTTATGTCGCTTCTATTACCCCTGCCGATAAACATCTGGTTGTTGGATTAGGCCATACTTGTCTGGACGAAGCCGTCGAGATTGGTCTTACAGCAGTCGAATCAGGTGTTAAGGCAGCTCTCGTGCCAAGCCCTTACTATTTTCCCAACTCCTTAGGAATGGTAATCGATTACGTTGGTCAGTTAGCGGAACGAACCGGCCTGGACATTGTGTTCTATGATAATCCTGTCACCACGGCCACTCGATTCACTACCCATGATCTGATTCAACTTGCTGAAGCGGTTCCGCGAATCACCGCGATTAAGATGACCGATCACAGTTTCGAGAAAATTCGCAAGCTCAAGCAATTGACGAAGCTGACTGTATTCGGAGGAGACGACATCATTTGCTTCCGAGCTTTCGTAGCAGGAGTTGACGGCAGCATGATCATTGCTCCGATCATCTACCCAGAAGCATTCCGACGCTGCTGGGAGCTGTTCCGAAGCGGCCAAGTCGAGGACAGCTTCCGACTCTACAGCGAGAAACTGCTGCCCTTTATCAGCATGTTCGGACCTGGGGATGAGATACCCACTACAAAAGCGTTGTTCCAACATCTAGGTATTTTCTCGAGCAGCGAAGTGCGCAGTCCTCTGCTTGCTTCCGATTCTTCGCGAATCAGAGAAGTACTTCTCGGGTATAATCAAGGACTTCGCTCAGAACAATAAGAGAAGTAAACAAGAAGAGCCTCCAACGAATCAGGTTGAGGCTTTTACTTGTTCATCGCACTCTTGTACATACTAAATAGGCAATCCCAATCTTCACGGACGATTACCGAACAAGAATGAATATGGAGGTAGAATCGAATTGAATAAGCTTGATATGGACTTTGATGCTGACGGAATTATTGTAGGCGGAGGAATTGCTGGCCTTCAAGCAGCATTGCAACTAGGTCGATACGGTTACCGTGTACTCGTTATCGATGCAGGTCGAGGACGATCGACGTTATGCCGAAGCTATCATAACATTCTAGGATGGCCAGACGGGATATCCGGAGCAGAGCTTCGCAGACTCGGCAAGCAACAAGCTCAAGCTGTCGGAGTTAAGTTCGTAACGGACGAGATTACCCATGCTTCTCCTATCGATGCTGATGGCAACGGATTCTCGTTGAGGGGTAAAGCAAGTGAAATATACAAGGCTCGTACCCTTTTACTGGCTACAGGTATACTTGATCGGTTTCCTCCATTGCAAGGTCTGGAAGTGTGTCTAGGGAAGTCGGTATATGTATGCCCCGATTGCGATGGATATGAGATTAAAGGGAAACATACAATTGTTCTCGGTTCGGGTGACGTTGGAGCTAATATGGCAATCGTGCTTAAGCACTGGACTGACAAGCTGGTGTATGTGAATCATGAGCAAACGGAAATCTCTCCAAAAGTGCTTCAAGATTTAAATCAGCATGCAATTGAGCTTATAGCCGAGCCCATAGAGTGTGTATTGGAAAAGGACGACGGTTGCTTTCAAGGAGTACGCTTAAGAGACTCAGGTAGAATGATCACGGGTGAACGAGGGTTTATCGCTTTCGGCGGTAACCAGGTCCATTCGCAATTAGCCGAGCAACTCCGAATCGAGCGTCTGGAGAATCGGCATATCGTTACTAATCCTAGAACAAAGATGACGAATATCAGCAATGTATGGGCAGCAGGAGATGTAGCCGTACATGCAGAACAAGTGACAATCGCCATGGGTGAAGGCAGTCAAGCCGCCATCTGGATGAACAAAGCGTTGCAGCAAATGCAGCAGCAAGGCTGAAGCAGTTCAATATGTCAGCTTTTCGTTAATTTAGTGATAAAGGTATCAAGCGAGTCTTTGCCGCCAATGAACAATCTCTTAAGAGTAAGTGGATTCTGACTAGTCTCGGCATATCCCTGATCAATCGTAAATGCTAATTTATAGTGATTATCAGTTAATATCTTCAATGTATCTTTATTGTAGACACCATAAGGGTAACAGAACACTTCTGCCTTGATCCCCAGCTTTTCTTCAATAAGCCTTGCTGATTCTTCGATTTCAGTTCTTTGATTATCCAACGTGAGTTTGTTCAGATAAGGATGAGTCATGCCGTGAGGCTGTATATCCCAGCCTGATTCATGCAGCTCCTTGGCTTGCTCCCAATCAATATACCACCCATCCCCCACTGACCCTGGCGACATGAACAATGTTGCTTTGAAATTGTATTTCTTCAAGATGGGCATTGCTTCGTGGTAATTATCCGCGTATCCGTCGTCGAATGTAAGTAAAACCGATTTTGAAGGCGCTTCTATTTTACCTTGCCATATATCAATAAATTGTCGGAGTGTTAGTGTTGTATACCCTTCTTTGGACAAGTAATCCATTTGCGCGTCCAAATTTTTGGGGCTGAGGACCGCATTATTATTAGGTTGATTGCCAATGCTGTGATAGTTTAAAACAGGAATTCGGATGACACGGGCTGTTGATTTTGGCTTAGGTGTTGGTGTAGGAGTTGGTGTGACAGGAATAATTGCTGCTGCCGGTTTGTCAGTTGGAGCAGGCGTCTTGCTTAAATCTACGATTGTCTCCGATTTGGAATCGGGTGAATGGTTGCTTGCGGTCCCTACCTCTTTGTTCTCTATAGGTCGTGGCGGTGATGCAATGAAATGCGGACTTGCTGTTGGAGCTTCCATAACGCTTTGAACAGAAGGTGATGGAACGGCTGTGTCCGAGGCACTTTTCTTACTGCTACATGCTGAAAGGCCAGAAGCGGCCGTGATCCCTATTATCAAGCAGCCAACAAGCAACCTATTTTTCATACGCCGCACCCGCCATGTCGGAATTTGTCATCTGAAGTTATATATTTGTTCTACTACTATATTTATACGCGATAGACTAGGATCATTCCTCCTATTTTTTAATATAATTTGAAAGTTTCGAGTTTTCATCATTTGTTGCTATCTCAGCTTCTACAATTACAATGTCTGACTCCGCATGAATCGAGCGGCCGCGACTGACTAGCACATCCGCTAGTATGTCCTTATATAGCTCCAAAGCTTGCTCCCCGACTCCCGTCAACTGATAGACGCCCCGCTCAATACGCATAAACCACCCGTAGTGATTGTCACGCAGCAGGAATTGGACCTTGCTATTCTCTGTCCATTCGCGCAGCTGGCGAGGACTAGACGGACCGCTTTGTTGGAGCCAATAGGCACAATGCAGAGCCTTCTCGCGATAAGCCGTAAACAGCTTGCGTTTCGAGCTGCCCCCCACATTATAATCCCCTGTGCGTTCCTTGAATTCATAGACTAGCTTGGCAGCCTTGATCTTGCTTCGTCGCGGCTTGTATGGCTCAGGATGGCAGAGAACCTCGACCTTTGGCTTCCGTCTTGAAAAGAAGCGCACCGTCATTAAGCCCAAACCAAGCATACGGCATAAGCGGGTAAGATCGGACCATCTAAGCTGATGGGGAGCCCGTCCTGTAGCAGGGAGCTCAACAGCTAGATACACAGTATCCGATTGCTGCAGTCGATCGATCCCTTGGATCAGGAGCGGCAGGTTTAGCGTTTTCTTCAACTCCACGATGATAGGGGGCTCATCCCCTCGGATAGCGACTAGATCGCAATGTTTGACTTCACCCTTCACCTCGTAGCCTAGCGTTTCCAAGTAGTTTTTGATAGGAGGATATAGTTCCGTTTCGCTCTGTATGGCCATCTATGTCTCTCCTTCTCCAGTTTTCAACTGTTTATGTCATGTTTCCTGACAATATAGTCATATACTATATCATAATAATAAAGTTGAACGGATTTCAAGCAAATTAATGGGCAACTTCAACGGGTTCTGTGCATATGGATGTAATACACTGCAAATCTAACTTTATGGAAGCGTGTCAAGCCGTGTACAGACGAGAGGAGGGCACCATGGACATTTTTAAACGAATTTCGGAGCACCGTCGGGAGCAGGAGCAAGCAGCATGGACCGGAACGTTTGCTGAGTACATTGAAATTGTCAGAGCCAATCCCGGTGTAGCCAAAACTGCGCATTCACGCGTGTACGATATGATTGCTTGGCATGGGATTACTGAAGAGAATGGAAAGAAAAGATACAAATTTTTCGAGGATGAAATATTCGGACTCGACCGAACCGTGGAGAAGCTGGTTGAAGAATATTTCCACTCCGCTGCCAGGCGCCTCGATGTGAAGAAACGGATTCTTCTGCTAATGGGTCCTGTCAGCGGCGGAAAATCAACACTTGTTACTATGCTTAAGCGGGGGATGGAACGATATTCACGTACTCCGGAAGGAGCCTTGTACGCAATTAAAGGGTGTCCGATGCATGAGGAGCCGCTGCATCTCGTACCCAATCAGCTCCGTGCGGTTATCGAGCAGGAGTTGAATGTTAAGATTGAGGGCAGCCTGTGTCCCTCCTGTCAAATGCGGGTGAAGACGGAGTATGGCGGCCGGATCGAGGAAATGATGATCGAACGAATCTTTCTCTCCGAGGAGGAGCGTGTCGGGATTGGTACGTTCAGTCCATCTGATCCGAAGTCACAGGATATCGCTGATTTGACAGGGAGTATTGATTTCTCGACCATTACTGAATTCGGTACAGAGTCAGATCCTCGAGCATATCGATTCGACGGGGAATTGAACAAAGCGAATCGAGGACTGATGGAATTCCAGGAAATGCTCAAATGTGATGAGAAATTTCTCTGGAATTTGTTATCCCTTACGCAGGAAGGCAACTTCAAAGCAGGTCGCTTCGCGTTGATCTCGGCTGATGAGCTCATAGTGGCGCACACGAATGAATCGGAGTATAGATCATTTATCGCCAACAAGAAGAATGAAGCTCTTCAATCCCGTATGATCGTAATGCCCGTCCCCTATAATCTGAAGGTATCAGAGGAGGAGAAAATATATCGCAAGCTGATCCAGCAAAGTGACATGAAGCATATACATATCGCGCCACATTCTCTTCGAGCGGCTGCGATCTTCTCCGTAATGACACGTCTTAAGGAGTCCAAGAAACAAGGGATGGACTTGACCAAAAAGATGCGGTTATATGATGGAGAAACAGTGGAAGGCTACAAAGACGCTGATCTCAAGGAGATGCAGAACGAATATATCGAAGAAGGTATGACCGGGATTGATCCGCGTTATGTCATCAACCGTATATCCAGCGCCCTGATTCGTCAAAACCTGGAATTCATCAATGCCCTTGATGTGCTCCGCGCTCTGAAGGACGGGTTGGATCAGCATCCGTCTATCAACAAGGAGGAAAGGGAGCGATATCTGAATTTCATATCTGTAGCTCGTAAAGAGTATGATGAGCTGGCGAAGAAGGAAGTTCAGAAAGCATTCGTCTATTCCTATGAGGAGTCTGCCAAGACTTTGTTCAACAACTATCTGGATAATATAGAAGCTTACTGCAATTGGCAAAAAATCAAAGATGCTCTGACCGGTGAAGAGATGGATCCGGATGAGCGGCTCATGCGGTCCATTGAGGAACAGATCGGGGTATCGGAGAATGCGAAGAAGGCATTCCGTGAAGAGATACTGATTCGGATGTCCACATATTCCCGCAAAGGGAAGCGATTCGAGCATGGCAGCCATGAGCGTCTGCGCGAAGCGATCGAGAAGAAGCTGTTCACCGATTTGAAGGATATCGTGAAGATTACAACCTCGACCAAAACACCGGATGAGAACCAGTTGAAGAAAATCAACGAAGTGATCAAGCGGCTTGTTGATGAACATGGGTATACGACAGGATCGGCGAACGAATTGCTGCGGTATGTAGGCAGCTTGTTGAATCGGTGATGGATCAGGCTCGGAGCTGCTATGTAATAGCGGTTTCGGGCCTTCTTCACGTACAGGTAGTATTAGGGGTGGAACTGAAGGTTCCACTCTTTTAATTTTTAGTAGAGCGGAAAATCCGCTTTAGGGGTGAATTAGAGGGTTGAGTGATTGCTGTAGAGCGGAAAATCCGCTTTAGGAGTGAATTAGAGAGTTGAGCGATTGCTGTAGAGCGGAAAATCCGCTTTAGGGGTGAATTAAAGGGTTGAACGATTGCTGTAGAGCGGAAAATCCGCTTTAGGGGTGAATTAGAGGGTTGAGCGATTGCTGTAGAGCGGAAAATCCGCTTTAGGGGTGTATGAAATCGCAACTCCCTAAAGAAAAGTCGACCAGAAAAGGGCGGGGAGGTGGAGCGGAAAAGCGAAAGCGTCCGCCTTTGTACTTGAATTCTCACCATAAAAATATAATCAAAGAATTCAAGTACAACAGCGGTTGTAGCCCACCTTCCTGCACTTCCGCGCGCCAACTGGACTTAATCGCCAAGACTTTGCTGTATGCCCGGCTTTCTTCTTTGTACGCTGGTAGATCATTTGCGAATGTAACTTCTCGATTGACATAGAGAATGTAGCTTTACGAATCATCTATTCTGTAAGACTGGACTCGTTTTTGACCGGAAATGGCACGCCATTCTCCCAAGCCAGAATAAACTTCTCCTCGCGTTTACCCTCATGAATGGTGCTCTCGTCCCCCATGGAACCGAAGACACGCTCTATAGATAAGATCTGTGATTCGTGTGCAAGCAGGGCTTGTTTCTTGACCGTCCAATAAGGCATTACATTATAGCTGATGGAAGGGAGATATCCCGCAGCGAGCAGCACAGGACTTGCTGCGTAGTACAGCTTGCGTACACTTGGACACTCTCGTGCTGTCACAACTTCGCGGACGGCATGATGAATGGCCGTGTGATCCTTATGGCCACTGATTCCATCCTCGGGAAATGTGATGATGATATCGGCTGAAGTATCGCGAATGAATTGGGCAACCTGATCACGTAATAAATTCCGGTCAACAGAGGCTAGTCGTCCGTCCGGATAACCCAGATATCGAACTTCGGCAAGTCCTAGCACGGATGCGGCCTTGGTCATTTCCTCCCGGCGTTTAATGGATAGCTCATCCTTGGTCATGGGCTTCAACCGGCCGCTCTTGCCGGCTTCACCATTCGTAGCTAGAAGACACACAACCCGATGTCCTTGTTGCACAACTTGGTGGATCGTTACTGCGCTAGTGAATGTTTCATCGTCTGGATGTGCCATAATGATGGCAATCGTTTGCTGATGAGGTGTAGCGTTCATCAAGCTATTACCTCCATTTCTTCTATAGGAAATACCTATTATATCTAAAGGTTCTATATATTAGACTTATAACAGAGTAAGGCTCAAAATACAAGTTAGAGGGCATACAGGAGCACTTCTTTAACCACAAATGATTATAGGAGGACAATGAAATGAGGCAATCTGAAAACGAAAAGCACACCAATATGTGGAACCCGCAGCTGTACGATGGCAGCCTTGGCTTTGTATCGGAATATGGCAGGAGTGTGATCGATTGGCTGAATCCCCTTCAAGGCGAACGGATTCTGGATCTGGGTTGTGGAACGGGAGATTTGAGCGCACAAATTGCTGAGAGCGGTGTAGATGTGACAGGGATAGATTCTTCAAGTGAGATGATCTTAAAGGCGAGAAGTAAGTATCCTCATCTCTCCTTTCATGTAGCAGACGCAGAAAATTTACATGTTGAGGGTACTTACAGTGCTGTATTCTCTAATGCGGCCTTGCATTGGATGAGACAACCTGCAAATGTGATTCGCGGGGTATGGGGGGCCTTAGAATCAGGAGGCCGATTCGTGGGAGAATTCGGCTCGCAAGGCAACGTAAGGCACATCGTTGATGCTTTGTCGCAAGTGCTTAGGAGCCATGGCGTGGATGCTGCAGCCCGCAATCCATGGTTCTTCCCTTCAGCCGGACAATATGCTACAATCTTGGAAGCCCAAGGCTTCATCGTGCGTAATCTCGTAACCTTTGATCGGCCAACTGTATTGACCGATGGTGAGAACGGTTTAAGACATTGGCTGGACATGTTTTGCGGAGTGTTTACCACAGGGTTGAATCCAGAGCAGATTGAGCTAGTATACAAGGAAACGACTGATCTAGTTCGAGCTAAGCTATGGAGTGACGGATCTTGGAAAATGGATTATGTAAGGCTACGATTTGTAGCTCAGAAGCTTTATTGAGCTCGAATTTTATTTTATAGGTCCTAGTACCTATTAATCGGATTTTTAATGTATGTTACTATAGTCACGGATTTATAATTTGTTCTTCGGAAGGAATTAGGCAAACCTGCTCGAAAGACAGGGTCGCAAAGCCACGGGTCTACTGCGAAAGCTATGACAGCCGGGTTGCCCAAGCGTACTCTCAAGGACGCTGTCTATGGGCAGTGTCTTTTCTATAGGATATATAGATGGAGGGTGTTATTGTGGATGAAGTAAGACAGCTAAAAGTAGATTTGCATCGGTTAACTATCGAATTAATAGGGAACTGTGCATATTGTTTAATGATCTCTCCGAACGTGGAATACAAAACACCCATCTACTGTACCAAGTTCACAGGGACGATGAACCCGACATGTGTGGATGTGTCAACATGCTTGGCATGCCAGGAGTACAAAACTGTAGCGATCGGATAAAACTGGATTCAGGATAAAGCAGCCATCAGGCTGCTTTATTTAGTATGGTGGAGTTCTGCTGCAAAAGTTTGAAGCGTGCTGGGTAGATTTAGTTGCATTAAAGCAATTAATTAGAGCATACGGGGTGGTTGGGGCCAATTTAGTTGCAGAAAAGCAATTATAGTTGAGATAGAAGCCAAAAAGTGGACTCGTGAGGGAATTAGTTGCTGTATTGCAATTAAAGTAAAGCTGATCAGTAATTAAGAGAATTGGTATTGTAATTTATTGGAGACTCCAGTAAAATTATTATGAGAACTGAGTTTTATAATATAGAACACATTTACAAGAAAGGCGCATAACATTATGCCTATTATTCAAGCTCTGGATCGGGCGTTTAAGATCGTAGATTTGTTTACGGAAGCGACCCCACTGCTGAAAATCACGGAAATTAGCGATCGAATGGGACTACATAAGAGTACGGTTCACTCGCTGCTCAAGACGCTGCAGATGCACGGTTACATCGATCAAGATGCAGATAGCGGCAAATACCGTTTGGGCCTGACCTATTTGGTGAAGAGCGGTCTGCTGCTAGGCTCTATGGATATAAGAACCGCTTCGCTGCCTTATTTGAAGAAGGTGTCCGCGCAAACAGGTCAGACCGTGCATCTGGTCATTCTTGACGGACAAGAGGGTGTTTATATTGAAAAGGTGGAAGGAGAGCTCGCGGCCATCCGATATTCCAGAATCGGTCGAAGAGTTCCTCTGCACAGCAGTGCGGTTGGCAAGGTGTTGACCGCGTTTCGTGAGCAGGAAGTTCTGGCGAAAATGTTGAAGGGATATCCATTCACCCCGCAGACGCCGTACACAATTACAGATCAAGCCGCATTTCTTAAAGAATTGTCGACTGTGAGGAGTAAAGGTTACGCAGTAGACGATCAAGAGAATGAATTAGGCGTGCGTTGCGCGGCGGTTCCTGTTCGTGGTTATGGGGGCGGAGTAACAGCAGCCATTAGCATCTCCACCATGGTAGTGAGTGTGAGTCAGGAGGAGCTGGAAAGCTATGTGAGAATGATTCAGAGGGCAGCAGACGATATTTCCTCTGATCTGGGCTTTCGGGCATAAGTCGATTTAGGTTTGGAATAACCGAAATACGGGCTCTAAACCTTTTTCTATAACTATAATATAGAACATAGTTCTATATTATAGAACAAATGGAGGCGCTATTATGAATATTGAAAGGTATCGGAACGAGATTGGAGCCATTCAACTGGCAGCACATCTGGATAACGGAGAAAGGTATGCTTTGCCGTTCGAGGATCTCTTCGATTTACTGCGGACTGCTCGAACAGCAGGACAATCGGCGATGATGTGGGTGGAGCAATACTTGCAGCAAGGGTTGGGGGTTAATTTGACGGGAATACCGATCCACCTTGTTACACCTGTCGAGGCGCCGGAGGTATGGGCAGCAGGCGTCACCTACCAGAGAAGCCGTGAAGCCCGCAACTACGAAGCAACGGGAGGCCGTCTGGATGCTGCTACGTTCTATGACAAGGTGTACGACGCGGTAAGGCCGGAGCTGTTCATGAAATCAACGGCGGCACGGACTGTAGGTCCGAACGAATACGTTCGATTGCGAAGCGACTCCGTGTGGCAGGTGCCGGAGCCGGAGCTCGGACTTGTGCTAGACAGCGAAGGAATTATTGTCGGGTATACAATCGGCAACGATATGAGCTGCCGCGATATCGAAGGAGAGAATCCGCTCTACTTGCCGCAAGCCAAGGTTTGGAGCCGTTCCTGTTCAATCGGCCCTGCAGTAAGATTGGTCGAAGCTGTTGCGGACCCTTATGACCTGCAAATCATTTGCCGTATCTTCCGGGGCGGATCGCTACTTTTTGAAGGAAGCGCTAACACAGGTCAGTTGAAGCGCAAGCTGGAGGAGCTGGTGGGTTTTCTCAAACGCGATAATGATTTATTCGAAGGGACTGTGCTGCTTACGGGAACTTGCATCGTCCCGCCGAACGATTTCACGCTGGAGGAAGGCGACCGTATAGAGATTTCGATTACCGGACTTGGAACGCTTGTCAATGAAGTAGAAGTAAGGAATCATAATTGAACCTGATCAGGAGGATCTGAGCATGAGTAGAAATAATGAAGCAAACCTTTATTTCAATTACGTGGCAGGGGAATGGACCGCTTCAGTAAGCGGGAATACAGCCCCAAGTCTGAATCCGGCGGATAAACATCAGGTTGTCGGGTACGTGCAGCTGTCTGTAAGCGCGGATGTGGATCAAGCGGTCGCTGCTGCGAAGGGAGCGAAGGAGGACTGGAAGCGGCTGTCGGGGGCAGCAAGAGGTGAATATTTGTTTAAAGCCGCTAACGTGATGGAGCGCCGGCTGGAGGAGATCGCCGAGACAATGACCCGTGAAATGGGCAAAACGTTCCCGGAAGCGAAGGGAGAAACAGCCCGCGGTATCGCCATCCTGCGTTATTATGCGGGAGAAGGCATGCGTAAGGTTGGCGATGTCATCCCTTCAACCGACAGCGAAGCGCTCATGTTTACGACTCGAGCTCCATTAGGTGTCGTAGCGGTTATTGCTCCGTGGAATTTTCCAGTGGCCATTCCAATCTGGAAAATGGCGCCTGCGCTCGTATACGGCAACAGCGTGGTGCTTAAGCCAGCACTAGAAACGTCGGTGACGTCGGTCAAAGTAGTGGAGTGCTTCGCTGAGGCGGGCTTCCCGGCCGGTGTTCTGAATCTGGTAACCGGGAGCGGGTCTGTTATCGGGCAAGCGCTTGCTGAGCATCCGGATGTCAAGGGAATTACGTTCACCGGTTCGAATGAAGTTGGGAAGCGTGTGGGACAAACGGCTCTTGCCCGCGGAATCAAATATCAGCTTGAGATGGGCGGAAAAAATCCGATCCTGATCGCTGATGATGCAGATCTCGACCTGGCCGTCGAAGCTACAGTGAGTGGAGGAATCCGCTCGACAGGGCAGAAATGTACCGCTACCAGCAGAGTGATCGTCATGCGGCAGGTATATGAGCCGTTTAAGGAGAAGTTGTTGGCCAAGGTAAGGCAGCTGACTGTCGGAAACGGCATGGAATCAGGGGCATGGCTCGGTCCGTGTGCAAGCGAGAAACAAATGAATACGGTACTGGAGTATGTTCGTCTGGGTATCGAAGAGGGTGCTCACTTACTGTGCGGCGGTACGAGGCTTGAAGAGGGTCCATTAGCAAACGGTTATTTCGTTGCTCCAGCCGTCTTCGAGGGGGTTTCATCGCGGATGAGAATCGCGCAGGAGGAAATCTTCGGACCTGTTCTTACGCTCATTCCTGCTGATAGTCTGGAAGAAGCCGTGCAGCTTGCTAATGATGTAGACTATGGGCTCAGTGCTTCTATTTATACGACCAATATCGGCCGGGTGTTATCCTTTATCCGGGATATGGATGCAGGTCTGATCAGAATTAATGCGGAAACAGCCGGTGTGGAGCTGCAAGCTCCGTTCGGTGGCGTGAAGCAGTCCAGTTCCCATTCGAGGGAGCAGGGACAGGCAGCCATTGAATTTTTCACTGATGTAAAGACTGTATTCGTGAAGGCTTAACGATAAGGAGGGTTGGCGATGAGTGCTTTTCCGCTTGATACGATAATAGGGGAAGACGACGACAGCTGGTATGATATTCGAACAAAAGCCCCCGGCCCGCAAGGAAAGCTGCCGCTGACGCCTGAGATGTTAGCTGAGAATCCAAGCGGTGATTTGTTCGGGATGTCCCAGAATGTAGGCATGGGCTGGAAACCATCGCGCCTGATGGGGAAGCAAATACTCATCTTGAGTACACAAGGTGGAATACGCAGCGATACAGGCGAACCCATTGCGCTCGGCTACCATACCGGACATTGGGAGATCGGACTGCTTGCCAAAGCGGCAGCAGAGGAAATTACTTCCCAGGGAGGAATTCCCTTTGCTGCAGCCGTAAGTGATCCTTGTGACGGACGGACTCAAGGTACGAGCGGTATGTTCGACTCGTTGCCCTATCGCAATGATGCAGCGATCGTTCTTCGTCGTCTCATTCGTTCTCTGCCTACTCGCAAGGGTGTGATCGGAGTCGCCACTTGTGACAAAGGACTGCCCGCGATGATGCTCGCACTGTCCTCCATGCATGATTTGCCAGCTGTCCTTGTCCCGGGCGGAGTGACACTTCCCCCAGAATCCGGAGAGGATGCCGGTAAGGTTCAGACAATCGGAGCTAGATATGCCGCAGGGGAGCTCAGCCTGGAAGAAGCTGCCGATCTCGGCTGCCGGGCTTGCGCTTCACCGGGAGGAGGCTGCCAATTCCTTGGCACCGCTGCGACTTCCCAAGTGGTAGCCGAGGCGCTTGGCCTTACAGTGCCTCATGCCGCTCTGGCGCCGTCGGGACAGCACGTATGGCTGGATATGGCCCGGCAGTCTGCGCGAGCGGTGATCGCCATGGAGGAGCGTGGGCTTAAGATTCGTGATATCGTGACGGAAGGAGCCATCGCGAACGCCATGGCAGTACATGCCGCATTCGGAGGCTCGACGAATCTCCTGCTGCATATTCCGGCGATCGCACACGCAGCAGGGCTGCCTATTCCGACCGTGGAAGACTGGAACCAAGTGAACCGTAAAGTGCCGCGGTTAGTAAGTGTCCTGCCGAACGGGCCTGTCCATCATCCTACGGTTAGAGTGTTTCTCGCAGGAGGTGTTCCAGAGGTTATGCTTCACTTGCGAAAGCTAGGCGTCATCCATGAAGAGGCTATGACGGTAAGCGGGCAATCGTGGGGAGACGTGTTAGATTGGTGGGAGCAGTCCCCTAGACGCCAACGGATGAGAGAACGTCTTCTTGCAGTTGACGGAATCGACCCGGATACAGTCATTATGAGTCCTGAGCTTGCAGCGATACGCGGCCTGACTTCTACTGTTACATTCCCAACCGGGAACATTGCCCCTGAAGGTTCGGTGATCAAATCAACTTCAATCGATCCTTCCGTCGTTAACGAGGAAGGCGTCTATCGTCACACCGGTCCGGTAAAGGTATTTACAACGGAGAGATCAGCTATTGCGGCTATTAAAGCCGGTGCGATTCAATCCGGCGACATAATGGCTCTTATCGGCCGCGGACCATCCGGCACCGGGATGGAGGAGACGTACCAGTTGACATCCGCTTTGAAGCATCTGTCTTATGGTAAGTATGTGTCCTTGATTACGGATGCCCGTTTCTCCGGCGTCTCCACAGGCGCTTGCATCGGACACATAGGTCCCGAAGCTCTTGCTGGGGGACCGATCGGCAAGTTGAGAGACGGTGATCTGGTAAGCATTGAGATTGATTGCAGGCAGCTTAACGGCACGGTCCATTTTGTCGGTTATGCAGACCGACAGCTGTCCCCCGAAGAAGGGGCTGCTGTCCTGGCTGAACGGCCTCCTCATCCAGGACTCGCTCCCGATTCCGATTTGCCGGATGATACTCGCTTATGGGCGGCGCTTCAATCGGTCAGCGGCGGAACATGGCGCGGCAGCATCTACGATGTGGACCGAATAATGAAGGTGCTTGAAGCAGGGAAGCAAGCATTGAACATGTAACCGACCCTGCACGCGACTTTATATTTACAAAATAGCTTTCAAGCGGCGCAAATAAGCGGTGGGAGATATACCGGTAATATTCTTGAACTGTCGGGAGAAATAGTGCACACTGGCGTAACCGAGCCGTTCGGATATTTCGGTTACGTTGCACGTTTCCTCGCGAATTAGCAGCTTGGCCCTTTCGATCCGGAGGCGCGTCCAATACTCCATTATTCCGCAACCGTTATATTTCTTGAATACGGAAGTAATGTGGGTTTTACTAAGTGAGAAATCGTTACCGATTTGCTTCAACGTCAGCGATTCCGTCAAATGCTCTTGGATATAACTCTCCAATCGGGCAGCGAGCCCTTTCTCTTCCGTTTCCTTTGTAATGGTTAGCCGCTTGGGTACGGGCAGATTATCCACACCATTGCGATAGAAGCGGATGAGTAGGGCTTCCAAATTAACTTTCAGCAATTGCTCCGACCCAAATGGGGGATTCGCCACTTTATCGATGGATCGCAGCGGTTGGTTCTTTCTGTGCCGCTTGCGAGGCGGTGTGAAAAACACGCGTAATCCCTCTTCAATAATAATCGATAGAAGCTGACACTCCTCGTTGCTTAACCTCAGCGATTTGTGCGCAAAATATTGCATGGCCTCCGATTTACAATCAAAGGATACTATAAATAAATTCGGCGGAGTCCGATGATTGCACTTCAAGCTGTGAAACGCGTTAGGCGCATAAAACACCATCTCTCCTTGTGTAAAGGTACGGGAATGGCCGTCAATCACAATCTCGACCTCTCCTTTATCCACATAGACCAGCTCCCAGAAATCATGCTTCTCCCCTCTGTATACATAATCCTTAGTCAATTCAATGTAATGAAAGGAATAGATTTTGTTTATGGCGATTTCTTCCTTGAGCTTGTAAGGTTTATAGCGTCTTTGTCTTTCCATGGTTCACACATCCCTAGGTTATCATTACTTTACATTTACTTCTAATCCGGCAGCTTGTCAACGAAAATAGCGAATTTTATGATGCAGATAAGGAGTAGTTAAGATACTGTTCGATTGTACAAAAATCATGTCGCATAATCCAAATATTTTTGTAAAAACAAGGACTATGATATAGGCGAAAACATGATTTGTATTCCAAGGAGGCAAGGAATGTGAGCAAGATTAGAACAGCGGTTGTAGGGTTAAATATGGGCCTTGCCCATGCGCATGCGTATAAATTGGCTGAGCGCGCGGAACTGACGTATGTCGTCGACCTGGATGAGGCCAAGGCAGCCAAGCTTGCTGAAGAGCTAGGGTGCAAATATGCGACGGACTGGACTACGATTCTGGACGAAATTGATGCTGTCAGTTTGTGTACGCCTCATCATCTGCATGCACCGCAAGCGCTTCAAGCGATTGCAGCCGGCAAGCATGTGCTGATTGAGAAGCCGCTCGCCAACAGCGAGGAAGAATGCCTGGAGCTGATCAAAGCTGCAGAGGCGAACAACGTTAAGCTGATGCTGGCCTTTGTGGTTCGTTACTTGCCGGCTGTGCGCAAGTTGAAGGAGGTTATCGACAGCGGACGATACGGTACACCGATTCATGCTCAGTGTTGGGTGCTTGGCTTCCTGCCTCCGATGCCGCCAACCTCGTGGTTCTCACGTAAAGAGACGCTCGGCGGAGGCGTCCTGTTCAGCCACGGCTGCCACTATATAGATATCCTGCTCTGGTTGTTCGGTGAGCCGAATCGGGTTCAATCCATGGGAACTCGCGTAGGAACCGAATGGTTGGAAGGGGAAGGAACGGCACACAGCACGATTGAGTTCAAAAGCGGGATGTTAGGACATCTCGTATGCAGCTGGGGAACCAAGGTAGCTGAGCCTCCTGCCAGGTATCATATCCATACAACAGACGCGCTGATTATATTGAGCAATGATATGTGGAAGGTGGAGGTCGTGACCAAGGAAGGACGTGAAACATTATACGAGCGTCCAGCATATGTCAAACCGGTTCCAGGAGGCAACGTGCTGTATGAGGTCAATCATTTTCTGGATTCCATCGCGAATGATACCACACCGGAAACGAACGGCAATGATGCAATGAACTCTCACCGCACAATATGGGCTATGTATGAGAGTGAAGGTGTAACTGTTAAATTATAAGACCAACTTGGGAGAGGAGTAACACACATGATAAAAGTAGGACTAATCGGATGCGGCCTGATGGGAGCACTGCACGCTCGTACACTGCATGGTATGCCTGGTGTTAGCGTAGTAGCTGTACAGAATCGTTCTCGCGAGAAAGCCCAGCATCTGGCAAAAGAGGTTGGGGCAACTGTATATGACACCTATGCAGAGCTGTTGGCGCAGGATCTGGATGCCGTCTACGTGGCAACACCGGATCATCTGCATGTAGAAGCGGCAACCGCGGTTCTAGCTGCAGGCAAACATCTGTTTCTGGAGAAAGCACTGGCTACCTCTGTTGAGGATGGCGCAAAAATAGTTGCAGCTGGAGCCAGGAGACCCGACCTGGTGGCATTCGTCGGTTATCCGTTGCGCTTTGCCCCGGCCTATCGGGCTATGCAGGAAGCAGTTTCCAGGGAAGGAGCAGGCAAACCCATTCAAGCCTGGTCCATGCGCACGCACTTCCTGGATCCGAATCATAAGGTATACGATAAATACCGTGACCATTATTACGATACGCCGAGCTGGTACTTCGACGATGAGACCGCCAAAGGGCCGATCTTCTCTCACGGCTCTCACGATTATGACTTGCTGCGCTGGATGTGCGGCGAAGTCGAGTCGGTGTTTGCGTACGGGGGTACTTATCTGCTTCCTCCAGGCAGTGTGGCCGATGCTTTCACCGTCGCTCTCAAATTCACGAATGGCGGAATTGCCCATGTAAGCACACCTTGGGTAACCCGAGTCGAGTATGACATAACGGGAGTAGCTACAGAGAATCTGACAGTGGTTAACAACAACGGCGAAGTCAGATTGAAGGATGACAACGGACCTGAGCAGCGGACAACCTTCGCCGACAACGACATGTGGACCCGATTGAACGGTCATTTTATCGATTGCATTCGCTACAATAAGAAGCCTCTGATTACGCTGGAGGAGGGCTTGAGAACAATTGCTGTCTCCGAGGCCGCTTATCGTTCGTTGAAGGAAGGTCGCGAAGTAAAGGTAGACTATACCTCTATACCTGGAGGAATCGAGGTATGATCAAGCTTGCTGTTATGACGTGGGTGTACAATAAAGTGTCCTTTGAGCGGGCGCTTGAAGGGATTGCTAACGCTGGATACAAATATGTTTCCTTCGGTCTGCCTCATGAAGGCAAACCAACCTTCGACGATAGCCAGCCCGGCGAAGCCGCACGTGTACTGGAGCTGCTCGAGCGGTATGGCTTGAAGCCTGTCACCCTTGTTAGCACGGATGCATTAGGCCCCAAGCAACCGATCGAACATACTGTACAACGATTGGATTTTGCGAAGGAGCTAGGCGTGGAGGAAGTATTGTCGCTTGGAACGACAAGTTATACCAAGTTTCCCAGCGAACCCCGCAGCGACGAGGAAATGAAGGTGCTGAATGATGCATTCGCCGCCAAATTCCGGCTTGTGGCTGAAGAAGCAGAGAAGCGAAACCTGATTATTTCGATCAAACCGCACACAGGCAACACCGCTGCTGCCGAACAGTTGGCTGAAACTATAGCTAGTATCGGTTCTGCCTCCGTCAAAGTTAGCTACGATCCCGGCAATGTTCGATTCTATGAAGGGATTGATCCCGCTGCTGACATGCCGGCAATTGCTGAACAGGTCGTTTCCTTGATTGCCAAAGATCACCGTGGAGAGCGAGCCGAGATTGACTTTCCGATTCCCGGTACAGGAGATGTGGATTTCTCGGCCCTGTTTGCTGCTTTGAAGGATGTTCATTTTGAAGGTCCGATTATTCTCGAGCGTCTGGATGATCGCGGCGAAAGCTTCACCGCAGATGAACTTGATGAGCGAATTACATTGGCGCGCCAGAATTTGGTTAAACAGTTGACTGCCGTTGGCTTGGAAAGTGAGTAAGAAGATATTGAATAAAATAATCGAACAGGGCTTGAGGGTGCAGTTAATGCCTTCAAGCCTTTTTTGACATATTACAAACGGTTGAAAGGCGGGCATATTCTGAACGCTAAGATTAAGAAAAAGTAAAAGTGATATTTGACGGTTCTCCATCTCCCGATTTTCCTGTACAATAAGAGCAACTGAATCGAGGCCTTTACTGTGCAGCAAATTTGTGTTTAGAGGTTGCTTTTCTTCGTACAGAAAATCGCAGTTCAATTTATGGATCATATATCGCTTTAAAGGGGTCCGGCAGCTTGTTCAAGATACACATCAACGTCAATTCCTTATTTATTAAAAGCATGATCAGCTTTATGGCGATCATCGTGCTGCTGGCTTCTTTCAACTTTTTGTCGTTCACTTTTTTCAAAACGAATATTCAGCGGGAAATTATCCAACATAACCGGATCGATTTGGAAAACACGGCAGACCGGTACGAGAAGCATCTGTCGATCATCAAAAACTCGCTATTCAAGCTGTATCAGGACGAGAATGTCAACGCGTTCGGCAGACAGCTTGCCGCGAAGGAAACGGCCCAGGTCAACTACTTGAAGCCGGCCGACATCATGGAGCAAATCCGACATGACGTCAATAATCCGTTCCTGTATTTGGACAACATCATCGTGTTCTACAATTCGGCTTCATTCACTGTGGACAAAAATGGTACCGGCGACGCCGACCGATTGTTCTCCCGATTCTATGCCAGCGAGACGTATGGAATCGACTTCTGGCAGCAGCAATTTAAGCTGCCATATACGTCGGAGCTGCATCCGAGCCGGTTTTTTTCCGTCGTGTCTTCGGATAAACAGAGCAAGCAGCTATTTCCGATGACCGTCAAGCTGCCCGGCTACAATCATCTCATCATCGGTCTGCTCGATGCGCAGCAGCTCTTCGAATCGTTCTACAGCAACAATAGTCCGGCCTTTACGATTCTCCATCAGGACGGAACCGTTCTGTTCGATTCCTCGGGTCCCGTGGGGTCGGACAAGCGGCTTATTCCCGCGGTGGACAAGGACTACGTAGAGAGCGACGATACTTATTACTTTTACAAGAAGAGCGGGGAATCGAACTTGACGTACATGACGTCGGTCCCTTACTCGACAATTGCAGCGCAAATCGACAAGCTGAAATGGACGCTCCTTGTCCTGTTCGTCCTGTCCGTTATGATTGCGGCAACGGCATCCGTTGTGTTCAGCCGGAAAATCAATGCCCCGGTCAAGCAGATTATCGCCTCCCTGAGACACCGCAGTCCCGAAGTCGTGCAGAGCAGCATATACGAGTTTACGCTGATCAACGAAATATCGAGAGAGCTCATTCAGGAGCGGAACGACATTCACGACGACCTACAGAACAAAACGTCGCTGCTCACCGATTTCGGATATATAAGCAATCTGAAAATGATCGCAACTGGAGCAGACTCTAGCGAGTGGAAAGAGGCGATTGCGAACACTCCTCCATTCCGGATCGTTCTGTTTCAATTGAGCTTCCGCCATACGCTGCTCCATGCCATGCATTTAAAGGCGGAACGGTTGACTTATGCCGCACGCGAATGCGTAGATTTGATGATGACGAACCGGTTCGAACACTCACGGACTTTACAAACCGAGAGTAATCAACTCGTATCTGTCGTTTATGGGGAAGAGCCGCATCAGAAGCTTGAGGAGACGCTGGCCGTACTGAAACCGATTTTCGACTGGGATAAAGACCATTATCTTGTTACGGTGGCGGTGAGCTCGGTTTTTAGCGCCGGATCGGATTTTAACCGCGCTTACTTGCAGGCTTCGGACCGCGTGAAGCGGGCCGGGCTTCGGGATGAGATGCAGGTTGTATGGGAGGATGCTCTGGGCGCGAATCATTTCGTGTTTACGGCAGAGCAGGAGCAGGAGTTCTATGTCAATATGCAGGAGGGCAATGGGGCAGCATGCGGTCAACTGATTCACCGGATGCTGGAGCATATGCACAGAAAAGAAGCGTTCCGCATCCAGTTCCGCGACTTTGCCAATAGCACAACCTCCAAAATGCTTAAGACTACAGAAAAGGCAAATGTAGATCTGGATAGCTCGGAGCAATTGAACGGGATGCTGACAGAGCTGGAGGAATGTTTCACACTCGACGACTACAAACAGTTTTTCGACCGCTTCGTCTCGGTAGCGGCCGACTCCATCAAAAAAAAACGCGACGAGAAGGATCCCGTCGTCGAGTTTTTGGCCGATTATTTGGAGACGCATTATGCCGAGGACTTGTCGCTCGATTCGGTAGCCGATCGCATGAACATGTCCAGCAACTACTTGTCCGCCTATATCAAAGAAAAAACGGGAACGAACTTCAGCGATCATCTGAACAACGTGCGCATTCGCCGAGCGAAAGAGATGCTGCATACAACGAGCCTCAGCATTCAGGATATTGGCGAAAGAATCGGCTACCGCAACGTCACGTCATTCATTCGGATGTTCAAAAAAATAACGGGCCTTACTCCTGGAGATTACCGCAAGAGGTCGGCGCTCGAAAGCAAGGCCGGACTGCAGATGTAGTCCGGCTATTCCATTTCGATTTTTACTTGCTCTTCAAATAGGCCTGAAAAGCGTCATTGTACATTTCCATATATTTGTCGAGTCCGATCATCTTCAGGCCGCCAACGTACTTGTCCCAGTCTGAGAAAGGTACCTCTCCGGTAATGAACTTGGCCTGCATATCCTGGATATACGAGAAAATTTCCGTTCCGAGGCTCCCTGGAGTGAAGTTAAACGGAGGCCATATTTCCTTGACTGCGTAGGGCTTCACTTTATTGGCGGCCTCGAGCGATTGGGGCAAGCTTTCCGAGCCTTTGAACAGCGGCAGCCGCACATAGCCCGGATAGCTTCCGCCGAGCCAAGTCACATATGGCGTCAGCGCCTGCTCCATCGTCAGACCCTCAGGATTGTTGGTAATCTTCTCCACATAACGGAGTTCCCCGTCCTCCGTCTCTTCGTAGCTTACGGGCGGAACTCCCATAAAGAACAGCTTGCTGCCTTCCTCGCTGAAGAAATAATCGATCCATCTGAGCGTCGCTTCGGGATGCTTGTTTTTGCTCGTAATCGCGAAGGCGCCTACGTGGACAAGCGGGGCTTTCACGTGGGAATACAGTCTGTCGCCGTGAGGTCCTTGCAGGGCGGGCGTTCCGACGTAACCGGTCTGCTTCATCAACGTAACCGGATTCGGTATGACCATGGAACCGTACAAGCCCTGTGCCCCTCTAGCATAAAACTCGCTGCTTCCGATCGTAAAGATGTCTTTCTCGATCAGCTCTTCGGCATAAAGCTTATGTATGTACTCCAGAACCTCTTTGTATGCGGGATCGGTGGGAATGAACCGGAGACGCCCCGTCGATTCGTCCCAATCCACAAACGTATTGGCCAGCCCACGGTTGCCAAGCCCCCAAGCCCCCTTCAACTGATGGATCAGCACGTTGATTCCGATGCTCCCAAAAGGAACTTCGTCCGCGGTGCCGTTGCCGTTCGGGTCGCCGTTCTTCACAGCCTTCAAGTAAGCATACCATTCGTCGGTTGTTTGCGGCTCGGACAAATGCAGCGCATCAAGCCAGTCCTTATGGATCCACAGCGGCGTTCCGATTAGCATGGACAAAAATTCCGGGTCGTAAAACGAAGGGATCGAGTATATATTGCCATCCGGCATCGTCAAGGCGTTCCGCAAGTCCGGATAATGGTCCAACAAACGCTTGATATTCGGGGCGTACTTATCGATCATGTCGTTCAGCTCGATCAGTATTCCGTCTTTTCCGTATTTCATCAGCTCGGAAACGGTCAAACGGGCTGCATAGAAAGCATCCGGGTAATTTCCGGTCGCCAGCGCCATCCTTCTTGCCTTTCCCAAATTTTCGAAGGGAACAAGCTGAAACTGTATGTTTATGTTGGTCATCTCGGCGTAGCGCTTCCAGAGCAGTACTTCGTTCCAATTGGAGGCACTGGTAGCCGATTTGCCAGTCAGAAACGTCAGCTCCACCGGCTTGTTCATAATCGGCATGCCTTGCGGAAGCAGAAGGGGCGGCCCTTCTGCCGTGTCCGCCCTATTCGTGTGTTTGCTGCCGGTCCACACGAGCGAGCAAGCAACAATTAGCAATGCCGCTGTCGCCAAGATCCACTTTTTGGCCTGACCCATGATTCTCCCCCCGCTTCCGTTCGACAATTTCCGCTCTCTACGTTAGCATTATACCAGAATTGTGTGAACTCATTTGCCTTGACCCGCAATATATTTATCCATCAGCTCGTCGTAACTGCGTATAGCGGTATTCACATCGACTTTGTTTTTGACAACCTGGGTCATGACCTTCGTAATCTCGTTAAATGCTTTATTCGCATGGATCGTGGATGGGAACGGCTTGGTCGGCGCGGATTTGAATATCGCCTGGACGTTTTTCCCTTTCAGGAAATCGAGGTTTTTGCCGAACTCGTCCTGATACTTCTTATCCTTCAACACGGAAACCCTTCCGTTGCGGGCCATGTCAAGCTGAACTTCCTCGGATACGACCGTGTTGATGACCTGAACAGCCGCTTCCTTATGCTTGCTGCTACTCGGTACGACCATGACGTGAAGGTCGATCTGGGTGCCGACGCCTGGCTTATCCTGCCATGTCGGGTAGGAGGCCAGATCCCAGTTCGGGAACAGGTCCTTCACTTCGGCGAGGTTCGGAAGCCAGTTCAAGCCAGCGAGCATGGCGAGCTTGCGGTCCTTGACGAAAGCGTTGACGCCCGAGCTGAACGTTTGAATGGTCGAGTTGCCGGGAATTTCATATACGTCCTTGGCCATTTGCACGACTTTCTTCCATTCGTCGGTGTTGCCGAGCGATTTGAACGTCTTCGGGTCTACGAGCGGCAGCCCGAGCTGCGAGCCTGCCCGGTATATAGAATCGGGTTCGAATCCCCTGTACTGTACACCGTCTTCCATCCTCGTTACTTTTTTGGCGAGCTCGGTCACTTCTTGCCAGGTCATGCCGTCTTTCGGGTAGGGCGCGCCGAACTTGTCGAAAATATCCTTGTTGTAATACAGCGCATTAAAATGCATCGTATACGGAACGCCGATCAAATAGCTGTTCTCGCTCGTAATTTTGACCGCTTCGAGCGCCGTCGGATTGAATTGGTTCAGATCAATTTTCGCCGCTTTGATCGATTCGGTCAAATCCTGTTCGGCATTGAGCCTTTTTAGATCCGGAAGCAGCAGCGAAGTATGGAAAATGATATCCGGTAGCGAACCTGAGGCCACCAAATTTTCGAACGAATTGGTTTTATCGTCCAACACGACCCGGCTGATCGTAATGTGCGGATATTTCTTGCCTACCGGCTGCACGATGTAGCGCTGAATTTCATCTTCGGTCAAATAGCCCGTCGCTCTGATCCCGATCGTAACCGTTACCGGATCCGGGTTTTTCACTTCCTTGTTCGATGGCTGACTTTGGCCCCCTGAAGCGGCCTTGTCGCCTGCTCCGCCGCACCCTGCCAGTATCGTCGTTGTCAATAAGCTTGCTGCCAGCAAAGAAATCCACTTTTTCATCTCTATTAATCCTCCCGATAGCTTTAGTAAAATAGTCGTAGGTTATTTCGGTTTATTTGTCTCGATATATTTATCCATCAATTCATCATAATTGCGGAGCGCGGTATTGATATCCACCTTGTTTTTGACGACCGTGGTCATCACTTTGGTTATCTCGTTAAAAGACTTGCTTCCGTGTATCGTTGGCGGAAACGGCTTCGCTGGAGTCGTTTTGAAGATCGCCTGCACATTTTTCCCCTGCACGTGATCCATTTTCTTACCGAATTCATCCTGGAATTTCTTGTCTTTCAGCACGGAAAGCTTGCCATTGTGAGCCATATCCAGCTGTACTTCGTCCGATACGACAACACTCGCCACTTGAAGCGCCGCATCTTTATGCAAGCTCACGGACGGAATAATCATCAAATGAAGATCGAACTGCGTTCCGACTCCGGGCAATTCCGGCCAAGTGGGATAAGAAACGAGATCCCAATTGGTAAATTCGTTCTTCACCTGCGCAAAGTCGGCCAGCGGGTTCACGCTCGCAAGCATGGCCAGCTTTCGATCCCTGGTAAAAGCTTTCATACCGCTGGTGAACGTTTGAATGTTGCCGTTGCCGGGAATTTCATATATTCCCTTTACCATCTCGACAACTTTTTTCCAGTTATCCGTATTGCCGATCGATTTGAACGTCTTCGGATCAATCAAAGGAAGTCCGAGCTGCGAGCCTGCCCGAAAGACGGAATCGGGCTCCAGCCCCCTGTACTGCTCGCCGTCTTCAAATCGCGTCAATTTTTTGGCGAGCTCCGTTACCTCCGGCCAGGTCATGCCGTCCTTCGGATAAGCAACGCCGAATTTATCGAAAATATCTTTGTTGTAGTACAAAGAGTTATACAGGTAGGTGTACGGGATCGCGATCAGAGCATCCTTCTCGCTGGCCAGCTTGACTGCCTCAAGCGTTGCGGGATTGAACCGACCGGTATCCAATTTGCTCTTTTGGATCGATTCGCTCAAATCTTGTTCCAGTCCTAATCGTTTCATATCCCCGAGGAGTAAGGACGTATGTACGATAATATCCGGCACCTCGCTCCGCACAACCAAATTGTCGAACGAGTTCGCTTTATCGTCGAGAACGATTTTATTAATTGTAATATGGGGGTACTTTTTCTTCGTAGGCTCCACGAAATACCGCTCAATCTCTTCATCCGACAAATACCCGGGCCGTACGCCGAGCGTGACGGTAACCGGTTCCTGACTTACAACTTGATTGCTTGCCCCCGCAGGATCCGCTTGCTCCTTTTTACCGGAGCATCCTGCTAATACGGCGCACGCTGCAGCCACGATAACAAGGCTTCTGAACTGTTTTCCGATCATTCTTATTCCCCCTTCATATCCGTCACATAACTTCATTGGATCTTTCTTGTCGTTAGCGAACCGGCATCATCCACCGACACCTTAAAGCAGGAGCCGTTCGGAGAGTACAGGCAATACGAGTCGGAAGATGTTGTTGAACTATTGCGATAATTGCCTGAGACGCCTTCAACTATATTGTTGAACGTATCTATATTTTTGCAGCTGACCGTAATTTGGATCCCATAACGGTTCGGGTTACCGTTAACCGCCTTTCTTACGGTGTTGTTGTGAATGGATCCGTTCTCTACTTTGCTGCTCAGCATAATGCCGTCATAACGGTTGGTTTCGCCGGCGCTGACGGAATCCATGACATTGTGATGGATGGTGATACCGGTGATTTCGTTCAATAGAATCCCGTACGAACCGCAATTTTTAATATCGTTGCCATGAACGGACATATTGGATCCTTTGGCCAGCCAAATGCCATCCGTACTCGCGACTTCGATCCGGTTGCCCGCTACTTGGCAATCCAGTGTATTCTCGGTATAAATACCGCGTCTTACATTGTTTATTATGTTCCCTTGTAGTTGAACATTTTTACACCATGACGTTGTAATTGCCGTTTTATCAGTGAATACATCGCGTACGATATTATTGGTAATTGCAATATCTTGCGCGAACACCTGTGCTGCACCATAACAACTTATTGCGGCGAACTGCGTCGTCCCTGCAATCAAATTATCGGAAATCATGATCCGACTCCCTGCTTGCGATGTTACGCGCTGAATCCCGTCCTTGTCCTTGGTTGATTCGCTGTTCGGACTTGGCGTGCTTACTGTAATCCCTCCGCCGCAGCGCAGCATCGTATTGCCTTGGACAATACAGTCGTTCCACTTGAATAACCGGATCGCCCAATACGTCAGCCCGTCGAATGTATTGTTAACGATCTTAATGTTATGCGCCCATACGTCGTGAATCGCGCCATGCGTCCCTACTCCCGCAGGCCAGGCGGCCGTTCCCTCCGTTCCGCTTGGACCAAAGTAGCAGTCTCGTACGGTAATGTTTCGGCTTGGAGTGCCGTCATATTTGCCGAAAGCAGTGAAACCGAGCTTAGTCATCGCGTCGATTTGAATGGCTTCCGAGTAGTAACGCGAGCCGTCGGCGGCATTTTTGTACCCGAGAAACTTGCAGTTGTGCACCAGCACATTGCTGCTTGCATTGATATCGAGAGCGTGTGCCCAAGAAATGTCCTTGATCGTGATATCGCGGATCGTCACATTGTTCGCATGGGCTATATTGATCCCATTAAACGCGTCGGGATACTGAATGATATTCCCATCGAGCATACCGCCTTCGATGATAATATTGCCTTGGCCTTCGTAACGATCATACTGGGCTCCATAGTCCCCATTGAGGAAGAAGCTGTCATTGTGAAATCGTTTCATAACCGCATTGTGATTCAGCGACAATCGGGTGTTGCCGTAAATCAGCAGTATCTTGGTCACTTTGTATATGCCTTTCGGAACAACAACGGTGATTCCGCTATTCGTTTTACTCAGATTCAGCACCTGTTGAAACGCGATCGTGTCGTCTGCCACCCCGTCGCCTTTGGCTCCCCACCACTGTGGATAAAGGTCGCGGGCGCCAAAAGTTCCGCCAATGTCTCCATTGCCTGTGAAAATTTGTGACAACGCGGCCTCAATAGGCCCATTCAGCATCAAGGCTACCCCTGATCCCGGAGCCAGCATCGCCCCTTGATCGAACAGTAACCGAACGGAGGGAGGGAACGTCAAGTTCGAACCGATTAGATAAGTCCCTTTTGGAAAATAAAGCGTCGCACCTTCAACCGAATCGAGCTGCCGAATGATTGTATCCATTGAAGTGTAATCGTCTTTGACGCCATCACCTTTTGCCCCGTAATCTTTTACGTTAATCCAATCGATATGTACAGATGGTTTTGCTTTAATCTCTTTCTCCTTATTGTCGCCGTATACATTTTCGGACACGGATGTTTGAGCCTTCGCCGAACCATACAGACCGCCGACCAATAAGCTTTGCGATGCCAAAACGACCCCGGCTGCACCTAACCCGGCAAGGAGCTTTCTTCGAGTGAGCTTTTCCTGATTTTGACTAATGTTCTATCCCTCCATGATCTGGTTATAGGGAGACCCCATCATATTGGCCTGTCTCCTGTACCGATACTTCCCCCACAGTATAAGCTGCCAAACGGAACTCCCCTATACACACCTTCCACGATACCTTGCAAATGTCGGGCCGATCGTAACGGTTGAACACATTCGTAACAAATGGCAACTCTCGCCGCACGAAATAACGCCACATTCAGCTTGTTAACGGCACCGATTCACCTCGGATTGCTGGCTGGAAAACCTGTTGGATAGAAAAGGTGCTGTTAATTCCGACGAATCCGGCCCTTTTCCAAATAGCGTTTCGAGGCATGATCGGGCAGAGACTGGCTTCCCCCAAAGAACTGTACAGAATGCGGAAAAGTGTCAAGGGCAGGAAGGTGGAGCGGAGAAACGAAGTGGTTGCCTTTGTGTCTGGGTTCCAACCTCTAAAAGTTTAATCCAGGGAACCCAGGCACAACAGCAATCGTAGCCCGCTTTCCTGCCCTCCCCCCGCCTAACTGAACACTACCGTCAGAGGACCGTCCGCAAGGACGGTTATTCTTAATATACAAACCAATTGCACGCCCACCGTGTCACGTTATACGTTACAGAGTATTGCGATGTGTTATAATATGTTTAAAAGCGGGAAGTTTAGATGAAAAGGAGTAGGTACAACATGATAAGTGAACAGGAAGAAACGAATAAAGAGGCTCCCTATTACAGAATTCAATCCGTTGATCGGACGTTGAACCTATTGAAATGTTTTATTACGGAGAAGCGCGCCTTAGGGGTAAGCGAATTAGCTCGAATGCTGAACCTGAACAAGAGCGCTGTTCACCGTTTTCTGCTGACGTTGAAGGATCATGGGTTTGTGCAACAGTTAAAAGATTCCGATCGATACATAATTGGTCCTACGGCTTTCGAGCTTGGCTCCGTCTACACCAACTCCACAGACTTGACGGTTGAAGGCAAGAAGGTGCTTGTAGAACTTGTGCAGCAGACCGGATATATGGCTCATCTGGCTATTCTGGACCATAACAGTGTTCTGTACCTGGTAAATGTAGAACCGGATCATCAGCAATATTTATTCGGTGCGGTGGGTCAACGGAGAGTGGTCTACAATACAGCTTTGGGAAAAAGCTTGACGGCTTGGCTTCCTGAAACTCGAGTAAGGGAAATATTGAAATCTTGTACATTTCAAAAAATGACAATCCATACGATCGGCTCCATTGAACAATATCTGGAAGAGCTTGAAACCGTTCGGCAGGTCGGATTTGCGGTAGATCGAGAGGAGTCTTCGATAGGCGTACATTGTATATCTGCACCAGTCCGAAGTAAGCGGGGGGAAGTGATTGCAGCGATAAGTGTAAGCGGTTTCGGTATGGACCAACAAAAAATCAATGAAATTGGTCTCTCCGTAAAGAGCTATGCTGCTCAATTATCTCGAAGAATGGGTAGTGTGGAGGATTTGTAACGTCAAACCGCCTGTTCCAAAAGATGTGAAATTGATTACGGGGGGAGTTGTCAACAATGAATACGATCATTCGCCAGTTTAACGACTTGAAGCTGGTGAAGAAACTTTGGTTGTCGTTCGCCTTCGTATCGCTGGTTACGCTTGTCACGTTCGCGCTCCTGTCATCCACTTTTATCCGCAATATGATTATCCAGAGGGAAGGCAACGTCATACAGCAGCGAATCGAATCATACACCGGCAGTCTTGACAATTATTTGCAAAGTATCGAAAAATCGTCTCAAGTTCTGATTTACTCCCAGCGCATTCAGGAAAGATTCAAAGGAAATATGAATTTGTTGAACGGTGAAGAACGCATTAATGCCTATAACGACGTATATAGCCAAATGCGTCAAATGTGGGACAACGTCTACGGGCTTGAAGCGATATATTTAGTCGATCGATATCAGAACGTGTTTGATACCAATGTCAGACTTTCTATGAACCCGGGATACTTGACCAGTGAAGATTTCGTCAATCAGGGTTGGTATGAGCTGGCGCACAAATCAGGAGGCGCTCCTTATTGGTCTTTTATCAAATGGAAGGGGAAGGAAACCTCCATTGTTCTATTCAAAGCGATCTACGATAGGAACGACCTGTCATTGATCGGTTATTTGGTCGTGGCGATATCCCCGCAAATTTTTGATACCTTTCTGTCTTCGTCGAATTTGTCGGACGGAATGAGCAGCGTTGCCGACGCAAAAGGATTCGTTTACGCCACAGGCGGGAAAAGCGGCAGCATTATACAGGCAGTTGACGCCCGTGATTTTGCCAATACGAAAGGGTATCTGATTCAGCAATACGAAGGCGATTCCTACATGGTTGCCTATGCCAAATACCCTATGACCAATTGGGTGTTCGTCCATTCGATCAAGCTTAATGTACTGCTAAAAGATTTATCGCGGGTAAACACCCTATGGATTTTCTTCCTGTTCCTGTCCCTGCTCATTATGATCCTCGTCTCTACTTTTATTTCGCGTACGATTTCCATGCCAATACGCAAGATGGTTAAGCTGATCCGTGACGTGGAGCGGGGGAACCTGATGGCCAAATTCCAGGCGCAATACAAGGATGAATTCGGCACGCTCGGCCATGCCTATAATAATATGCTCGATACTATTCGGGAGGGTGTTCCATTAATTCGGGAGAAGTTTTTCCGATCCTTGCTTGAAAGGAGCATGTCTGACGAGCAACTGCAGGAATACGAGCGGAGGCTTGACTTTCGTTTTCAGAATGACGAGTTTCAAGTAGCACTGGTGTATATTCACGGCTTATCCAAAGAAGAAACTGCGACGGAGGCGGAATCTCTGATTTTCAATTATGAATCGCGATGTCCAGTTTTATCAACATCCGTATCGGCCGATCAATTCTGTCTCATCTTCAACTGTCCCCAGGAGTCGGTCTTGCCCTTTCTGGAAGAGCTGTTGCAGGAATTAAGAGGGAATCTTTCATTGAACGCCTATGCTTTTGTAGGGAATGCTTACGATCATGTTAATTTCGTCAAGACCTCGTATGAAGAAGCCAAAACATTGATGAAGTATGCGGTCCGGGATCGGATGGACGGAGATGCTGTCATATACCGTTCCAGCGATTCCTTGCAGACCCAGTACCCTGAATCGTTCGAGAACCGGCTAGTGTTCTATATGGATGAAAGCGACTATGAACAGTGTGTCTCCGTCGTCAATGAGCTGATGGAATATGCCAAGACCAATCATCTTGCGCCTTATATCATGACTACTTTCCTTGTAGCCATGTATCACTATCTTTACAAGCAAGTGATGAAATACGGAAGCATTCACGAGCGTGCCTCCCTTGATTTATTTCGGAATCTGGATTCACGGTTGTCGGTGGAGCCGCTTGAAAAAAGCTGCAGGGATTTCCTGCTTCTGTTGCATGCACACATTGGAACAGCCCCGGATAAACACAATATGCGGAGCCCGAACGTGATGAAGTCGGTTGATTTGATCCATAAGCAGTATCATCTGTCTGATCTAAGCGTCGAATATGTGGCAAGGTATTTGGGGTTAACCGCTAATTATTTCAGTCAATTGTTCAAAAAGGAAGTCGGCATCGGGTTTGTGGATTATGTGGGTGGAGTCAGGTTGGAGGAAGCGAAGAAAATGCTTATCGATTCGAACGTCAAGGTAAAAGAGGTTGCTGAGAGTGTAGGCTTCGTGGATCCCCATTATTTCGGCATATGGTTTAAAGAGAATACTGGACTTTCTCCCTCGCAATACAGGAAAACGATGTGGATAAACAAGCTGAAGCCTGATTCCGAATAGTCATTATTCTTGGATAACAGTCAAAAATGCCCTATTCCTGCGTATAAGCGTAGGAAATTGCCTATATCCAACCATATTTCACCTATTCCCATAATGGAAAGTCATGATACTTTTGGTTTGTGAAAGCGCTTGCGGATAAATAGAATAGCCGTTAGCGTCCATCTACTATTAAAAGGGAGGAATAAATGAATGACCCAACCGCACAAGAAACAAAGCTTTCGAACATGGGGGGCACTCCTGTTGGTGATGGCGATGATCATTTCGGTAATCGGCTGCAGCAGCGGCAATACCCCATCAGCAAGCACATCGCCGAATGCTTCACCATCTCCAAACGGTGCCTCGCCTTCTCCTTCGGGGAAGCCGGGCGAATTGAACAAAGATGAGAAAGCGGAGCTGACTTTGTGGGCGACGCCGAGCGGCACGATGCCCGGGCAACAGCCGGGGGATTGGATCAAGAGCGACTTGATCAAAGAATGGAACAAGCTATACCCGAACGTGAAGGTCAACGTGGAAATGGTTCCTTTCGAGGGGATCAACGAGAAAGTGACGACGGCCATCGCTTCCAAGACGACGCCGGATATCTTACTTGATTACCCCGGCCGAACGCTTGCTTACGGTCAGATGGGAGCCCTTGCTACACTGGATGACGCCATTCCTCCAGCCGATTTGGAGCAGATCAAGAAAAATCCCGATGTGATGAAGATGGTTGCGGTGAACGGCAATATTGTGACGATGCCTTTCTCAACCACCCTGGTAGCTTTAATCTTGAACAAATCGCTGTGGAAAGAAGCGAATGCGGAGAATTTGCTGCCGAAGGACGAGTTCCGGACATGGACGCCGGAAGAGTTCAAGGCCGCGCTTAAGGCGGTGGCGAACAAGGATAAAGGGGTGTATGGATTGACCGCGTTTGCCCTGAACGAACAGGGGGACCAGCTGTATTACAACACGATGACGGCATTCGGGGCTAAACTGTTCAATGCCGACTATACCAAATACACGGCGGCCGATTCTCCTGAAGCCGAGCAGGCACTCGCGTTCTTCCAGTCCTTGTTGGACGAAGGATTGATTACTCCGCATCCCGAAACTATTTCTTCCGTCAATGCTCTGGATTACTGGAAGCAGAAGAAAAACGGCATGGTAGTGGGAGCCGCCGCCCACGCAGAAATTGCCAAGAGCGGGGTAAAGGACGGCAGCGTTGTAGGACCGCACGAATACATGTTCGTCAACTATCCGTCCCCGAAGAAAGGCCAGTCTGCACTTAAGATGGAAACAGGCTTCGGTGTAGTGTTCAAGAAGAATGACCCGCTGAAAGAGAAATGGGCGAAGCGCTTCCTCTATTGGATGCAAGTCGAGAATCCAATGTATTCCACCGCCCTAAAAACGTTCAACCCATTCGGCAAGCCTCCTGCCTGGACCGAAGGAGATCCGGAGCTGCAATTCCTGGCCAAGTTAGCAACGAAGGCCAAAGAATGGCCGATCGTGGATCCAGGCTTCGGCATTAAAGGATATCCGGAAATGCGGGCAGCGATGTTCCCGGAAGTTCAAAAGATGTTTATAAAAGGCTCCACTCCGAAACAGACGATCGACAACATTTCTAAAAAATTCAACGATGTGATCAAGAAGTACAGCAAGTAGAGGAAAGCGGCGGGTCATGATTGTGCTCATGGCCCGTCCATTTAACTAGGGAGGAGAACAAGGATGAGAACCAAAGGGTTAGGACGCTTGCAGCTAAGTAGGGAAATTAACGGATGGCTTTTTGTGCTGCCCATGCTTGTTTTCTTCTTGATTTTCGTTGTTTATCCGATTGTGTTGTCGATTAAATCCAGTTTATACGGGTTTGACTATACCCAATATTATTGGGCGGGGTTAGATAATTACGCAACGATATTCCAAGATGAGTTGTTCCATAAAGCAGTTAAGAATACGCTTCTCTTTGTTATATGTCTGGTGCCTGCACTAACCGTTCTTTCGCTGATTCTATCCGTTCTGATTAATACCCACTCGAATAAAATGCAGTCGTTTCTTAAAGCGACCTTTTATATTCCGGGAGTAACTTCCCTCGTCAGTATTGCGATGGTGTGGGAATACATTTATAACAATCAATTTGGTCTGGCCAACTATGTACTGAAGACGCTCGGCTTATCTTCCGTTAACTTTCTCGGTGCGGACTGGGCGTATTTCGCCTTAACTTTAATCCTGCTCACCACTTCGATCGGCAGTTCAATTGTTATCTTTACGGCGGCCATGAATGGAATTCCGTCGGATTTATACGAATCGGCTTCCTTGGATGGGGCCAAGCCTTTGCGATCCTTTTTCTCTATTACACTGCCTATGCTCAAACCGACACTGCTTTATGTAATCGTGACTAGTACCATTGGGGCATTTCAAATTTTTGCCATCATTTTGTTGATGACGGGGGGCGGTCCAGCCTATAAGACGACTACGATCCTTATGCTTATATACCGGGAGGCGTTCGTCAATATGAACTTCGGCATCGCAAACGCTATGGGGATGGTGCTGTGCGTTATCATTTGCCTGATTGCATTCCTTCAGTTCAAACTGTTCAAATCCGATGTGGAGTACTAGAAAGGGGCGAAAAAATATATGATGTTGAAAAAAGTGCCTCTTTACATGGGAAATACAGTTTTGACTGCACTCGTGCTGTTTTTCCTTTGGCCGTTCTATTGGATGCTGACCGGATCGGTGAAGCAGTTAAAGGTTGCTCTGCAGATTCCGCCGGAATGGTTTCCGACAAGACCAACATTCGATAATTTTTACACACTATTCGCCAAGTTTCCGATATTTCGATGGCTCTACAACAGCTTGTTCATCTCCGTGACGGCTACGCTGCTTGTTGTAGCGACGAGTGCTCTGGCAGCTTACGCTTTCTCTAAAATCGCCTTTAAAGGTTCAAAATGGTTGTTTGCGGTTATGATCGCTTCCATGACCATTCCGCATACGGTCCTGCTGATTCCGTTGTTCCAATTGATGAACAAGCTGCATCTTGTCAATACGCATTGGGGTGTGCTGCTTCCTGTTGTGGGCTGGCCGTTCGGCGTGTTCCTGCTCAAGCAGTTCATGCAAACACTGCCCAGTGAACTGATTGAGGCGGCCAAGATCGACGGCTGCAACGAGTGGCAAACTTTTCTCAAGGTCATCCTGCCTCTGTCGAAGCCAGGCCTGGGCGTGCTCGCGATCTTCACGTTCGTCAGCTCGTGGAACGATTACGTATGGCAAATGATCGTATTGAAGGATATGAACAATTTCACTCTTCCGGTTGGTGTCAAGGTTGCCCAGAAAGTTTCCGAGCTCGAGATCAATTACGGCGTAGCGATGGCCGGTGCGGTATTGGCAACATTGCCGGTGTTAGTCCTGTTTCTATATTTTCAGAAGTATTTTACCAAAGGCATTACAATGGGGGCTTTGAAAGGATAAGCCGCGAGATAGGAGGCAGCTATGTATCAAGCAGCAGTTATTGGACTAGGCAATATAGGCTTACAGTTCGACATTCCGAGAAAAGCCACTCCACAAAGCCATACGCTGGCTTATCATCTGAACCCGGATATTGACCTGGTTGCTGCCGTCGGAGTACGTCAGGAGCAGGGAGACCGTCTTGCCCAGATGGCTCCGGAAGCGAGATTCTATATGGATCTTACGGCTATGCTGAACAGTCATCGGTTGGATGTCATCAGCATCTGTACACCTCAACATATCCGGCTTGAATTGCTTCGAACGGTGTTCGAGCACTCGGATGCGAGGATTGTGTTCCTGGAGAAACCAGTGGCTACAAGCATTCAGGAGGCAGAGGCAATAGCTGCTCTCGCCAAGCTGTACGACCGTACTGTCGTCGTCAATCTATCCAGAAGGTGGAGCGAAGGAGCAGCGCGAATACGGGAGGCGGTGCAGTCTGGTCGGTTCGGCAAGCTGAAAAAGATCCATATGCGTTATACGAGAGGAATCTATAACACCGGTTCTCACATGTTCGACCTAGTGCGTTACACAACGGGATCGATCGATCAAGTGAGAGTGCTGCAGCAAATTCCGACGAATCTGGACGAACGTGAGGATTGGACATACTCGTTCACGTTTACGCTTGAAGGCGGGGCTGTTACGGGGTATGCGGAAGCTTTTGACGATAGGGACTTCCTAATCTTCGAGATCGATTGGTATTTGGAACAAGGCAAGATCGAAATGCTCAAGAGCGGAGATGAGATCCGATATTACGAGGTAGAGGAACACCCTGTTCAAAAAGGCTTGAACCACTTGGTTCTGAGTGAATCAGAGACAGGAATGCTCAGCCGGTCCAGCAATATCAGCAACGCTGTCGCTCATCTGGTCGATATTCTTAAAAACGGTACGACCCCTATTAGTACTCTTGAGGATGGCATTTACCCTCTTTACGCAGCCGATGCATTGATCCGATCTAAGGGGCGGAACGGATCCATCGAGAACATACAAGTTAGAGGGTCTGATAAACGGGAGAAATCACTATGACGACTGAAGGAGCTTGAGAAATGGAGCACTTATTTTCTTTGGAAGGCAAAGTCGTCATCATCACCGGAGGGAGCGGCTTTCTAGGCACTACCTTGACAGAAGCGATGGTCGCCTACGGTGCAACCGTGGTTGTAGCGGATCGAACAGAGTTTCACGGGCATGTGACTGCCCCGGACAGAGTATTGTTCTTGACCTGCGACGTTTCCGACACGGAATCGATTCAAGAGACGTTCCGAACAGTCAAGGAGCGATACGGCCGTGTTGATGTGTTAATTAACGGCGCAACTTACGGAGCCGGTTACGGCAAACAGGGGACGGTCGCTGCGATGTCGGACGAAGACTGGTTCAAGGGCGTTGACGGGGCTGTAGGCACCGCTTTTCGCTGCACCCGTGAGGTCATTCCGTATATGGAAGAGAACGGAGGCGGCAGCATCATCAACATCGCCTCGATGTACGGGATGGTTTCGCCAGATCCGCGCATCTATGGGGACAGCGGTGCCAACAATCCGGTTAATTATGGAGCCGGCAAGGCGGCAGTTATCCAATTGACCAAATACTGCGCGGGACACCTGAGCGGCAAAAACATCAGAGTAAACAGCATCAGCCCAGGCCCGTTTCCGAAAACGGAAATTCAGCAAGATTCCGAGTTCCTGCGGAATTTGAGAGACAAAACGATGCTTGGACGAACTGGACGGCCGGAAGAGTTAGTGGGGCCGGTGCTGTTGTTGGCCTCTCAAGCTTCCAGTTTCATGACTGGGGCTAATATTGTTGTGGATGGCGGTTGGACCGCCTGGTAGTGGGTAGTCGGGGCTCTACATACTTCATTTGTTATTCATGACTTGCGTAAAGGACACTCTTGACTTCAGTCGTGAGAGGAATTTACGTGCATTTCTGCTTGCATGTTCATATCACGATCCTTTACTGCCTCCCTCCGAATTATTTTCTACAAAAACGATTTTCATCGACTTCTAATACGAACTGATGTTTGGTATGATGGGATCATAAGAACATTTGCACGCTTTATTTCCACTATCCTTATTCCAGCGAATCGTGGTGAACCAGTGGATGGAGAAGGTGACGGTTACATGTACCGCCAAAGTGAAACTTAATCCAACTGCCGAGCAGACGAAGCGAATGCTCCAGACCTTATGGGCGTATCGGCAGGCATGCAACTCGATCTCTCAGCTTGTGGTTAAGACGAAGATGCTTTCTTTGGTATCCCTGCACAAGCAGGTTTATCATGAATTGCGTGCTGTTTTTAACCTGCGCTCTCAGATGGCTCAGTCCGTCTTGAAGACCGTTACGGCAAGATACAAAACCTTAATCAGTAACAAGCACCCTTGGAAACGTATTGTCTTCAAGAAGCCGGAGTACGATCTTGTCTGGCACCGTGATTATTCGCTGAGCAAGCAGATGCTCTCCATCAACACCTTAGAGGGTCGTATCAAGGTGCCCTTTGAAATGAAAGGAATGGAAGCTTACTTTGATGGGTCTTGGACCTTCGGCACGGCGAAACTGATCACCAAACGCGGGAATTGGTTCCTGCATATTCCGATGACGAAAGAAATTGAAAAAACTCCGCTGCAGTCGATCAATCAAATTGTCGGGATTGATCTGGGCATAAATTTTGTCGTAACAAGCTATGATACAGCAGGTAAGACTACGTTCTATCCCGGTAGAAGAGTCAAGGACAAGCGTTCAAGGTATAAGTATTTGCGCAATCAATTGCAACAAGCGCGTACCCCTTCTGCTCGCAGAAAGCTCAAACGGATCGGAGAACGAGAAAACCGCTGGATGACGGATGTGAATCACCGCATCGCGAAGGCACTCGTAAGCCAGTATGATCCAACGACGCTATTTGTTGTAGAAGATTTAACAGGTGTACGTGCAGTCACAGAACGTGTTCGAGTCAGGGATCGCTATGAGACGGTATCATGGTCTTTCTATCAATTGCGAAAGATGATCGAGTACAAAGCCGCTCTCCGAGGAGCAAGAGTGATAGCGGTTGATCCTAGGTACACGTCCCAGGCCTGCCCCAAATGTGAGCATACGGCGAAAGCGAATCGGAATAGGAAGAAACACAGCTTCTGTTGCAGGGAATGTGGCTACCGATCGAATGATGATCGGATTGCAGCCATGAATCTTCAGCTCAAGGGAACGAAGTACCTCGCTGAAGGGATTGTGTAGGTACACCTATACAGTTGGGCAGTTGTCAGCCTGCCTCATGTAACGCCACCCTTAGGAAGGGGCCTCAGCGCCGTATGCACTTCCGGGCAGTTACAAGCTCGTGACTTCAGTCATGAGTTGTTGATATCAAGCAAATCTTCTTAACCTCCTTACCCGTTAGTCTAATCGATGGGTTAAGTCTCCATGGGTTACGCAATGACGTGTTTGTAGACATCAGTCCGGTTGTGGGAGAAAAAGTACGGGCTATGGATGAGTTTAAAAGTCAGGGCTACAGCGGCTTGTTCGCTCGGAAATTGATCGAGTCCTATAACGGGGAGTATGGCCGGGCAGCGGGAGTCAATTTCGCAGAAGGATTTTATCGGGTATATAATGAGACGCATGACTATTTACCATTGACGGAAGCAGCGCAGCGTAATGACGTTCTGATGCGGCATTTGACGTATTCTACCATGAACATACGAGCTATGTTCCCGCTTCCTGGAGAGGGTTAATTATTTAAGGCGAAGGTACAGTCTGGTAATCGGCGACTGCAAGATAAGCTGATATAGGTCGTATGGAGGCGAAATGCATAATGAAAGATGCTAGGCTGTTGTTTTTATCTCAGAGTTACGTAGGCCGCGGAGCGGCGGGGCGACTTCCGGAAGAAGTCCGGAAACGGTCGGCGGCGCGTATTTTGCTTGTCGCTGATCCCATGCTGGTACGGTTGGGTCTGGCCGACCGCATCGTAGAACGGGTTCGCGCCGGGGGCTGTCAGGTCGATATATTCTCGGAAGTGGTCCCGGAGCCAACCTTGGAGCTTGGGGAACGTCTGGTAGAAGCGACTCGCAAGGGGGGCTACGACCTGATTGTCGGGATGGGAGGCGGGAGTTCACTCGATCTGGCCAAGCTTGCGGCTGTCCTGAGCGTGCATGAAGGTAAAGTTAGCGACTATATGAATCTGACGGGGTTGCGAAAAATCGAGAAGCCCGGATTGCCCAAAATTATGATTCCAACTACGTCTGGCACAGGGTCTGAAGTAACGAATATTGCCGTTTTGGCACTGGAGCAGACGAAGGATGTGATCGTGCACGATTACATGCTGCCGGATCTAGCGCTTGTCGACCCGGAACTGACGCTTACAGTGCCTCCTCGTGTCACAGCCGCCACGGGGATGGATGCTTTGACGCACGCTATCGAGGCCTATCTGTCCGTCTTCGCATCTCCGGTTACGGACGCGCTTGCACTGCATGCGGTGCGCCTGGGGGGAGCCTGGCTGAAGCGCGCAGTGTCAGATGGCGCCAATCTCGAAGCTCGGGAAGCAATGTGTCAGAGCAGCTTTATGGCGGGGCTGGCTTTTTTCAATGCCGGAGTCGGAGGAGTACACGCGCTTGCCTATCCACTCGGCGGCCAATTCCACCTCCCGCACGGAGAAGCCAATGCCGTGCTGTTGCCTTATGTGATGAACCGCATCCGGCCTGCGTGCCAGGACCGGATGT
This sequence comes from Paenibacillus sp. J2R1T-4, assembly GCF_059692235.1. Lineage (NCBI taxonomy): Bacteria > Bacillati > Bacillota > Bacilli > Caryophanales > Paenibacillaceae > Paenibacillus > Paenibacillus sp. J2R1T-4. The sequence continues at coordinate 47,381 of NZ_JCAUBA010000015.1, read as the reverse complement.
CGGATTTGTTGTTGGCGATACGCGGAGACGGAGCCGACAATGCGGAAGAAGCCTCGCAGCGGTTTGTCAGCCTGCTGCACGAGTTGAACAGAGCGATCGGCATTCCAGCGACGCTTCAAGCTTATGGGATTGAGGCGAGCCATCTCAGCTCCTTGACTGCCGACGCACTGGAGCAGAAGCGCTTGCTTGCCCGTAGCCCTATGCCTTTGACCGAAACGGACATATTCGCTATATATGAAGCAGCACTGCTCGGAAGAGTATAAGGCCTGCGGACAATCAGATTGGTGTGTAAAGGAGAAACGGATCGTTATGAACAAGAAGCATTTATGGATTGATGGACGCGATGTGGAAGCCGATGAATATATCGTCTTGCGCAATCCATACAGCGGGGAGGAATTGGCGGAAGTGGCGTCCGCCAAGCCGGAGGATGCGGACCTGGCCATCGAAGCGGCTGAGCGGGCAGCCGCAGAGATGGCGCGAATGCCTGCTCATCGGAGGGCAACCATCCTTTACAATCTAGCACGTCTGTTGGAAAGCAGATCAGATGAAGCCGTCCGCCTATTGGCGCAAGAAGCCTCCAAGCCGATTAAGGCTGCAGAGGCCGAGATCGCGAGAACGGTTCAAACTTATTTAATCTCGGCGGAAGAAGCGCGAAGAATCGGAGGAGAACGAATCGCATTGGACGCTGCGCCCGGTTTATGTGCATGAAGACCTGTACGAAGCCTTCACAGAGCGATTCGTCCTTGGAGCGCAAGCGCTGAAGATCGGGGACCCGTTGGATTCGCAGACCGATATTGCCGCAATGATCTCGGAGCAGGAAGCACGTCGGGCAATCGAATGGATCGAGGAAGCGCAATCCGAGGGAGCCGTATTAGCGTGCGGAGGATTTCGGGAGGGTGGCGTCGTCTATCCAACTGTTTTGTTGGATGCAGGCCCGCGATTAAAGGTATCTTGCCAGGAAGCCTTTGCTCCATTGGTCGTAGTGAGCCCCTTTCGCACTATCGATCAAGCGTTCGACCTAGTGAACGATTCCCGTTACGGCTTGCAAGCCGGCATTTATACGAACGACTACGAGACTGCGATGGCTGCGGCGGAGCGGCTTCATGTCGGAGGGGTCGTGATCAATGATATTCCAACCTTTCGCGTCGATCATATGCCTTACGGCGGCGTAAAAGAGAGCGGGATGGGCCGTGAAGGCGTCAAATATGCCATTCAGGAAATGCTGGAGATGAAGCTCGTCATTATGAACCGATTCGGTGTGTAGCCGGACTGCATACAAAGGGCATTAGTTTGTGCTGCCGGGAGTCGGAGATCCGTAAGGCACTCTTCCGGACAATGTCTTCGTAGAGGACAGGAGCGTGAATTTTTGGGCGGACTCGTTTTTCTGATTCTCGCCGTCCCGCTAACCAAGCAGACTAGAGGGATGATCGGCGAGAAGGAGCTCAGATGGCTTCCGCCCCGCGCCTATTTGCTTAATCCTGCGCGCGGCCCGCTGGTCGAAGAGGCAGCGCTTCTGCGTGCCCTCCGAGAAGGATGGATAGCCGGCGCAGCCCTGGATACTCATTACGTCTATCCGATGCCGCCCGAACATCCGCTCTGGAGTTTTTAGAACGTTATAATGACCCCTCACATCCCAGGATCCAGCAGCAATCCGTACTTCTTAGAGCGGGTGCGGGGGTTGTTCATAAGTAATATAGACATGGACAAACCCCTTAAAGTGTTTCTTCTACCTGCTTCAATCAATATCTTTCCCCACCCAGATCGTTACTCTGCAAAATCGCTGATGAAGGTCTCGAAACACGAAGCCGCACTCAGAAAGCTTGCCTCCATCCACCCTATCTTCAATATACCACCAAGCGCTCAACACCTCATGGCAGTATCCCCAAGTGGTACCGCTGCTTTCGCGATTGCATAGGACCCGCTAAAAGCTCATGCGATGCTCCGCACTGACTTCAATGTCATTCCCGTTGTACGCGTTCCAAAATCATGATTCCCGGCTCAACATGCAATCGTCCAAGTGAAATAGCCGGAAGTTTTAATCCGGATTTGCCGCATCGGTTGTACTTCATGGCGTCGTATCTCGTTGATTAGGAAAATAAGCCACTGGTTCAGGCCGCTGATCCGGCAGAAAATGCAAAATCATCGGTCAGTATGCTAAATATCAAGCGGTGGGCGGTCTCTATAATAGTCCATAAAGGACTCTGATTCAAATGAAACGATGGAGGTCGCCATGAATAAGACACTTTCACACCAAGCCGAAACGCAAACTTATGAAAGACCGGTCAAAGCTGTAATTATCGGAGCCGGCCATAGAAGCATGCTGTATGCCTCTTACGCCCGAATGCATCCGGAGCAATTCGGAATCGTGGGCGTTGTCGATCCCGATCTGATCCGAAGGCAAGCAGCCGCTCAGGCACATGGAATTTCCGAAGACTATTGCTTCGCAACTATCGAGGAACTGGTAAGCAAAGGACGGATTGCCGACGTAGCAATTAACGGAACAATGGATGCTCTGCACGTAGAGACATCCTTACAACTGATCCCGGCAGGGTACGATATCCTTTTGGAGAAGCCTATCGGAACGTCAGAGGATGAAGTTCTTCAACTGCAGGAGGTGGCGCGAAAGTATGGCCGCAAAGTTATGATCTGTCATGTGCTGAGGTACGCGCCATTTTATGCGGAGATTCGCAAACGCATTGCCCGTGGTGATATTGGTGAGATCATCAATATGCAGACGGCGGAACACGTCAGTTATCATCATATGTCCGTAGTGTACGTCCGGGGCAAATGGAACAGCAAAGAGAAAAGTAAATCCTCCATGCTGATGGCCAAATCGTGCCACGATTTGGATTTGCTGACGTGGATGAAAGCTGGAATAGTACCGAAAAGAGTGAGCAGCTTCGGAAGTCTCATGTATTTCCGGCCGGAGCAGGCGCCGCCCGGAGCCGGCACTCGATGTCTCGTCGATTGCTCGATTGAAGAGATATGTCCCTATTCTGCCCGAAAGCATTACTTAGAGCAAAATCTTTGGTACACATATGTTTGGCAAAGTATCGAGCATTTAGGCCCGTCACCTTCCATGGAACAAAGATTGGAGTCGTTAAGGACGGACAATCAGCATGGTCGCTGTGTATGGCACTGTGACAACACCGTTGTCGATCATCAGTCGGTCATAGTCGAATTCGCCGATGGATCAACGGCGACGCACAATATGATTGGCAACACGGCAAAACCTTGCCGTTCGATCCATATTATTGGTACCAAGGGGGAAATTCAAGGTGTCATGGAAGATGGTTGTTTCGTTATCCGCAACTTCGATCCGCGACCCGGACATGAATATTCGGAAGAGCGTGTAGAGCTGAACGTTTCCGCAGATATGCATGGGGGAGGTGATCTGCGGCTGGTTGAAGATTTCGTACAGCTAGTGAGGGGAGGGACACCGTCGATTTCGACGACCAATCTTGACGATTCTATCTACGGTCATTTAATTGGCTTTGCCGCCGACCGTTCTATGGCGGAACACGGTTGGGTGGAAATAATCCGATTAGATCAATAGGAGGTGTCTGTTGATGATCAATGACAAGATTAGCCGGAGGCAGTTGCTGGCCTCCCTTGGAGTAGCTGGCGTGACAATGGCGACGGTAGGGCTGGAATTCGGCAGCGATGCAAGTGCCAAAGATTCTGTCACCGACAACGTATACGATAATAAGAACCACGTAAGAAAATATGTAATTGAATCCATGTGTGGATTGAAATATGTGCCGGATCTGATTGGTTATGAAGGTGAATGTGCGGGGCAGCAGGTGCCCCTGATCGGCTACCACTCCGAAACCAGCATAGGTGGAGGGGTGTTCTATTGGGACGCCGACCAGCCGAAATCCACTCATAACGGTGGTACTGTAATTAGTCCGACCGTACCGTGGGACGGTACAAGCTTGGGATTGATCCCGTTTCTGCAAGGCAGCGGAGAAACAGCACCGTCCGGTTTCGGATGTTGGCTGCGTCTCAGAGAGCGAAGGAACGAATTTTGTCCCGGAGACTTTGGCGCTTTAGGCATCGGCAATGAACAGGACGTTGTTCAGGCGGTTGTTCAGGCAGCGCGTCAATGGGCGGATGGAGAGCCCTGGCTTCGTCCCATCCTCGTCTTTGACAAAATGTATACCGTGAAAAGCATTGTCGTGTATGACAGGTTTATCCTTGTAGGACCGGGAGGTTTGATTCGGGCTAACGGTGTGATCAGTGACGCATCGATTACGAATAGCAATGTCATTTTTGGAAATGGAATCAAGGATATCGATATATGTGGACTCCTGGTGGATGGTAACGATCAGAATCAAGGGATCATGAACGATTCGCGATACCGGAAAACAAACAGTGCCGGAGCATTAGGTTATCAAAACATTTACATCATCGGAAAATTCACGAATACCGATCATGAGATGGGGACGATCCGAATCCAGAACTGTAGAATCATCAATTCACCAGGAAACGGGATTGTTGTAAACAACCACAGCCAGGCTGTAATTATGGGCAATCACATTGAAAGATGCGGTAAAAACGGGATGTATCTGGCACAAACACACGGTTTCAATACAAGTGTTACCGGCAACTATATCCGGGAATGCGGGTTTATTTATGGAGGCGGAATTGGGGTTGCTCATTCCCATGTCAACGTGAACGGAAATGTCATTGTGAGCTGCTACGAATACGGGATCCTAATAAGTTCTACCGGAGTGGGGGCCAGATGGAATACGGACATTACGGTAACATCCAATAATGTTCGGGGCGTTAAAAAGGTAGTTTTGGACACAAGCGGAAACTTCAATTCCTATATAAACAGTCCTCTCGGTGTTGGAATCGGATACACACAGGTTTTTGTAACAAGAGCTAGTGCCCGGCTGAACATTGCCGTAACCGGAAATACCGTCCAAGGGGCTGAAAACAGCGGCATCGCTTTCTTGGGGGCGGCATATAACGCCAATTTCTTACCGCAAGGAATTGCCGTAGTTGGAAATTCCGTTATGCTGTGCGGCGGTTCGGGAATAAATATTCGATATATACGCGGAGTGGTTTGCCAGGGCAACATGAGTATGGCAAATTTCTTCTCGGATATCTATTTGGACGATGTGTCGGGTGCTGTTGTAAGTAATTCAATCGTATGCGATTATAAGGCCGCAGATCGAGTTGTGTATAAAAATATTAAGTATGAGGCCGCTCTACGTCATTTTTCAACGGAGGCAAATCGACCGGATTTGGGGGGCAGTTATTGGACAATTGTTCAAACGAGCGAGACTCTTCCGGAATGGCACGAAGATGAAGTGTATTCTCCAGCAATCCGCCCACTAACATATGCCATTTACACCATCCACCGGCCGGGCGGCATCACTACAAACGGAATGAGGAGCGATCTCCTTATAGAAACTAACTCTATTGAGGGAGCGACTAGTGCGAATCAAATTTCCAACGCCAACCTGGCACGGAGATTTGTCGGTCGACAAACGCCTATCGAACTTCCCGTTCTCGTCGGGGATCGAATCCATTACAATACTCCTACATCAGGAGGGCGGGAAGGCCGCATTTGTATCATCAAAGGAACAGATACTGCGACCGGAGCTTGGGTGGGCAGTCAATCCGTAGTTCAAGGTATCCGCAGACAAAATGCAGTCAAGCTGTATGAGGCGACGACAAGCGGGACGACGGGTGCCACCGCCCCCGTACACACGAGCGGCGAGGTATCAGATGGAGGGGTGATATGGAAATTCATAGATACGGTCGCAGTCTTTAAGGAATTCGGTACGATCGATCAATAGCGTTTGTGATGAACGACCTTCGCCTTAACGGAGCGGGCATACTCGGAAGGAGTCATGCCCGTTGTTTTTTTAAAGCTTCGTGAAAAATAGTGAATGCTGCTGTAATTGAGCCGTTCTGATATTTCGGAAAAATTGTACATTTCCTCGCGAATCATGGTCTTGGACATTTTGATCTTCAGATCATTGTAGTATTCCTTCAAACCTAACCCTGTTTCTGCACTAAAAATCGCATTCAATTGCGATTTGCCGAGAGCGAACTCCTGGCAAATATCGGCCAAGGAAAGATCGCAATAAATGTTCTTTTCCATGTATTCGATAATGCTCTGCGTAATAGCATTTGTATTTTTTTTTAGTACCAGTGACGGTTTAAGTAGAGACTTTTTGTTAATTTCTTTGCGGATGAGGCCCAGAAGCAGCGCTTCCATATAAATTTTTATAAATTGGTCGCACCCGAACGAGGAATGCGCTCGTTTGTGCAACTCTAACGTGTCGTGAGAGTCGATAGGCGGATCGAAGGCTTGAAGCCCTTCATTCAGTAGTTGAACGAGCAGCTCCTTGTCTCTTTCGTCCATGCGAAACACTTTATTTTCAAAAAATGTCATGCATGACGCATTGCACTCGAAAGAAATGATCATCAAATTTGGAGCTGTTTCTTTATGTGCCCATCCTTCGTGAGTTTCGTTCGGCTTGTAAAATACTGTATCTCCTTGCCTTAATCTATATTGACTTGCACTTGTGACGACTTCGACCTCGCCTTTATCCACATAGACCATTTCCCAGAAATTATGGACTTCTTTAACCGCATAGAAAGACTTTTGCAACTCGTAATAGTGGAAAGAAAATAGTTTTGTCACAGACAGTTCTTCAAGTAAGGCATAACTTTTGAAATGCATGTTCCATCCCCTCCCGGTATAATCTAAATACTAAATTTATAATAACCTCATGAATATGAACGGACAATAACTCATTGCAGCTATGAGAAATAAAAATAGGAAGACAAGGAATCCCGTCTTCCTATTATTGCTTGATACCACTTATTGAACGGATTCCCTTACATCGAGTTTTTCTTCCAATCCTCATCCAAACCGAGGCCCCGTAAATCCGCAATCGTGTTAATCTTTTCTGCTGCGTACATGCGCCAAATAACCCGCAACCCCTGTAAACTGGAATGGGCATACAGCTTATTTCCTAGGATATCGGCTTCTAGCATCCCGTTCGTACAACATCTAACATTTCCCTATAATCCGTGCATTCAAACCCGACTTCCCATTTAGCTACCGCGGCAATAACGCCCAACCTAATTTTTCCAATTTTATTTTTCCTCCATGATCATCTATTTTTTATTGCTTCCTCGACCTTTTTATTCGCTTCCTCTTCTGCTTCCCGCAGTGCACTATTGACGTCCAGCCCTTTAATAACCTTGTCTATGCCTGCATTCAGAGCGGGCCAGGCCAGTGATTCATAAGATGTCGTATAAGGCAACTGACCGAAAGGATGCTTGAAAACAGCACTTAAGTTTTTTCCATGCAGCACATCCAGTTTGCTGCCGAACTGCTTCTGGATGGCATCGTCTTTCAATACACTGATCCTTCCATTCTGTGACAAGAGCATCTGGACTTCCTGTGAAGTAGTCAAGTAAGAAACGGCAGCAGCCGCCTGTTCTTTGTGTTGACTTACCGAAGAAACTACGAGATAGAGCGGTTTGGCAGGACCAGAGATTTTGGGTTGGGCTTTAGAATAAGGCATTGCCGCCAGATCCCAGTTAATACCTGCTGCATCTTTCGAGAATTGCCCATAAGCAGCACCTAGCGACTGCGGATAAATGGCTAATCGCCTCTCTTTAAAAAAGGCATCGGGCGAAACGGCAACTACGCCGGCATCTGACATTTGCTTAACCATGGATAGCGCATATTTCCATCCATCCGTTTGAATTTCGGCTTTTCCTGTTTTGGAATTAATCAGCGGAAGCCCGAATTGCATCCCGACGGTATACAAATTAGCCCATCGATACCCTATATATTGAACGTTGTCTTCTTTTCGAGTCAGCTTTTTGACGAGGATGACTAGATCTTCGTACGACATATCGTCCGTCGGATATGGAATGGCGAATTTATCAAAAATGTCTTTGTTGTAAAACATCATGTACTTGTCTAAATAGAACGGAAGCCCATACAATTCCCCTTTGGAACCTATAGCTTTGACTCCGTCGAGTGCCGTCTTGTCTATTCCGCTCAGGTTCACGTTTTCCCGCTTCAACAACTCGTTCAGATCCAACGGGTATTGAAATTGCATCAGACCGGATAAATTAGGATAATCCGTGATTACGAGATCCGGAATGTCCTTTGCCTGACCGCTTGCAATCAATGACGGTAAAGAAGTAGCGTTAGCGGTTGGGATATACTCTATTGAAATATAAGGATATTTTTTCTTGACGGGCTCGGTAATAAATTTATCGATGTCTTCCTTCTGAACCAACGTATTGTAGTACATGATTTTCAAAGTAACAGGTTCCGTGCTCATAGCTGCAGGACTTGTCGTATTGGTACTCTCCGACACAGTTCCAGCTTCAGGTTTGCCCCCGCCCCGCGTACATCCGGCAGCGATACAAACAACCAGCATCATCATGACCCATGTATGGATTGCTTTTTGACGTATTCTAATCATTTCAGTACTCCCCTCTGGATTAAATTCTATTCCATCAATTCCTGCTGCGAGCTCTTTTTATAAGAAAGGATCAACCATACCAGTACCTCCTTTTTTTGTGTTCACTAATATCGGAGACTAATTAAATGAAACCAACATTCATCTAATCAAAGTTCCTCTATGGCTTATTATAGGGACCGTCCACAGCTTGATATTTAGCACACTGACCGATGATTTTGCATTTTCAGCCGATGATAATAGCGTTCATAAAACGGTGACATGATTATTTGTCGGAATTATCTAAAATTAATTTTTCATGCACAGGGGATAAGACTTACAGAGCTCTCTTGCTGTCAAGTAGGATATCTGGCTTGAAAGTGCAGTAAACGTAAATGGTAGTTTTTCGTGATATAATGGTCATGGATACAAAAAACAGTTTACATATAACGAAGTGGAGGGATATACAATTGAGCAATCCTGCAACAACACAATTGAAGAACGGAGTTCAAATGCCGTGGTTAGGACTGGGAGTATGGAAGGTTACGGACGAAGAGCAGCTGATTAAAGCGGTCCATTCCGCTGTGGAAACAGGTTATCGCAGTATAGATACCGCTGCTATATATGGCAATGAGGCAGCAGTCGGGGAAGCGATTCGCACATGCGGTTTAAGCCGGGACGAGCTGTTTGTAACTTCCAAGGTGTGGAACAGCAATCAAGGCTATGAGACAACGCTGCAAGCTTTTGATGAGAGCATGGACAAGCTTGGCTTGGACGTATTGGATCTGTATCTGATCCATTGGCCGGTTAAAGGCAAGTACAAAGACACCTGGAGGGCACTCGAGAAGCTATATGCGGAAGGTCGTGTACGGTCCATTGGAGTGAGCAATTTCCATGAACATCATCTCACGGATTTGCTGCAGGATGCTAAGGTTGTGCCTATGGTGGATCAGGTCGAGCTGCATCCGCGTCTTTCCCAACAACCGCTCCGTCAGTTCTGCAAAGCTAACGGCATACAGATTGAAGCTTGGAGTCCGCTAATGCAAGGCGGGGAGCTGCTGAACCATCCGGTATTAACGGAGATTGGCGAGAAGCATGGAAAATCAGCGGCACAATCGGTGCTCCGTTGGCAGATCCAACATGGAATCGTGACGATCCCCAAATCGATTACCCCTAGTCGAATCCGGGAAAATTTCCAAGTGTTCGATTTTGAATTGTCGGAAGACGAGATGGCCGCAATAGATGCTATGAATGAGAACCGCCGCGTCGGGGCAGATCCGGATAATTTCGATTTTTAGGGTAGGGAATAACTCCTGTTGGGAGGGTTATGAATGTTTTTGACTAAGTTTAGCTTACGGAACCCGATCGCGATTGTTATTCTGGTGCTTCTGCTGGCTGGGGGAGGGGTATATTCGGCCAGTCAGTTCAAACAGGAATCGATGCCGGATATAGCCATTCCCTACCTGTTCGTTACCGCGATCTATCCAGGGGCCACGCCGCAAGAGGTTCAGAACGAAGTGTCCATTCCTATGGAGCAGGCCTTGAAGCAGGTAGAGGGAATAGAATCACTGGAATCGACCTCGGCAAGCAATGTATCCACGGTGACGATGCAATTCTCTTATAGCGCCAATCTGGAAGAGAAGATGGATGCGATAGAAAAAGTAATGGCGGGGATGAAGCTGCCGTCGAGTGTAGAGAAGCCTGTTCTGAACAAAATCTCGCTTGCCGGGGGCCCGATGATGTATACGTCGGTTACCGCTCAGTTCGGGACTACAGCAGGTGAGCTGCAGCAGCTCGTACAAACTAAAATTTTGCCTTCCTTGCAAGGTGTAGATGGAATCGGCAAGGTTCAAACGGCTGGTCTTGCCTCTGAGAATTTGTACATACGTTTGAAAGCAGATCGAATGGCCGAGTACGGTGTGTCTTTTCAGCAAGTCAGTCAAGTGCTGCAAGCGATGAATGTGACGCTTCCAGTAGGTACGGCTACCTTCAACAAAATTAACGAGAACGTCGTGATCACTGGACGGGTGCAGTCACTGGAAGAATTGAAAGCCCTTGTCATATCTCCCTTTCCGGAAGTGAAGCTTCAGGATGTTGCTGATGTAGTCAAAGGCACGACGGTTCCAGAGACGATTACCCGTGTTCAAGGAGAACCTAGTGTTGCGATCAATATTGTGAAAAACAATGACGCCAATTCAGTAGAAGTGTCCGCGCAAGTCATGGAGAAGCTGGAGGAAGCGGTTCGGGGCAATGAGAAGGTTCGCTTGGATGTTGTATATGATTCGGCGAATGATATTAAACGGTCTGTGAACGGAATGGCGCGTGAAGGGATGTACGGGGCTCTATTCGCTTCCCTTCTCATCCTGTTCTTTCTGCGGAATATAAGAGCGACCTTAATTGCCATTGTTTCTATTCCTCTCTCGCTTGCGGCTGCCATGTCGCTTCTGCACTATTTCACGGACATTACTTTGAATGTTATGACATTGGGAGCAATGGCAGTTGCAGTGGGGCGGGTGGTGGACGACAGTATTGTTGTCATTGAGAATATTGTGCGGCGCACACAGACTGAGAAACCAACGAAGGAATTGATATTAGAAGCAACACGCGAGGTTTCGGCTGCTATCACTTCCTCTACATTGACGACGATTGCAGTATTTGCTCCTCTTGGTCTAGTTAGCGGGATTGTTGGTAAAATATTCGCGCCTTTCGCATTGACCGTCGTTTTTGCCCTGTTATCTTCTCTGGTCGTTGCGGTCACAGTAGTTCCTTTGCTGGCATATCTCTTGATGCGCAACTCCAAAATCAAACATCACGACAAAGAGACGAACCTCAGCAAACGTTATAAAAATGTGCTGAGATGGTCGCTGAATCACAAAAAGACGGTAATAAGCTTATCTATCCTTTTGTTGGCAGGTTCTTTTTTAATGATACCGTTGGCTGGTGTAACGTTCATTCCGGAGCAGAAGGAGAAATATATTCTGATGACCTTGACGATGCCTAAGGGCACCGATGTGGTCACTGTGGATGAGAAGGTAAAGGAAATAGACCGCAATATGCGGGAGATGGGCTCGGTCATTCTGTCTCAGGTTACCTCAGGAAGTCCCAAGGGAGAGTTCGACCCGCAGACGTTCACAGCGGGCGCTTCCAACAGAGCTTCCTGGATCGTCAGTCTGGATCCGGATGAGGATGTCACGGCGTATATGAAAACTCGCAAAGTGGCACTTGACCCTAGAATGGAAGGCGTCACACTGAATATTCAGCAATTAACGGTGGGACCAGGCGGTCAAGGTATTTATATTATCGTGACAGGCAACTCAATGGAAGATATTCGTAAAGCCACCGTTTCGATTACTGATGCTGTCAAACAGATCGAAGGAACCGACGGCGTGCATAATACACTGCTTGATGATCTGAAGAGTGTGGAGATTAAGCTCCGTGTCGGAGATGCGTTAAGACAAGGGTTGACCACGGTTCAAGCTTGGAGTCTGCTGCAGCCATTGCTGAACGAGAGCAAAGTAGGTAAGCTCGGCGACGGCACGGAGGCGAGCGATATTTATATGAGCGTGGAAGGGATATCACGGCAATCGGTGGACGATATCGGCAAGCTTCCTCTGCGCACCCCATTAGGCACGACCGTACTGGTGAAGGATATTGCCGATGTGAAGGAAGTGCAGCAGCAAAGCACCCTGCAATTGCGAAATGGTGCCGAGTATGCTACCGTCCTTGGGAATATAACTGCGAAGAATACAGGGAAAGTAAATACGGATCTTCAGAACAAATTGAAGGAACTGGAGCTGCCGGCGGGTACAGGCTATTTGCTGGATGGGGCTAACAAACAAATTCAGGATATGATTAGTGATATGGTAATGGCTATGGCGGTCGCGATCGGGATGGTATATATCGTTATGGTTGTTGCCTTCGGAGAAGGCAAAGCACCGTTCGCGATTTTGTTCTCCCTGCCGTTCGCCGTTACTGGCGCGCTGGCAGGGACGCTCCTGGCGGGCGAGCCCATCTCGATCGCCAGCATGATCGGGATGCTGATGCTGATCGGGATTGTGGTTACCAACGCGATCGTATTGGTAGACCGCGTTCAACAGCAGGTCAAGCAAGGCGGCATGATCCGGGAATCGCTTCTTGAAGCAGGGGGGACGCGTCTTCGCCCGATCTTAATGACGGCGATCGCCACGATCTGCGCACTGCTGCCGCTTGTATTCGAATTAGGCGATGGCGGTGCACTTATCTCGAAGGGATTAGCCGTAATCGTTATTGGCGGATTGGTGACATCGACCTTCCTTACGTTATTAATCGTGCCGATTATGTACGAGGTGCTGCACTATCGCCAGGTCGGCCGTGAGAGACGGCATAAACCGACTTTGGACGTTTAACTCTGGGACTTTGATAGAGAGCAAGTAATAAAACCTTGATAAGGGTCTAATGCATTTAGGCTGATATCCATAACGAAGAACCTCTTGAGCGAATGAACTCAAGAGGTTCTTTATTGTTTGAAGCATTCTAGAGGCAACCATCATCTTCTCACTGGTGAATATCCAGTCATCTCTGATTTCTCAGCAGCTGCTAGCACAGCTGGCTTCCGTCTGAACGGCCACCAATTAGCTTCTCCGAATAGCATCGCTAAGGCTGGGACGACAAGACCCATGAAGACTGTTGTGTACAGCCCGAGTCCGATCACAATGCCTGCGCCGATCTGGACAAGGGTCGTCACGCCCGAGAACATGAAGGCTGCGAACGTGCCGCCCATGATCACGGCTGCGGATATGATAACTCCACCCGTCGTTGTCATCGCTTTGGTCATGGCCGGGATGACCCCGCCAGGGCGGTACTCTTCCTTGAAACGAGCCATAAGGAAGATGCTGTAGTCGACTCCCAGTGCTACAACCATCAGGAATACGAAGAACGAGACTGTCCAGGATAGGCCAGGGAAGTCCAGCAACTGGACGAATACGAATTCTACGATCCCCATTGTAATGAGATAGTTGAAGGCCAGACTTAACAAAATGTAGATCGGAGCCAATATCGAACGCATCAACAAGCCCAACACGATGAAGATTCCCAAAAGGACCAATAAGCCAGTTCGGATGAAATCGTCGTTAGAGATTTCATCAAGCTCGTGATACTGTGCGGTCGTTCCCGCAAGCTTAACATCCGCATCCGAGATGGCGGAACCGGAGAAGCTGCTCTTGATCGCGGTTCGCAGATCGTCCATAGCATCCATCGCTTCTGTAGAGTAAGGGTGACTGCTCAAGACGATCTCGAGCTTGGTTGTCTTGCCGTCGGGCGACATGTATACCTCGAGCGAACGCTTGAAGTCTGCCGAGTCGATGACCTCGGCCGGGATCTGCCAGCCGGCAATCTGCTTGCCGGCCTCTTGTGCGATCGTCTGCTGCGCAGCGCCGATCTGCTTGAGCCCGTCGGCGGCTTTGCCCAGGGCGCCGACGCCCTCGCCGAGGCCTTGGTCAAGCTTGCCAAGGCCGGATTGCAGCTGGCTGATTCCGCCAGCCGCTTGGGTCTGGCCGCCGGCGAGCTGGCCGAGGCCGTCGCCGATCTGCGTGACCGCGGGAGTGAGTGCTCCCGCGCCCTGCACGAGCGAGCTCAGCCCGCCGCTGAGCTCGGGGAGGGCCCCCGCCAAGCCCTGCTGCTTCATCAGCAGCGCTTGGTAGGCGGGGTCCTCGCCGAGCCCAGGGTACGCCTGGGCGAGCTGGCTCAGATCGTCGCCCATCGAGGCGGCGGTCTGAGCGGACTGCGCGGCGCCGTCCTGCGACGCCGCAAGCCCTTGGCGGATGCTGGTCAAGCCGCCGCCGACCTGGCGCAGCCCCTGCTGCGCCTCAAGCGAGCTCTGCGCCATCTGCGTCAAGCCGCCGCTTAGCTCGGCAAGCGGGGCCGCTCCCTGCTGGAGCTCGGAGCGAGCTTGGTTCAACCCATCCGCGATCTGGGTTACACCGCTGGTTACTTCTCCGATCGCTTGCGTAGTACGGCCCAGCTGATCCGGAACCGTCAGCTCGGTGATCTGATCGCCGAGCGGTCGTGTCGCGCTTCTTACTTCAGCGACGTGCTCTGCCTTCAGCACAGCCGCGCTGCTCGCTTCGATTGCAGCGAGCCCCTCAGGCGTTCGCATCGACTTCGCTGACGTTATGGTCGCTGTAACCGGAAATACTTCCCCAGCTCCGAATTTCTCCTTTACGGTGTTGAATCCTTGAACCGATCCTAAGGTTGGATTAATCTCCGCAATATCGTCGAACGAACGTTGCCCATGAAACAAGAATATAATCGGGGCAGTTACCAGTACAGTTACTAATAATACGGTGACTGGACGCTTGGCAGATAGATTCGCCATCTTGCCCCAGATCTTGGATTCCCCATGCCCTTGACCTGGCTTAATGCGAACAGGCCAGAACATCTTCGGTCCAAGTATCATCATAAGCGCAGGCGTTAGCGTCAGCCCAGCCACCAGGGTGACAAGCATTCCTATGGCTACACCAACTGCGGATTGGTACATCCCGAATTGGGCAAAACCAATCAAGAAGAAAGCAATCAGAACCGTGCTGGCGGAGAAAACGACTGTTTTCCCTACGGTACGCATTGTACGAATGAGCGATTCGACACGATCATATCCATGACTGAGCTCCTCGCGGAATCGCTGAATCAGCAAGATACAGTAGTCGGTTCCGGCTCCGAATAGAACAGCAATCAAGAAGGATTCCGTGAAGGAGGATACAGGCATGCCCATATCTGCTGCGATTCCTACGAATGTTCTGGACACTAGTAAGGATATCGCGATCGTAACCAAAGGAATCAGCGGCGCGATCGGTGAACGGAATACTATAAGCAGGATAGAAAGGACCAAGACAACAGTAAGAATCTCGGTTTTCTTCAAGCCGTCCTCGCTTGATTTCTGGAAATCTGCTGAGATCGGTGCGCTGCCTGTCAACTCTGCAGATAATCCAGCTGGCAGCTCCTGTTTCAATTGATCCCGGATTTTGACGAGATTTTCTTGGGTGGATGGAGAATTGTCGGGCTTCGCAAAATCTATCAGCGTCAAAAGCGTGGATTTATCCTTGCTTTCGAACTTCTGGGCGAATTCCGGGACATCGAACAAAGACGTGATGTTCACAATCTCGAGTGCTTCTTGTTCTGCTTTTAGTTGATTCACCTTGGCTTGCAGCCATTTGCGGTCTGCCTCATTTAGTCCGCCTTCCCGGTTCAACACGATGACAGCATTGGAACGGGATTTATTATTCGGGTTAATCTGGTTAGCAATGACGGAAGCCTGCATCGATTCCGCATCGGCGGGAATGAACTTTGCTTCAGTCTCGCGGATAATCTGTGTCAGATTGGGTAACCAACCAGCCTGTGCCGAGGCGAATAAAGCGGCTGTCAACACCACCCAACCGAGCACGATCAACCACCTTGCCTTGGCCATAAAACGAATCCATTTCTCTAACAAACAAATGCCTCCTGTCCGAATAAAGGTTCTGTCTTTTTCTGTCTATAACACTTATACTATAAAATATGACCTCCGGTCAATATTTATCACAGCACAAAGAATGTGTTACAATACATGTAACAGAAATGCCATAATTATGATTTTCAGTCCATTCTACTAAACAGCAATTCAACTCGGAGGACCAATGAATCGAGAAGATAAGAAACGCGAAACAAGAAAAAAAATTATAGAGTCGGCTCTCCAGCTCTTTTCTGAACAAGGGTATGAAGCGACTACAGTTGCTCAGATTACGGAGCTTGCTGGAGTAGGAAAAGGAACGTTTTTTAACTATTTTGATTCCAAAGAAACGATAATGTGCGATTTACAAGGCTTCTGGGCGATTGATGAAATCAAGAAGCTGTATGATCAACCTGGTCCCTATCTGCCTCGGATCAAAGAAATGCTGGTGGAGCTGGTGTATCGGATGCAGCTCAATCGACCGCTTGTAAAAGCGATGCTGCAGGGAACATTGTCGAGCCCTTTTAATCTGGCTAATCAGAATGAAATTCTTCACACGGTGTACGAGGCGGCCACTCCTGTAATTCGTCTCGCTCAAGACCGCGGGGAGTTCAATGGAAAATATAAGCCTGAGATCATTACCGAGATGACAGTTCAGACCTTTTTCGGTTGTTTGTTATACTGGGCTATGGAGCAGGGGGAGGAGAATTTGGCGGATCAGATGAAGCTGACGATGGATCTTTTCTTTGAGGGAATCACAAGCTGAGTCAGGGAAACCAAATTACGAAATAGAGATGTCGAGTTTCGGTAAAAAATGGTATAATCACTCTGTCTATGAAATTTCTAACCGTTTCTAGTAATTAAGCAGCAGGGAGGTTTTTTGATGGATGTAGCTTCATTGCAATCGGTTTATAGCCAGTTCCAAGCTAGCACTTTGCCAGTGCAGGTTGGGATCCAGATGCTGGATAAAGCCAAAAACTTGGCTGAATCAGAAGGAGCACAGCTCGTACAGATGCTTCAACAAAGCGTGCAACCGCATCTCGGCGGTAATTTGGATATTAAAGTTTAAGTAAGCTCGTAATCTGGTGGGGGATGAATCCCGCCAGGTTATTTTTTTCTATAAGGCACTATTATATAACACATTTTTATGTAACAGGTCATGGCTGGGAAAAGAAGAACTGTGGAATAAAACTGATGTACGTTAATTGTTCAGTTGTAAAAAAAAGAGCCAATAGGCTCTCATAAAGTACAGGTTTGTTGTTCAGGCATGTACCAGATGATTATCAGCGACTGCATGTTCATCGGTCTCATTCAAATTAATTTTCATTCCAAGGGCGATAGCTACTTTAATCAAAGTGTCTACTCTAGGAATCTGCGAACTATTTTCTAGCCGTGCTACCTGTGCTTGAGAAAGACCAGCCTTCTTTGCAACTTCAACTTGGGTTAATCCAAGTACTTTTCTACGTTTGACAATGTCAGAAACCATACGTGCAATCTGTCGAATCGTTTCCGTTTCAATTGTATTTTCACAAATTTCTTGCATAAAATCATCGAATTTCATCGTTATTCCTCCATTCTTTCAATTTCTTATGAGATCAATGATTACGCTTATTCCAATCATCCCTTAACTGTATAGCTTTCCTAATTTGTTTTGGCGGGGTTTTCTGCGTTTCTTTTCGGAAGTGATTCAACAAAATGAACCTGCCTTCTTTTACTTGGAAAAACAAAATCCTATGTTTATCTGGACGCAATTCCCATATGTCATTAATGATATGCTTGGCAATTTCCTCTGGAGCGTAAGTCCCATCCAATTTTATACGTTCAATGCAGTAATGAATTTGATTAAGCATGATTCTAGCTTCCTTTATTCCCTTATCTTTGCGACATTTTAGCTCGCGAAGCCAATCCTTCAGCTCGGAATTCCCATCCTTATCTTCATAAATTTCAACTTCGTACACTGGTCAGTTTGGCTCCTTTATAGTTATATCCTCTCATCCAATAAATTATGCCGATTACGATATAAATTATATCATAATCGGCATAATTTACAAACAAAATCCTTCTGCTCCCCTAATAGTCGATACGCATAAACAAAAAAAGAACCTGACCGCTGAAACTAGCAGGCCAGATTCCCTTCACTCTCATACTCTCCTACTACGCAACACCTTCGACGCCATCCACAATACACAGCCAACCAGCATCATATCGAAACATACGTTAAACAAGAACAGATGCTTGCTCAAGTCCGCCTCCCCATCGCCAATAATGGGAATGAGGAAGGAGAAGGCGCCGATCAGGCCGATCATGGCGAATAATTCAGCGAACACCTTCTGCCGATACACCTTGGCCCTTACATGCTCCCAAATAATAACTCCAAAATAAGCTATGTACAGCAGGAAGATGAACCAGAATCGATTGGGCAGCCACTTTTGCTTTCCCTCGCTCCAGAGACTGAATTTACTAAGCACGGCACCGGAAGGCTGACCCTCAGATTGCAGATACGTACCGAGATAAAACGGTCGAATCGTCATCCCATTCTGAGCTGCTATCTCCAACTTGTCGAGCAAACGTCCAGGATGGGTCAAATAGAAAATACCCACTTTGGCGTGGCTCATTTGGCTATAAAACTGTTCATACAATCTCGGATCCCGCTGTGGAATCGGGGTGTTAGGGGTGAAAAAGTTCGTATTGGCCAGAATAGCGAGATCCGGGTTCAATCCGAGTTTTTCGAGATCTTCCTCAGGCGTTGGAGAATCTTTCAAAATTCCATAGAACACGGTTTGGTATATATTAATTTCCTTGAACTGCTTAGGAGCGACGATGTACATGACGATTGATCCTAAAGCAAGCCCAGCAGAGAACCAAATGACTCTTTTCCGCCAACTCTTATCCTCCCTTAATGGTAGGAAACGAAGACCCATCAGCGCAGCAAGCACACCGACAGGGGCGTTCTGAATCTTTGAAAATACAAAAAACATACAAGCGACAAAATACAAAGTAAGCAGTTTAGAAGATGGCTGCTCCTGCTTGGTCAAAGCGATACCGAAAGCGATCGTCAGCAGCAAGAATACTAGCGAGACCGGCTCCCCGAATAAGGAGTTAAAATAAGCGATATAGGCGCCGTCAGCGAAAACAAATATAAGCAGCAAAGCTAGAATAATAGTGAACAGCAACGACGATTTGGACTTATTGTATCGGATCAAGTAATAGAATGCCGTCATCAGCAACGCCGTGTATACCAGGACCATGAACCGCATATCGAACACATCATTACTATACAGAAGCCGATTCAGTAGAGTCGCTAAGAATACGACGAAGGTCTGGGTCGTAATGTAAGCACCCTTGCCAAACGTCACAAGTTCCCAATCCTTGATAAAATAATCAAAATATTTGTCCTCATAGCTCAATGATGGATTGACGTAATCAAGCCCCACTGTACTCATGATTCTAAGGAAATCTCCGTTGTCGGCAATCCCCACTATAGGTCGAATTACAGTTACATAGATTACGATTCCGCATACTGCGAGAAGGGTCCACCATTCGACGGAGCGAATCCCTCGTTTCAATAAAGCTGTTATCAAGATGCTTCACCTGCTTCATGCTGGGGCTTGGATGCGGGACGGAAGACGAAGAAACGTTGCCCCAGATAGTTACTGATTGTGTATAATCCTGTTCCGATCAGCACAGCCAAGTTATCCGACCAGACTGGATCCTCGACTCGGATGAACCCAAGCAGCACATCGCTAATACCGCGAGCAGCACTATACGCAACAACATAACAAACGATAATAACGGCTGCGAACTTCCATATACTGCGTCCGATACTAACCTTGGATTGGAACGTGAAGGCTTTGTTAAGAAAATAGCTAACAATGGCACCGATGCTGTTCCCTGCGAACGTCGATACCCAGTAGTCAAGCCCGAAGGCATTTAGCAACAAGTATGCAATGGATAAGCCAACTATGGTGTTCAGCACACCGACGAACAGGAAACGGACGAAAGAGTGATTCCACAACGAAAGTACAAGCTTTTTCATTCGCTTATACCTGAAGCTGCGGTTGTTTGGTCTTCTCAGCGTTCCCAGACACAGATGGCTGAAGCTCTGTCTCTATAATAAAGAGGGGACGGTGCTTGACTTCTTTATAGATTTTGCCGATGTACTCTCCGATCAACCCAAGGCTGATGACTTGGATACCGCCAATGAACCACAACGAAACAACGATAGAGGTCCAGCCAGGTACAGTAGAGCCAACCAGTTTTTGCACAATCGCGTAGAGGCCCATTCCAAGGCTAATCAAGAACATCAGAAAGCCAATGGCGGATACGAGACGTATCGGTGTAACGCTTAGCGAGGTAATGCCATCCCATGCAAAAGCAAGCATTTTCTTCAGCGGGTATTTGGATTCCCCGGCAAAACGCTCGTGACGCTCGTAATATACATTTGTCGATTTGAATCCGACCATGGGCACAAGTCCGCGCAGGAATACATTCACTTCCTTGAACTTGTCCAATTGCTCCAAGGCTCTTCTGCTCATCAGCCGATAATCGGCATGGTTATATGTGATTTTGACCCCCATCCGGGTCATCATCTTATAGAAGGCTTGCGCTGTAAATCGTTTGAACCAGGTATCGGTGTCGCGGCTGGAGCGGACTCCATATACCACTTCATACCCTTCGAGATACTTAATGATAAAATCTCGGATTACATTCGGGTCGTCCTGCAGGTCCGCATCAATGGAGATGGCGCAGTCGCAGCGGTTAATAACCGACTTCAGACCTGCGAGCAGTGCGCTCTGATGGCCAGCATTGCGGGCTAGCTTGAGTCCGGAGATGTGCGGGTGCGTGCGGTTGAAGCTCTCGATCAGCTCCCAGGTACGGTCTCTGCTTCCGTCGTCCACGAACACCACGAAGCTGTTAGTTGCGATCAGCTGTTCCTTGATTAAACGCTCCATCACGGAGGACAGTCTAACTACTGTCTCGGGAAGTACTTCTTCTTCATTGTAACAAGGCACAACTATACTAATAACGGGTAATTTCCCATTCATCATCGAAATTCGTAACTCCTCTTTTTTGAAATAATCATAACCGTTTCATGTCCGTAAATCAATTATCCTGTCTGTTTATGGTGTCGGGGAACGACGGTTTTCATCAAATTTCATGTCGGTTCGGCTAAATACAAGCGGGTTAGCAGGCTTATATAATGACAAGTAGAACTTATCTATATGAAGCCACAGAGTTGTAAGAAAAGAGAGGAGAGCGAAATGAACACTGCTGCAAAGCCCCCAGCAAAACAACCAAATGTGCTTGTGTTCTTCACGGATCAACAGAGGTGGGATACAACGGGAGTTCACGGTAACCCGCTTGATCTGACCCCCAATTTTGACCGAATGGCTACAAGAGGGACCCATCTCTATAACACATTCTCCTGTCAACCGGTATGCGGACCTGCGCGTTCTGTTATGCAATCCGGCTTGTATGCTACGACTTCTGGCTGCTTCCGGAACGGAATTCCCTTGCCTCCTGACACGAAGACGATTGCCCATTACTTCAATGAGGCCGGCTATCGGACCGGTTATATAGGTAAGTGGCACTTGGCGCCGAATAATAAACCGGTTCCTCTGGAATACCGGGGGGGTTACCAAGATTGGCTTGCCTCAAATGTGCTCGAGTTTACGTCCAGAGCGTATGAAACGGTTATGTATGATGAGAATGGAGAGTCCGTTCAACTGCCCGGGTATCGTGTGGATGCTTTGACAGATGCGGCGATTCGTTATATCGATAAAAACAAGGAGAACCCGTTTTTCCTATTTGTCTCTTATGTCGAGCCGCACAACCAGAATCAACGTGACGATTATCCCGCGCCTGAAAGCTACAAGGGACGTTATACATCTCGCTGGATTCCACCCGATCTGGCGCAGTTCCAAGGCTCAGCGAATCGTCATCTGGATGGTTATTACGGAATGGTCAAACGGCTGGATGAAGCGTTGGGACGGCTGCAGGATACTTTGATTAGTCTGAAATTGGACAAGGATACGATTATCTTGTTCACTTCGGATCATGCGTGCCATTTTCGCACGCGCAATCAGGAATACAAGCGCTCCTGCCATGAGAGCTCGATTCGTGTGCCGACGGCCGTCAGCGGGCCGGGGTTCGAGAGCGGCGGACAGATTCGCGAGCTCGTCAGCCTGCTTGATATTCCGCCGACACTGCTCGACGCGGCGGGCATCCACGTCCCTGAAGAGATGCAGGGACGCTCCGTTCTGCCGCTAGTGAAGCGGCAGGCAGAGGAATGGCCTGACGACGTGCTGATCCAGATCAGCGAGTCGCAGGTAGGGCGCGCGATACGGACCGCGCGCTGGAAGTACGGCATCGACGCGCCGGATTCCGACGCGTCGAAGGATATGTTCGCCGACCGCTACGTCGAACAATATCTCTATGACCTGGAATCCGATCCGTATGAGCTGCAGAATTTGATCGGATTCCCGTCGCACCGCGAGGTATCGGATCGGCTGCAGCAGCGCCTGATCTGCAAGATGACGGCAATCGGCGAGCCTATGCCGACAATTGAACCCGCAGCCGCTGTGCGCAGCGGGCAGCGTCAAGTGCAAGCTTGGGAGCTGGATCTGTAGGCCAGCTCTCACCTCTGACACATCCCGCAGGCAATCGTGCGGGATGTTTGCGCATCCGTTATCCCCGAGCTTCTTGAAGCTATTCAACAACACTTGAGGTATAATAAGTGGCATGATCTGTCGGGGAGCTTTCTCCATAGCAGCAAGTACTTATTTCAAGTTTAGGAGCGATGAACATTGTCTATTGCATTCGGTATTGTCGGTTGTCGACATGGACATATTACGGTATTTATTGATGAAATGATTCAATTGGGGCACACATTTGCCGGGATTTACGATCAGAGTGACAAGAAGATGGCGGAACAAATCGCAAGCAAATATGGAGTTCCGTTGTTGAACTCACTGGATGCCCTGCTTGATCCTGCTGTGCAGATCATTGGCTCCTCCGCCATTAACAGCGAAAAGATCAACATAATAGAATGGTGTGAGAAGCATGGCAAGCACATTATGGTGGACAAGCCCGCCATCACGGACCGTGATAAGCTGCACCGTCTTGAGGGAGTTATCGAGCGAGGGAGCATTCAGATCGGGATGCTGCTCACCGAAAGGTTCCGTCCTGCCATCCATACACTTAAGCAGGCAATCGAGTCTGGAGAGCTTGGCCGTATAGTGAGCCTATCTATGCGTAAGCCGCATCGCTTGAGACCCGCATCCCGTTCAGAATGGCATTTCTCCAAAGCGCAGAACGGGGGAGTTATTATTGATTTGTTCGTGCATGACTTCGACCTGTTGCGGTGGTTAACAGATCAGGAGGCGGTGTCCGTTCAAGCCGTCGTGACCAAGAATATATTGCCGGAGTACCCCGATTTCTGGGATGCGGCCTCAGCGCAAGTAGTACTGGAGAGGGGGACGATTGGACAGCTCTATAGCGATTGGCACTCTCCTGAGAAGAGTTGGACCTGGGGAGATTGCAGAATCTTTGTAAGCGGAACAACCGGCAGCGCGGAACTGCGGTTATGCGGAGATCCTTCCGTATCCCAACAAGAGGAGCTGTACTTGCAAGTAACGAACTCACAAGAGTTCACGTCAGTAGAGCTGAATTCCCCGACACTTACGATTACCGAGGACTTTCTGCTCAGGATTGCCGGAGAAGATTACCAGGCACGCATCACGCAAAAGGATATTTTGGCTGCAAGTGCTCTTACTATAGCCGCCGACGAATCCGCGGTTGTAGTGAACAACTTAGGCTGATGGATCCCTGGTAATCAAACACCAGCCTTATTTTGATTTTCCGTAATCCCGTATAATCACTTTGGCCTGGCAGGTGACCTTGACTTTAGGGTACATCTGCTCCCAGTCCAATTGTTTCCACTGCTTATAGCTCATACTGTTTCTAACCACCTTTCCAACACCAATACTATCCGCATGATTTTGCTGCATACCACGAATCATTTTCTCTGCTTCCTTCTCAATATAAGCGGATACCAGGGCTTCCAGCTTTGTCCGATCCTTCTCCTCGCTTAGTTCCAAATTCCCGATATATTCCATAACGGAGCCTTGAATCTTCACATCCAGTTGAACATGAATGCCCTCGGTATTATTCTTTAGCACCTTCAGCTTTCTGCTGCTTTTAATCGAGCTGAACATGACATGATTGGGTTCTTCATTTCCATTACCGCCAAGATCAATACTAATTTCTCCTTGCTTGAAGCTATCCCGGATCATGGAAAATATCAGAACTTTGTCAGGCTCTATCTTTGTCACATATTTATCCTCGTTGAATAAAGCAATCCCGTTTATTGCAACATTATCCTTCAGTTGTTTAACCAAAGGCGCAATTGGATCTATTCCATCATCGAACAAATCCCTTGTGAATTGATATAAAGTAACGTAAGGAACAGTTTGATTTTTCACCTCTTTTTCTAACATTCGTTCGATATATTGTCCCGTTCTCGGGTGTTGGGGATATTCTTTGACTAATAAATCATGCGCGTTACCGTCTACTATAGTTAGCTTAACCCGTTTTGAATAGGAAGGGTCGCGGATTAAAGTATCGATATAGCTCCAAATTCCTTTTTTGGCCAGATTCATTCCGAATAAAGTATTTCTTAGCTGACCGGTAACGAGTGCCAATTCTGTCTGTCCGGAGAACTTGACTCTTGCTTCTTTGACGGTTTTGACTGTCGCGGTCAGCGTTTCCCGTTGGATTTTACCGTCACGATTTGCTTTAGGAATGGCTACTGTAACCATCAACATCTCGTTTTTTGAATCTTTTTGTTCTACCAGGTCATAGCTGGATGTATGGATCAATCCCAGCTCTTCCAGGATACGCTGATCTCCGCAGCCGGCTAGAATCAGTACGCAGAGGACTATTATGACTTTATGCATGGACCTCTCCCCCCCGATTGCCTCTAATCGACAGCAGAATGATTAGCAGGATGGGTAGACAGAAGGTTAATCCTGCCTCCGCATATAATAATACTTTCAACCACTTCTCTATTTCACTTAAATTTTGGGGGAACCAGGATACAATATACTCAATAAATAGAATACAGAGGGTCAGTCCCTTGACAGATGCACGAGGCCATATCCTTTGGATCATTTCTTTGGAACCCCAAATAAATATACTGCATGTGATCAGCACGCTTAACAAAACAAACCCGAACAGTAAGTTCTCGATGTGTTCTATGAAAGGGAATCTTATATAGGACAGCAAATCTAAAGTGGGAAAAAGCATTCGTTTCAATTGATCGAAGCTGTAGAATCCGAAGCAAATCAGACTCACGGCCAAATAAGACATGGTGGTTAATAAATTTCCGGCATATACGGCTTTGAAGAAATTACGCTTTTCTACATAAGGAAAAAACAGCATACACATTTCAAATCCTAAAAATGCAGAGTAAATATCGATACTGCCTGAGAGCATTCGGGTCTCACCTTTAAATACAAACGGCGTAAAGCGGCTCCATTCAAAATCTCTAATAAAGATAGGCAGCAACAAAAACATCCAGGTTGTCATCCAGTAAAATATGGTAGCAGCTTTGGACATACTGTATAGTCCTTTAATAACAAGCAGGAAAACAATGAAATCCACGATTAACTTAAACAGCATCGGCGAAGTAGTCGGGAAGGCAACCATTTGATAAATGACTATATATTGCTTGACGACTAAACAGCCAATTACTCCCCACAGACCTGCAATTCCTAAATAAAGAGGAAAGAGAATAATTTTAGGAATGGATTGCTCAAGAATGACAAAGATCGATTGCCCGCGGCCAAGACGATACACCAGGGAGATGAGATAAATATTAACCATTGCAATGAATGCGAAAATGAAGATGGAGATCCATCCATTGTAGCCGAAATGATTGGCCAGCATTTGCGGCAGCTTTAGAATCGTTACTCCGGACTGAATCATGTAGATCAGCATGCAGAGGTGGAGAGGATGTATTTTCTCTTTCAATGGACGCCCTCCTATTTCTTCATTTTATTTCTTGATGGGTTAGGAGTCTGGGTGACAGATGGCCGATCCTTCAACATCTTGAAGGGTGCTCGGATAAAAACATCAAGCCAGTCCCTGATTTTCATGGGAGCAACGGGTACAAGGTAAGAGGCCCCCAAGCTAGTCAATCCCGATAGATGAGTTACAATTAAAGCAAAACCGACCATTAGACCGAAATTTCCCCATAACCCGGCCAAAATAATGATTCCAAATCGAATTAGACGGATCGACGCGCTCATTACATAGCTGGGTATAACGAATGATGCAATGGCCGAGGAAGCAACAGCAATGATCAGGATATTGCTTGTCAGTCCTGCCTGTACCGCTGCTTGTCCGATTACAATACCTCCAACGATACCGATCGTCTGTCCGATCTTGGTTGGGAGTCTGGCTCCAGCCTCACGCAGCAGCTCGATGGTGGTTTCCATCAGTAAAGCTTCATAAACAGGAGGAAAAGGGACTCTGCTTCTCGATTCAGTCAAAGTAATGAGCAGGGTTTCGGGTATCATCTCGTAGTGATAAGTCGTAACCGCTACATATAAGGAGGTAAAGGTAAGGGTTACCACTAAAGCAATTAGTCTAAGAATCCGGGTCCCCGTTGCTAAAGGCCATCGATGATAATAGTCATCCGATGAAGAGAAGAAATCGAAAAAGGTGGATGGCGCACTGATAACAGACGGGCTCCCGTCGACAATAGCAATTACCCGGCCTTCAACTAGCTTAGATGCAGCGGAATCCGTCCGTTCACTTGTCATGAATAGAGGAAAGATCGATCTAGGGAAGTCGTCAATATATTGCACAAGCATATTGGAGTCATGGACTGCATCCACTTCAACCAGTTTAATACGTCTAATCAATTCCTGAACGTAATGCATATTAGCGATGCCTTCGATATACAAGATATAAATATCGGTTTTCGTTATTTCTCCCACGTTGAGAGAGATTGTTTTAAGATGCGAGCTCTTCACTCTTTTGCGAAGAAGCGCCAAATTCTTCTCGCTGGATTCCACAAAAGAATCGTGAGGACCCACGATATTCGTTTCCGTTTGTGAATCCTCTACGTTACGGGAGACAGCCTCGCTGACGCTGACTAAATATACTTTTCCTTTATGGAACAGAGCAACACAGCCGTTTAGGATGCCATTTACCACATGTTTGGACTCGGTTTTGTGCACGAATTGGGATTGCGCCAGCAAGGAGTTGACTTGATCGCGGCTTGTATGGTCAAGAGGGATAATCACATCCCGGGCGAACTCTTCTTTACCGACCAGATTCGCAAAATAAACAAGTTCCACCTGAAGATCAGGGAAGCTTCTATGGGTGAGGTCTGTACAATTCGCAAATTCCGATAAAATATGTTTCAATGTCGGTTTTGGATTATGATTTGTTGAAGCTTTTGAAGTATTGTTTTGACTGCTTCGAGTTCGGCTGAGCAGTATTCGTGATAGTAGTTGAAAGAAAGCCATTGAAGTCCTCACTTTATTTGTTAAACTGGCTGGAATTGGTATAGTATGTGCTTCTTTGCCAATTTTCAATCGGATTATTAATCCGGCTATAGTAGAAGGCAATAGAGAAAGCTCTGTCCATATAGACAGAGCCGATTGTTTACTGAGCCAGTGTATGCTAAACAGGCCATTCGTTTATAAAAACTTTCGTGAGTGTTTCTTCCCGTCATATGTGAACAGCACGCTTTTATCCTCGACTACCGTCTCAAGATGAATCGTTTTACCCCACAATCGATGAACAAAGGGTAATGTTTTCTCCAAATATTTCAGATCCATCTCCAGACCTTCGAAAGAATGCTTCAGATACATTTCTCCAATATTAGCATGGTTGCCGTCTATCACATGAAGGACGGGAAAGCCCCCGTTGACTCGGGAGTAGACCAATTGGTCGCGGATGGATTCCCATGTTTTATCGGTAATCTTCCACTCCGGACCCTTCTTCTCGAACACATATAAGTCCAGATCCTCCACAAGTTCCTTCGTTAAATAATTTCGCACAAAAGAGGTATCCGAATCGAATTCGCGTACTTCGAACATTTTCTCACGGTCCCAGCGCTTCTCGATATCTTCGAAAATTTTGAGGCCCAGGTAATAAGGGTTGAGGCTATGTCGAGAGGGCTGGACAACGCCTGCGTTAAGGGACGCGTATTCGATCGTTTCTACTTCGGTTAGATCAAGCTCGCGTAGAATACGTTGGTGCCAGTACGATGCCCAGCCTTCGTTCATAATCTTGGTTTCCATCTGCGGCCAGAAGTATAACATCTCGTCTCGCATCATCGTTAGAATATCCCGCTGCCAATCTTCCAGAACGGGGGAGTGCTGCTCCAGGAAATACAAGAGATCTTTCTCAGGCTGTGGTGGGAATCGTCGAGAAGCCGCTTCTTTTGCCTTCTCATGCGCTTGTTCGGCATTACGGAAATCTTCGTCCAGGCTCCATAAGTCGTCATAAGTTGTTTTGGGTGGAGCAGGACTGTTACCCGGACCCGTATTCAATTTAGGTCTGTGCTGATTCACCTCAGTCCGTCGTTCGGTGCCGCCTCCATATCGCCCCATACTCTCCCGTGACATTCCATATGTACGAGCGCTGGACTTCAGTAAGCTTGGATCGACATGCTCTTGAATCGCTAGCACAGAGTCAAGAAAGGACTCGATCTCATCGGTCCCGAATTCCATCTCATATTGCCGTACACGTTCAGCTGTGGCGGACATGCTCTCCACCATATTGCGGTTCGTGCGGGAGAAGCGGGCGTTGTTCTTGAAGAAATCACAATGCGCCAATACGTGTGCCACGATAAGCTTGTTCTGAATTAAGGAGTTCCCGTCCAGCAGGAAGGCATAACAAGGATTGGAGTTAATCACGAGCTCATAAATTTTGCTCAGGCCCAGATCGTATTGGGTTTTCATGCGGTGAAACGATTTACCGAAGCTCCAGTGGCTGAAGCGGGTCGGCATGCCGTAAGCCCCGAACGTGTAAATAATATCAGAAGGGCATATTTCATAGCGCATGGGGTAGAAATCAAGCCCGAAGCCTTGGGCAAGCTCCGTGATCTCTTCGATGGAGCGTTCCAACGCTTTCATCTCATCTGGTCTCATGTTGACACCCGCTTCCTCGTCGTAATCAATGTTAATTCAATATATTCCGGAAAGGGGGGATTAAGTCGA
This sequence comes from Paenibacillus sp. J2R1T-4, assembly GCF_059692235.1. Taxonomy (NCBI): domain Bacteria; kingdom Bacillati; phylum Bacillota; class Bacilli; order Caryophanales; family Paenibacillaceae; genus Paenibacillus; species Paenibacillus sp. J2R1T-4. Next base: position 18,234 of record NZ_JCAUBA010000015.1, on the reverse strand, counting down.
ACTACTTTCCAGATAGCCAATAGCATATTCCTTCAACATTTATGTGACTCATAGGCAAAAATGTCCAAAACAAAACACAAAATGTCCTTTTTCCTGTTAAGCTACATGAAATAATTAACTTATTCGAAGTCTGCAGACGCGAATTGAAATCGTTTTCATTATACTAAAGCGGAGGAGCTGTCTTATGGGTAAGAAGAGAGTTAAAATGTGTACCGCTGTGTTGTTAATCGTTGTTCTTCTGTTCGGGGCTACACCTGCGTTTGCTACGGGCAATCTTTGGTATGACAAGTATGTCACCTATGAAACCGCTAATGGCAACAAGTATATATCTAGTAATGATTCTGGGTCTCTTGCGTGGGGCGAAAGCTATTTGTTGGACAGTTATCTTAATATGTACGGGTTGACAAAAAGCACATCATGGCTAGATAAATTCACTACTCATGTTGATTCGGTGATCAGTAATGCGAGTGATCCGGATGGCGACGGATACTTGGATTGGAGAACTTTTCGTTATTCCAAACATAGGACTGAGAATGGAACATTTGCTGCTGCAACAACAGGGGATGCGACACTGCCGAATAATTGGTTACGCTTCCAATCGACAAGCAGCACGGCTTACCGATCTAATGCGTCAGGGAGTTACTACCCCTCAGGCTCCGTATGCGGCGGAGACACCTACGGGGCGGTCCTGAAGACAAACGGTACTTCGTGGCAAAGCTTATATCAGAATATGGACGGATATGAGCCTAACAGCTTGTATACATTATCCTTGCTTGCTAAGACGAACGGTTCTGCTGCCAAAGGAAGAGCCTATATTCTCGATGCCACCACAAGCACGATCATAGCAAGCATTGTGATTGATGATACTTCGTGGAAAGACTACAAGATCGATTTCACCACACCGGTTGCAGGGCACACTCTACAAGTTTGGATTGGGCATAATGCCTACAATGTCGCTAATGGAATCGCTTATTTTGACAATGTGTATGTGAACGCCAATGTTCCTTATCTGGTTCATGACGGCGCGGTCGGAATTCCAATGGCCAAGTTCGTTCGATTGGTCGACGAGAATGCCTTGACCGCTTACCAAACCGATGCGAATAACTATCAATCCTTCATCGAGAACCACCTCATACCGAAGTGGCAAACAAGCAGCAGTTTTATGGGGAACACCTGGGTGAATGTTTCCGCTACTGAAGGCTATTACAGGGAATCTTACAATTTTGACGGGTTTAATACGACTGTGAATTTGGATCCGCTGCCGTACAATCAGTTCCTCGTCTTTGCCGAAATGATGATGATTATGTACGATGTGAACGGGAACTCGGACTATCTGGATAAAGCTAAGAAGATGAGCACTTATTTCAAGAACGACTTAACAGCCAACGGCACAGCATACAACTGGAATTACGCAGCCTACAGCCCCACCGCTGTGGAAGACGCCTCTCATGCCAATATCGATATCAGTGTTGCATTTGAGATGTTCAATCACGGCCAAGTATTCACCGGTACCGACATGGAGAAATTTACAGATACGTATACGGGTATCATGTGGAATCAGTCTCTTTCCGATCCTAAAGTCCATAATTATGTGAATGGAACTCAAGGTTCTGCCTGTCAAGATTGGCTGTATACACTTGATATTCATAGTTGGACCCGTCTGGCTCAATTCAATGAGAACGCATGGAAAATAGCGGCCTACCAATATGACGGTTTGACACCGACCCGGCATAACGAGGCGCTTGTTCTGACGGAGATCATGAAATGGGATCCTCAAAAAGTAGCGAACAACGGCTTTGAATTCACAACCAGCTCGGATTCTACATTGCCAGCCCGTTGGTCTCGCGGCTCAGGTTCGACCTCCGGTACTGTATACGTGGACACTGTCAATAAAAGCTCAGGTGACCATGGGCTGACAGTTGCTTCTACTACCAGCACAAGCACATGGCAAATGCTGTATCAGGATTGGAAGAACTGGTACGCGAACACCTCGTACCAAATCTCGTTCGATGCCAAGACGGACGGCGGTGCTGCTGGGGGAAGGTTCTTTATTAAGGATATTACGGCCAATGTGATCCTGGGTACAGGTATTATTGATTTTGATAATACGAGCTGGCAGACGAGAACGATGACGTTTACTTCCCCATCCAGTGCTGCGAATACAGTCCGGATCTACTTAGAGAACCATTCATTGAACCAGAATGGCAAGGCTCATTTCGATAATGTGGTAATCAAACGAACCGGCGACATCTGGTGATACTGAAACAGCCTCAAGGTATGGGTATGTAACCCAGTGCCTTGAGGTTGTTTTTTGATGTTTGAAGATGGCAATTATTTCAAAATTTATCGTGCATAAATAAAGACATAAAAGTACTATAGATTATAGCGTGATTAAAGTTCAGGGAGTTGTAACGATGGCCGGAATGACAACAATTAATATGCTGAGAAACCGTATAAAGATGCTTGCCGATGATCGGGATGAATACGTGAAGGTTTGGCTGCTATTTGGTTATTTATTCTGCGTTGTATCAGCATCTACTGTTGGGAGAACTGCGGCGGATACCCTTTTTCTTAGTCGGTTTGATAATTCTTATTTATCGCTGATGTATCTGCCTCAGGCTCTTGTCATGATTATTACAGGTGTTTTATTTCAACGATATGCGCATAAGGTTCGTATGGACCGCCTGATTATGTGGTTGATTCCGATTCTTGCTTTACTTGTTCTTTTCTCCAGATTCGGAGTGGGATTAGAAATCAGATCGGTTTTCCCGGTTATTTATATAGCCTATGACGTATTTAATTTCTTGATGATTGTCTGCTTCTGGCAGTTTGCGACCTCCGTATTGGATCAAAGAAAAGCCAAACGGATGATTGGGATAGTAGGGAGCGGGGGCATAACCGGCGGTATCGTGAGCGGCTTTGGTTTGAAGGCGCTAGTTCCCGTGGTTGGCACTGCGAATCTGATCTTCTTCTATGCAGGGCTTCAACTGTTAGGATTTCTGGCTGTTATGCTTATTTTACGCAGAGTTCCTGAGCCAGTAGAAGTTGTCCCGGACGCCAAAAGAACGCAAACCGCCAAGAAGGCGGCAGCACAGAAGTCGGGCCTCTTCCAGAATGTGCCTCATTTGAAGTATGTGGCAATCTTATCAGCAGCACTAGTGCTGTCTCTAACGTTAATCGATTATCAGTTCAAGGTCATTCTTAGGGGAACTCTGCAAAATGAGGCTTTGGCAGGATTCATGGGAAGCTTTTATGGATTTTCGGGATTGATCGCCTTGTTTGTTCAACTGTTCATTTCTGGGCGGATCCTGACAAGGTTCGGAGTGATGACAGCAATGCTAGTGTTCCCGATCGCTCTAGTGGCAGGCAGCTTAGGAGTCCTTGTTCTGCCTATTCTGGCTATGGCTATGGTCATAAAAGGAAGCGACAAGGTTTTGGGTGATACCATATATTCGTCGGTCAATCAATTAATCATGTTTCCGATTCCTCCCCAGTGGCGGAATAGAGCCAAGAGCTTCCTCGACGGGGTTGTGCGTAATGGAGCCAAAGGGCTTGCAGCGGTCTGTCTGCTCGTCGTAACGCGTGTCTTAGCCCCAGAACAGCTGAGCTATATCATACTTGTTCTGCTCGGCATTGGGATTGCGGCTGCGATCAAGGTCAAGAAAGCTTATTTGCAGACGCTGTTATCGACTTTGCAGTCGGGGAATGTTGATCTTCAAAAGGCAGAGCTTAATTTGATGGATCCAGCTAGTCGTCTAATATTAACGGATGCACTGGGAAGTCCAGACGAGAAACAAGCTTTGTATGCTCTTCGCATTTTACGAGACATTGAGACCTTTGATCTGGATCCCTACATCAATGGATTGCTGCATCACCCTGCACCGGAGGTGTGCGCTGAGGCGCTTGCCTATGTAAAGCAAAAGGTGCCTGCGGGACTTGAGCCGATTGTTCAAGACTTACTGGCGTCTCCGAACATTCTGGTAAGAGCAGGTGCTCTTGCTGCTTTATCCGCCTATGCCAAGGAGGAGCATTTGGATGAAATCACAACTTATCTGGATGATCCGAGTGTTGAGATTCAAGCTGCAGCTATCGGTGGATTAGTTAAATATTATGGTATTGAGGGAATGTTCAGATCGGTCGGCAAGCTCAAACATCTCATTGAAAGTATTCATGAGGAAGATCGGACGGCGATGGCCTCCTTATTCGGTACTATTGGTGTGAAGAGCTTCTACAAACCATTAATTGCTTTATTGAATGACAACTACTCTGCGGTACGTGTTCGTGCGTTGCAATCTGCAGCTATTCTTCGGGTGTCCCGATTAATTCCACAGATCGTAACGAGTCTGCAGGATGGAGAAACTCGACGATATGCAGTCGAAGCTCTGGCTGCGTATGAGGAAAGGGAAATACTTCCACTGCTTCATGCTTATATGAATGAGAAAGATGCTTCTATTCATTTGCCGCAAGTGTTCGAGCGGTTAGGTTCCCAGCGGTCCATGGATAAGCTGCTGGCAAGCTATGGCTCCTCTTCGTACGAAATGCGAGATAAGCTCCTGGAATCGCTGCTGCGTATGCAAAAGAATGTATTGCTAGTCGACAGGGAAAAAGTAGAGGACCTTCTTTTACAGGAAATACAGCTATATGATCAGTTTGCTAAGCACGGAGCAGTCATTACGGGCAGGGACGATTGTTCGGAAATTGTGCTGATCATCGGACAAATTCGCACCGAAATTAGCCGGCGAATTTTTCAGTTATTATCGCTGATCTATGAGGAACAAACGATCCAGGCTGTTTATGTGAATTGGTCAGAAGGTAATGCTGGACAACAGGCAAATGCACTGGAGGTAATGGATCAGACCCTACAGGGTAACCTCCGAATGGAGCTAACGAAGATGATGTCGACCTCGCGAAATCTTCCGGCTGCTCCCTCCACCCCAGAGCCTGTTGAGCCACATATGAATTGGTTAGCTGCCCAAGGAGATGACTGGCTTCGTCAAATGGTCGAATTCGTTATGCAGAATGCTAATAAACAGGCAGACTCATTGACGGGGGTAATAGCTGCCGGAACCGATCCAATTGCCAATGACAAGATGGTCGATTTGATGGACCGTGTGGGCTTATTGAGGAATGTGTCTTTATTTCATAGCTTAAAGAGCAAGGATTTGTCTGCGATCGCGAAACGATTATTGAGAATCGAGATGAACGGCGGAAGTACGATTATTCAAGAGGGTGATCAAGGAGATTGCTTGTTTATTATGGACAAGGGTCGAGCGGGCGTGTATCGAAATGAACAGTATGTGGGGGAATTGAAGCGAGGGGATTGCTTTGGTGAAACGGCGATATTTACTCAAGGCATCAGAACAGCTACGATTAAGGCGGATGAGGCAGTTATCCTATGGCGGCTCGATTCATCAGCCTTTTACGATATGATGTTCAATCAGACGAGTATTGCCCTGGAAATGATGAAGCTGCTTTCTCGAAGACTGCGTTCCATGCTGGAGCGGGGAGAACATGCAGAGCAATCCGATGTATTGATGGCGGCACGTGCTGAGGCTGCTGGGTCAAGGAGTGAGTTTCAGCGGTCAGATACGGAGGTGCTTAGAGATAAGACGAGGAATGAAGTCATACTGCGCCGGATCTTGGTTCTTCAGAAAATACATTTATTTGCCCATTTGGCTCCAGATGATTTCATATGGCTTGCCCAAGTCGTTGACGAAGTATCTTATGATGCTGGAGAAGTTATTTGTAGAGCGGGTGACTATGGCGATTGGATGTATGCGATTATTGATGGACGTGTTCGTGTTCATCGAGGGAGTAAGACTTTCGCAGAGCTTCATTGGGGGGAATACTTTGGTGAGATGGCTATCATTGATAGTGGATCCCGCTCGGCGGATTGCACGGCTATTGAGCCTACCGTCTTATTACAGCTGCATAAGGACCAGACCTTGGCTTTCTGTTTCCAGAATATAAATGTGCTTCGGAGTATGCTTCGGGTTCTTGCGGATCGGTTGAAAGGGATGCAATAGTGGAGCTTGCTTTACTAATTCAAGGGCTGCTCTCTGGCGATACGGAATACAGGGAGCAGACAGCAGGAACACCCTGAAGCATGCAGCTCTCCAGGGTGTGGAATAAGATACTCTACATGCGCCAGCAGTCACGCTTCCTTAGGCTTTGTGAAGAAGGTTCGCAGCGCTTTGTACACTTCGCCTTTCTCGCGAATAATACAATGCTGGAACTTGGGAATCTGGATGTGCCGATAGGCGGACATGAGCGTACTGCTGCGATTATACTGATTAACTTCACCATAACCGAACATGTTGCATCGTTGCAGAAGCTGCTCGATGAGCTTCACACAGCGTTCATTGTCTGAGGTAAGGTTATCACCATCAGAGAAATGGAAAGGGTAGATGTTGTAGTTAGCCGGCGGATATCGGCGGTCAATAATCTCAAGTGCTTTCTGGTAAGCGGATGAGCAGATCGTTCCGCCGCTCTCACCTTTCGTGAAAAATTCTTCCTCTGTCACTTCCTTGGCCTCCGTATGATGCGCGATGAAGACGATCTCTACCTTCTCATATTTGGTTCGCAGGAAACGAGTCATCCAGAAAAAGAAGCTGCGCGCAATATATTTCTCAAAGCTGCCCATCGAACCAGATGTGTCCATCATCGCAATGATTAGTGCGTTAGAGCGAGGGATAACAATCTCTTCCCATGTCTTGAACCGCAGATCATCTGGTGAAATCCTGTATATTCCCGGATGACCGCTGTTAGCGTTACGGCGCAAATTTTCGAGAATAGTCCGTTTCTTATCAATGTTGGACATGATCCCCTTTTTACGAATATCGGTGAAACGAACATCTTCATCCTGGATGTTGTCCTTCTGCTTCTCCTCCAGATGAGGGAGTTCCAAGTCTTCGAATAACATCGACTGCAGCTCTTCCATGCTAATTTCGGCCTCGTAATAGTCATCTCCGGGTTGATCTCCTGCACCTTCTCCTTTGCCCTGTCCTTGGGTAGAAGGATCCGTACCTAATACATCACCTACCTGACTGTCACCGTCTCCTTGCCCGACGTGTTTGCTCTTGTTGTAATTGTAGCGAAACCGATATTCGTCCAGACTGCGAATCGGTACTTTAATAATTTGTCGGTTGTGCTGGGTAATTATATTCTCTTCGGTCACGAGATCAGGCAGGTTCTGCTTAATCGCTTCACGGACCTTCTGCTGATGACGGGTTTGATCCTGATATCCTTTGCGATGCAGCGACCAGTCTTCCCGGGAGACGATAAACAGCGGATTCGTCGTCATGCAGGGCACCTCCTGAGTAATGGCTTGTAATCCAATATATTCAGAAATAGGCCTGATATGTGTTAAAGCAGGGATGTAAAAATAGCAGGTCTTGGGTATAACCCAAAACCTGCTACCATCATCCCGTCTGTAATTTGAATCGTGATCGCAAATTCAGTCCAATTATCATTCAGCCAATTGCCTCAGCGTCGTCCGCCAGCTCACAACCTGCGGTCCCCCGTCAGGAGGCAATACGAGTGTAATGCGCAGCTGAGCAGAGATACCGCTGACTGACAGCGTGGAGCGCTCAAGCCGCATGTTCATATCTGCAGCGGCTGCGCATTCCAGTGAATAGCGGTCGCCCGCGAAGTCGAGGATCAATCGCTGAGGGCTCTCCCTGCGAATACGAAGTTCATGCTCGCCGTCGTGAACGAGGAGGGAGATCACATGCTCGCATGTGCGGAATGGGCGCTCCAGATCGAGCTGGTATTGCCAGGCGAAGCCGTCCTCCAGCAGTTGGATCGTCTTCACACAGCGCAGGTCATCATCTTCATGAGCAAGCTGGAAGCCACCCGCAACCGGAGTCAAGGCAGCATTAATCCGAGAGTTCGGATATACCAGATCATCTGGTGCGTCAGACGCCAAAGCTTCATCTTCCTGACACCCGCGGAGCAGATAGCCCTCCCAGACGCCATCCTGAACGTGGCTTAATGCGCTCTGCTGATAGCCGGTCAGGCGAGGCTCTGCCAGCGGCAGCTTGCGTCCAGCCAACCGGTAATGGAAGCCCTGCATAGCAGGAGCGTACTCACGGTTGTGCATGCGCAATGTGCAGCCGAAGAAACTTTCACCGCGTCGTATGAAGGCGTAGCCGCTCTCGGTGTCGATGAAGTTATTGTTAGCAGGCAGACGACAATCCGTTTGGAGGCTTAATCTGCGTTCCAGAATCAAGCCTGCTGTAGCAAGACCGGTTAAACCAAGCAAATTGTACATGTTAAGGTGGGTATACGATTCGTAGCCGACACGCAGTGAATGAGGCAGCGTATTCGGCGTGCACCCAAGGCTGCCATCGGGATGCCGGAAGGCAACCCAATATTGAATGATCCGCTCCAACATGCCTTCTTCCTGCATCCCGCAGTAAGAATACAAGGACGAGAAGGCGCCCCAAGTGAAGGTTTGATAGCTGCTTCGCTCGACCATTGCGAACGTGCCGTCTGATGAAATGGTGTTGTTCAGCCACCCCAAACCTCTTCGAATGAGCTGCTGTGTTCTGTTATGCAACGATTGATGCGACTCTTTCCAGGCTGAAGGGAGTACGCTGATGACGCTCGTAAGAATATACAAGGTGAAGGCGTGATAGGCGATAGGCATCCCGTCATGTACTTGCAGCTCGCTAATCTCATCATTGATGAAGCCGGATTGAAGCTGCGCTCGCTCAATGAAGGAGATTCGCCGGTTCAGATGCTCCATATCCGCATCCCGGTATCCAAGCGTATCCAGGAACAATTCAGTTCCCAATTGCAAGGCTGCACAGTTCGTATTAATAATCTGACAATCATCCTCGTAAGCGGCCATGAATGTTCCATAGTCGCGTGCCGCCTCCTCCCGGTCCTGTCCATCCAGCATGGTGATGGCCATCAGGCTGTAATGAATGAGGAAGACTCGGCAGAATGGACTGATTTCGCGATCCTGGAGAAGAACAACAGAGCGATCGAGCGCCGCACGGAGCAGCCGGAGGACGGAAGCGTCCCCCGATGCCCGATACACGGCTGCGAATAGAACAGCAGCATTAGCAGGAGCGTAATTCTCGCTGTATATGGTTTCGTAAGGGTCGCAGAAGGAACCGTCCTCCGCTAACCAGTCGGCTGCAACCGGTACAAAATCAGCTAACAATGTGCGAATCTGTAATAGCGCAGTTCCATGTTGTTCATAGCCGGTTACAGGGGCTGGTTCAGATGTCTTCATGAACAATTCTCCTTCAACGGAATACGATTCTTTACTTGGCAGCAGCGTTTTCTTTTATACCGTCATTCACTTCTTTAATAATTTGTGCGCCTCCGCGATCTTTCCACTCTTGGATCATTTTATCCCAATCGGTAATAGGACGTTGACCCGAAATCATCTTGGTCTGCTCTCCGATCAGATACTTGTCAAGCTCAGCGCCTTTTTGTGCTTGTGTATCGGAATACACGGTGTAGGACGGATCGTTGTATGGTGTTTTGTTGAATTTCTTCTCCATCTCTTCAATGGTAGCAATGAATTTCTGCATCTCTGGTGAGCTGTACGATGCCTTGGAGTATTCGTTTGCTTCGTTGCTAGGAGACCAAGGCTTCCAGAACTCGTGACGCTGCAGCATATATTGGATCGGAGTATTGGACTCTTGACCTGCTTTTGGCGTCGCCAAGCCATTCTTCATCTCATAACCTACACCCTCACCGCCCATAATCCAGTTGAATTGTTCATTCTGAGGCGTACGGTCTTTCAACGGGATGAACTTACGGCCATAATCAAGAATTTCGAAAATTTTCTTCACCTTGTCCGGGTCGCTCTTCAGCTTGGCGGATAAAGTTGTAAGTCCAAAGAAGCCACGCGCACTCGGATTTCCTTGTGAACCGTCAGGAGCTACGAAGAAGGGAATAGGAGCAACTACAGCAGTTGGATTGACTTTCAGCAAACCGGTGTAATATTCCTCGACCATTCCTGTAGGTGTGCCGATGAAGATCCCGGCTTTCCCTGAGTAAAACTCTTTGTTCGTAGATGCCCAGTTCAGCACAGCAAAATCTTTGGTAACTGCGCCTTCTTTATAGGCCTTGGCTAACGTCTCAATAACTTCCATTCTGCCTTTCCCGATCATCCCTGGGATCAAGCTGCCGCTGCTATCCTTGTGGTACCAGGCAGGGGACCAGTAAGCGCCCATCGCATGGGTAGGGGAAATATTCTCTCCGAGCGCAAAGCCGTAAGTATCAGCCTTGCCATTGCCGTCTGGATCGTTCTTGGTAAAAGCGATCGCTACATCCAGCAGCTCCTTGTAGTTGGTAGGCATCTTCAAGCCCAGCTTGTCGAGCCAATCCTGACGAATCGTTCCGGAGAACGTGTAGGTAGGAGCGTACATCGGAATGCTGTATATTTTCCCGTTTACCCGGAATTGATCGTAGATGCTCTTAGGAACGCCTTTTAAGGTTTCATACTGGCTCAAATAATCATCGAGCGGGAGGAATGCTCCTTGTTTGGCCCATTTGTAATAATTGGAATCGAGATCCTTGATCGCTACTACATCCGGCATATCGCCTGACGCCATTATGACATTCAGCTTTTCTTTATAATCGGATTGCAGGATGAATTGCGACTTGATGTTCGCGTTGAATTTTTGTTTGATGGCATCAACGCCCTTGCCTGCAGGATCGGGAAATATCGTATAAGCAAAATTCATAAAGCTGATATCATGTGTTTTATTGTTTGCTTTAGTTGCCGAATCACTTGGCTTTGGTTGTGTGCTAGGATTTGTTGTTGTATTGTCCTTCGAGCAAGCGGCAATAACGGTAGTTAGCGCTATCAAAGCAGTGACCTTCATCATCCATGATCGTTTCATTATGGAGCACCTCCAAATTTGTTTAGAAAAATTTCTTGCCTTGTGAAAAAGTGGGTCCCCTCAGTATACATTAGATCGTGACGGCTCAACCATAAGATTCGTACGGGCCTTATCCTTTTACCGAACCGATCATCACCCCCTTGGCAAAATGTTTTTGCAGAAACGGATATAGAATCAAGATCGGAACGGTTGCGAGCAGAATCGCAGCCATCTGGATCGTTTCCGCTGGAGGCGGGTCGGCTAGAACTTGCTCCGTAATGGTGAGTGAGCTTGTATCGTTGACTACAACGATTTGACGCAGCAGCACTTGAATCGGCCATAGATTGGGATTGCTGATATAGAGAATGCCTGAGAAATAAGCATTCCAATGCGAGACCGCGTAGAACAAGCCGAATGTGGCTAACGCAGGTTTGGACAGTGGAAGAATGATCCGCCCAAATACTGTGAAAGGACCGGCTCCATCGATCAGAGCAGCTTCATTGAGCTCCTCGGGAATACTCTTGAAGAACTGCGAGAACACGATAAGATTCCAGGGACTGATCAGAACCGGGATAATGAGTGCCCAGACGGAATCAAGCAGATGCGTAGATTTTACGATCAAATAAGTTGGAATGATCCCTGCGCTGAATAGAAACGTGAACAGGACCATGAATAGGAACCCCTTTTGTCCATAGAACTTGCGTGACAATGCATAGGCCATCGTTGTTGTGAAAGCCAGGTTGAGCAACGTGCCAATCACAGTAATAAAGGCGGTAATTCCTACTGATTTCACAAAACGATCATTCGAGAGAATGTATTTGTAAGCACTGGTCACCCAGCGTTCCGGCCATAAAATAAAAGTTCGACGCAAGTATTCTTCCATGGAAGAGAAAGAGATGGAGAATATATACAGAAACGGTAGTATCATTGCAGCCGCCACCAACAGGAGGACGGTTATTATCAAGCCATCGGCTATTCGGTCAAGCCAGGTTCGGTGATGCATGCGAGATTCCTCCTTGGAATTGAAATGTGAGACTAATAAATGCCGTCCTCACCAAAGCGTTTGGCTAATCGATTCGCCGTCACGACCAATACAAGGCCGACTATGGATTTGAACAAACCGACAGCAGTAGCAAAGCTGAAGTCCGACTGCAGAATTCCTTTGTAATACACGTAGGTATCAAGCACATTTCCGACTTCCTCCACATAAGGGTTCAACATAAGGAAGATTTGCTCGAATCCATTATCAAGCACCGTTCCTAGCCGTAGAATCAGCAGAATCACAATCGTGCTGCGAATAGCTGGGAGCGTAATATGCCATACTCTGCGCCAACGGCCAGCGCCGTCTACAATAGAAGCTTCATATAGCTCGGGGTTCACACCGGCAATAGCTGCCAGAAACACAATCGTTCCCCAGCCTGCTTCCTTCCAAATCACTTCAAGGACGAGCAGCGGCTTGAATAACCATGGAATCTGAAGGAATTGAATGGACTCCCAGCCGAAAAGATGCTCCGTCATGTTGTTGACCAAGCCATCGCTTCTCAAGAAAATCGTCACGAGACCGATGACTACAACCCACGACAGAAAGTGAGGCAAGTAGATGAACGATTGCAGCAATCGTTTGACCCATTCATGACGAACTTCATTTAGCATGAGCGCCAGCAGGATAGGAACCGGGAAAGCGAAGGCGATCTGCAGAAATGAAAGCGTTAACGTATTAATGAGCACTTGAACGACCTCGGGGTTATCGAAGATCCGTTTGAAATGTGCAAGTCCGACCCAATCACTGTGCAGAAAGCCTTGGAACGGGCTGTATTCCTGAAAAGCGATAATCGAGCCAAGTAACGGAATGTACTTATAAATGAGAAAGTACAGTGCTCCTGGCAGCACGAAGGCGTACATATAACGGCTGCTCCACAGCTTGCGGCCTATAGAGTTTTTATTCCTTGGCTTCGGTTGCGGAGCCGTCGTTGTCGGTTCGGCAGCAGCTTTTGTAAGCGATGTCATTTACGGGCCTCCTTTTGAATCAGGTATTAGCATTACTATAGAAATTAATGGGGTAGCGGTAAACAATCCATTTTTATCAGCCTTCGTGCAAACAAAGATCATTCATCCGCAAATAGGGATACATGTCCAATACCCTATAATCGCAACAAAAAACCGAACCCGGGGGTTCGGCAGCAGCTTAAGTCAGATTACAAAGCATCAGGCATCACTGATTGATTGGAAGAACGCGCGGATTCTCGATATTGCCCAGGGGATTTACCCGTACATTGTTTGAACGCTCTGGAGAAGTTCTGCGTGTTGGTATATTGCAGCCGCTCGGCCATGTCTTTGATCGGCATATTGGAATGCGCGAGCCATTCCTTCGCTTTGGACATTCGATGCTCGATCACATAGTCGATGAAATTATGACTCATCTCTTCCTTGAAGATGCGGCTAAGCTGCGAAGCAGACAAGCCGCTTATTCGAGCCGCTTCCTGAAGGGAGCACTCTTGTTCCGCATGATCATGGATGTAAGTAATGACCTGCTGTACGATCTTGGTATGTTGGGATACATTCAGCTTCTCATAACGAGAACGGAAAGCAGGGAAGAACTCATGGAGGAACCAATCCCTAACTTGATCAAGAGACTCGGCGTCGTGAATACGAGTGTAGGCAGATAAGCTAAGCAGCTCTGACAAATCCAGGCCTAGCTGCTCCATACAATGATCAATCTCTGCAAGCAGATTCGTGAAGATACCTATGACGGATTTGGCAGCCGGAGCTGTGTGAGGCAGCTCCTGAACCATCCGATTGAACTCCAGGATTGCTTCATCCGTCATTCCCTCGGCAATATGCTTCACGATTGTTTTCTGACGCTTCACCATAATTCGCGTGGATTGCTGGACTCCGACCAGCTGCTCTGCAGCAGCTGGAGTTACCATTATATCGCTGCCAAGCAGCAATCGATATTGCTGCAGATCAAGCGCCTCCTCATACGCTTCCGGAATATTGCGGTAATAGTAATAAGGCTTACTGATTGTCGCTGTAACGGTGAAGCTGAATAATTCTTTCACACCCAGCCTGATTTGATGGCAGGTCGTTTCCGCGATGTGAGTGAACTCTTCATACGAATAAGGGGTAGACATAATAAGCGCAACTTGGCCAGGTTTAGGACTGACGGTTATACACGGTGTCGCGGTTTCACAGAGCTCACCGATCAGCTTGGACAAGGAGTACATCATCAGGGATCGGTCTTTGTCCTGATAGCTCTTCTTGAAATGCACAAGCTGATCAATTTCAAAGATACACACGATGAACAACGGTCCGGGCAGGTTAATTCCGTATCGTTTGCTCTGCGCCGCGAAGTCCGCCTCCGTAATATCGCCTCTCAGAAGCTGCAGCAGCAGGTTCTCCTTAAGCAGAGGCTGCTTCTGCTGCAGCTCATCTGTCAGTCTCTCGTTCGTCTCCATCATATTCTGCATGAATTGATCCAGCTCCGTGAAACTGCTGGACGTCGGCTTCTGGAGCATGGGCAGCCGTTTCATCAACGTCTGGATCGGCACATACATGCGATGAGAAGCGAATAGAGCGATCATGGCCCAGATCAGCGCAAGGCTGCCCGCAATCAACCAGGTCAGATTGCGAATTTGTTGAGATTTCACAGTTAGATTCTCGCTTGGTGTCAAGATGATAAAGGACCAGTCGTTGAAAGTTGAACGATGGGAGGAGAGATGGAACGATTGCTCCTCCATTGTGAATATGTCGGTAATCGGCGCCTTTGTTGTTTGCAGCTTGGTGGATAACGTTCTAGGCAAAGGGGTGCCAATCTCTGATTCGTTCTGGCTGAGTACGATTCGTCCTTCTTCATTGACAGCAAGCACTCTGCTGTTGTTACCCAAGTTCACAGTTCGCAATAAAGCATATAGGCTGGACATATCTACTTCCATAACAAGGGTTCCATCTGTGCCTGAAAGACCAATGGGGCGTACGATAAGCAAGTTCTTCTGGCCCGGATAAGTATTGGACGAGATAATACGCGCACCTGTTGTTAGGGCAGGCTGGGATTGCAGCAAGCCATTATAAGGGAAATCATAGTTTTTGATCATACCCAGTCTATTGGAGTATACATAATCAAATTGCTTATACACGAGATAGACCTGGAAAAGCACATCCGAGTAACTTCTATATTTGCTTATCGTTTCTAACATTTCTAAAGTAGCTTCGAGCGCATTCAATTCATCCATCGTAATGCCGAGCCGAACGGATTTCTGAATGGTTACATCCCCGGCAATCTGGATCGATAAGTACTCCATCTTTTTGAGAACACTATCAACCTGATCCGATAATTGGCGGAGCGTAATATCATGCTTGGCGTTCACTTCGGATTGAATGCTCCTTGAAGCGAGAATGGATGACACAGATCCAAGCAATAGGACAGGAATAAGACTGAATAATAGAGAGAAGAGCATTAACTTCTTTTTAAAAGAAAGTCGTTCCCAATTAGATTGATGTTTATGTGACAATTTCATCATGTTCCTTTCGTTAGGGGATGGCCCAGCGCTGAAACATGCTTTTTACGAAATGATTCTTGATAGCGCTTTCTTTTTATAAAAAGATTTCTGTGCATTTATTATAACAGACCTTTACTTGTTAAGTCACCCTGAGCGAAAGAGTGGGCCAATAAATTCCAGTGAACATAAAAGGATAAGGCAAATTTGTGAAAATAATTACTCTGACGTTCCATAAAACCTCCCTATGTGATAAATATCACAGCTCATGCAATGGCAGGATGATAGTCTAGGGTCAAGGAAAAACAGCAGTTTGAAATAAAGGGAGGAGATCCTATTGGCACGACACGATGAGAAAAATCAGGCATCTACAAACCGAAATCTCAGAGGGACGTTAGTTTCTGTTTTGATAGTAGGCGCTGTAATTGTGGTGATCTGGCTAGGAGTATTTGCACTTTTGCAAGAACGGTATTAATCAATCCGACTGCTTCTCGTTATTGCAATTATTTACTTAAGGGGGAATTACAATGCATTTTCACAAGTACGAAAAAATATGGTTAACATTCGGAATGTCTGCGCTCGTCGTGTTTCTTACCGTGCTGGGTATCGGGGCTTTTGCTCAGGGATCGGCTCCTCCTGGACACCATCATACACAGGTTGATCCAGAGAAGGTAGAGCAAATAGCACCGTTCAACAAACCGGGTCTTACGAAAATTGGCGAAAAAGAGTACGAAGCCATAATGGTAGGTAAAGTGTTCTCTTACTTACCTGCGAAAATGACCGTCCCTGCAGGGTCCACTGTCCATTTCTCCATTACTAGTCCGGATGTGGTGCATGGGTTTCAGATCGTCGGAACGAACGTCAATGCAATGGTTGTTCCAGGTGAGGTGAACCACATCACACATAAATTTACGAAACCAGGCACTTATCTGGTGCTATGCAACGAATATTGCGGTACGGGTCATGAGTTCATGGCGACGACCATCACGGTGGTATAGATCAGTACAACATTTTATGTAAATCCCGATAGGGCATATTGCGAAAGGCGGGTTGGCCATGAAACACAATGAAGCTGGAGCCTCCAAAATTAGAATAGACCGGAAGGATTCTATCCTCTCCATTACGCACATTTTGTTTGCGTTTGGAGCTCTTCTAGTGGGCGGAATCGCAGGGCTGCTGCAAGGAATGGTGAAGGGCGGTAATTTTCAGCTTCCGGCGGGAATCGGTTATTACCAGCTCTTGACAGCACACGGCGTATTAATGGCGCTGGTGTTCACAACGTTTTTTATCATAGGATTTCTATATGCGGGTGCTGCTTACACGACCGGGGGAGCGATGCGTCCAGGTGTGCGTAAGGCAAGCTGGTGGGGTTTCATCCTTATGGCAGCAGGCACAGCCATTACGGTTGTAATGATTTTACTGAACGAAGCGACTGTGCTGTACACATTCTATGCGCCTTTGAAAGCTTCTCCATTCTTTTATATCGGACTAACGCTAGTTATTGTCGGAAGCTGGGTTAGTGGGGTTGCTTTATTCGTTCAATATGGAAAATGGAGAAAGAATAATCCAGGTAAGTCTTCCCCTCTGTTCTTATTCATGGCTGTTGTCACAATGACGATGTGGCTAATTGCAACCCTTGGCGTCGCTGCGGAAGTATTGCTCCTGTTGTTGCCTTGGTCGATGGGCTGGGTTCCTACAATTAATGTAATGTTAACCCGTTCGTTGTTCTGGTATTTCGGACATCCCTTGGTATACTTCTGGCTGCTGCCTACCTATATATGCTGGTATGTGATCATTCCGAAGCTGATCGGCGGTAAAGTATTCAGTGACTCTTTGGCGAGATTATCCTTCATTCTGCTGCTGCTGTTCTCGATCCCGGTAGGCTTCCATCATCAATTAACCGAGCCGGGAATATCACCAGTATGGAAATTCGTTCAAGTTGTCCTGACCTTCATGGTCGTAATCCCTTCGCTTATGACTGCATTCTCGTTGTTCGCGATGCTGGAATTAAGCGGGCGAGCCAAAGGCGCGAAAGGCTTGTTCGGCTGGTTCCGCAAGCTTCCTTGGAAGGATGTGCGATTCTTCGCACCCTTCATGGGCATGGTGATCTTCATCCCGGCGGGAGCAGGGGGGATAGTCAATGCGAGCAACCAAATGAATCAAGTCGTGCATAACACTTTATGGGTAACGGGTCATTTCCATCTGACAGTAGCTACAAGCGTAGCACTAACCTTCTTCGGTATTATATATTGGTTGGTTCCCCTGCTCAGCGGGAGAAAGCTGACGCCGGTCATGAACAAATTGGGAATCGTGCAAACTTGGATCTGGGTAATCGGGATGTTCCTGATGTCTGGAGCGATGCACACAGTGGGATTGCTTGGCGCCCCGCGTCGGACAGCTTACACTACCTACGGTGGCAATCTGGATGCGTTATCCTGGATTCCATTGAATCGTGTGTTGGGTATTGGCGGAGCGATCCTGTTCTTTGGCATTTTGCTAATCATCTATGTAATCCTGGAGCTCGCATTCTTCGCTGAGAAGGATGTTAAGCAGGAAGAAGAGTTTCAATTGGCCGAGGTGGCTGAGGATGCACAGCGTACACCTGCTATTCTGGAGAACTGGAAGCTATGGGTAGGAATCGTTGTGGTGCTGATTCTGTTTGCTTACACGGTTCCGATCCTGGAGATGTTGCGAGAGGTGCCGGGATCAAAACCATGGGTAACATGGTAGGGGTAGGAAATATTAGAATTTCATACTGATATCCAACAACAAGGACCGTCCAGTATGAGCTGCACCCCAATTGTTAGACACATCTAACAATTGGAGGTGCAGTTTTTATGTCCAAGTATACTTTGGAAATAAAACTAAGGGCCGTATTGAGATATTTAGAGGGC